>FR882086.1:109820-116561 GCA_000434915.1 Ruminococcus sp. CAG:563
CTGCCCCCACCGCCCCCCCCCCTTTAAGCCGTAACCGTTACCATAACCGTAGCCGTTGCCATAACCGTAGCCGTAACCGTTACCATAGCCGTAGCCGCCATAACCATATCCGCCGTAGCCGTAACCGTTACCGTAACCGTAGCCATAGCCATATCCGCCCGAGCTTTGCTTCTTTTTGCGTCCGTATCTGCCGTACCTGCCATAGTATCCGCCATAGCGCATATAACCCTTGCGGCGATAATACCTGCTGTTTTCTTCACCGGCACTCATTGTAAATACTGCGCCGATAATCTCAATGTCGGCACTTCTTATTTCATCAAGCGTACGGTTAATCTCCGATACCTTTGCATAATCACGACGAATATTATAAATAATACCATCTGCAAGCGGTGCTATAACAAGGCTGTCCGATACGACGTGAGCCGGCGGAGAGTCTATGATAATATAGTCAAATTCATTACGAGCTTGTTCTATAACCGCCTTAACCTTGTCCGTATCAAGAACCTCCGTTGATTTCAGCGATATACCGCCGGTAGGTAAAACGAAAATTCCGAGGGATTTAATAAACTTAATAGAATCAACATACGTTGACGTTCCTTTAATTATCGGGATGAGACCATATCTGGTGTCGCTCTTAACACCGACGGCGTGAAGAACTGCCGGTTTTCTGAGGTCACTGTCAATGAGAAGAACAGATTTACCCTTTTGAGCGAGCGAGCATGCAATATTAACCGCAACGGTTGTTTTTCCTTCATCCTCATATGTACTTGTAACAACAAAAGCTTTGTAGCCCTTTTCGGCTTTAACATTTTCAATTTTTGTTCTGATTGCCTTAAAGCTTTCAACAAAAGCAAAGCTGACCTTTGAGGTGTCGGTAATCAGCAATGATCCCTGTGGGGATTTCTTCTTCTGGTTGAAAAGTCCCGACCTTTTCTCAAGCAGCGGAACAGAACCGAGAACGGTAACGTTAATTTCTCGCCTCATATTGTCAAGCGTGAGAACTGTGTTCGTTGTAATTGTTATAATAAATACAATAAACGCAACTATTACGGCACCTACAATAAAGCCGTAAAGCGCCTTTGTCGTCGCATCGTCAGAATTGGCAACAACGGGAGCCGTCGGGTTTTTAATAAGCTTAATAGAAATTGTGTTGTCATATCCCTGAACATATTCCGGGAATTTTTCAAGAACAACCTTCAATGCTCTTTCGCAATAGCCCTGATCTGTGCTGGTAACACTTATCTGGAAAAAGCCCCCGATACCGGTGTCCTCAATCGAAAGACTGTTTTCAATAAACGAGGTTGAATACTCCTTGCCGACCTCATCGGCCGCAAGTGTCTGCTGGATTGTAGAAAGCATTTCACTGCCTTTTATAAGATACTGATAATAAGAAATCTGATTTCCTGAAGAAAACTTTGTTTCCTTCTTATACTGCGGAGTTGAATCCTTGCTGTTTGAATAATCTTTAACTATAACATACTGGGTCGACATAAATCCCAGTGTCATGGACGCCTTGTACGTTTCGACATATGTTGCTTTCGCAATCGCAAAAGCCGCACCGGAAAAAATCGCACCGACAAGCAGCATAATCCAAAGCTTTGATATAAGATTCTTAGCCAGTCTGCCCATATCGAGCGACGGGCCGGACTCATTGTAGTATATATTCTTGCCGACGTCCAATTCCTGCATTTTCAAATCATCTCCATTGTTTAATTATAGTTTATCTTTCGCAAATAGTCAACCTTAAAAGCCTCTTTTGTATATTTCACCACGATTGACAAGAGGAATCTCCTTATCCGTAAGCACACATTTGGCCGCATCATGAACCATCATTTGCATATTAAACTGGCTTATATCGGGCGGGAAGAAATTCATCATATTCAT
The DNA here is from genome assembly GCA_000434915.1 of Ruminococcus sp. CAG:563. Lineage (GTDB taxonomy): Bacteria > Bacillota > Clostridia > Oscillospirales > Acutalibacteraceae > CAG-488. The sequence continues at coordinate 111,705 of FR882086.1, forward strand.
GAGGTCGTTCATTCTGTAGTGAGATGAATGTGCATCGGTCGCAATGAAAGATGCTGCTCCTGTATAGGCCATGGCATATGCAAGCTCAAATTCCTGCGGGCCGTCAAGACTCGCAAGACTGGAGGCGTTTATTTGAAACAGAACCCCATTGCGTATCAGGGTGTTGACCTCATCATAGTCAAACTGAAAATATTCATATCGCTCCGGGTGTGCCACAATTGGAATGAGCCCCATATCTATTATTGCATTAAGATAGTTTACGATTCTTTTCATTGAAACATTTCTGAACGCAAACTCAACAAGAATGTATCTGCTGCCGTTAACGGCAAGCCTCTTAAGATCCGTCGAAAAGAAAATATCGTCATCAACATACACCTCCGCACCCGGGTAAAGCGTTATACCAAGGCCAAGGTTGTTGATTATACCTTGCAAATCACGGAGCTTGCCATTTCTTATTTTCACGAAATCATCTATGTCTCCGACGGTAGTAATATGCGGAGTGCAAACTATGTGTTTTATTCCGTTCTGCCTTGCAATTCGGCACATCTGAACGGATACGTCCATATTTTTTGAGCCGTCATCCATCCCCGGAAGAATGTGACAGTGCAAATCAATCATACCAAGCCCTCCTTTTCGCAAAATTAATTCGATTAGCGTCAATTAAATTTTATAAATTATTCAAAAGTTCGTCCGCCGCAATAGTGAATCCTTGTGCAGCGGGAACAATACAAAGCTTTTCGGAATAGAATCCGATTCCGTGAGTATCACCCTGCGAAAAATCAACGATGCCGTTTCTTCTGGTCACAAACTTCAATTTCTGCCTCATTTTTTCGGCAAGGTTTTTGTATTCTTCATTTTTTAAAAGATCAGCCATATATGCATAGCAATACGCAAGCATCGCACATGCCGAACTGTCCTGTATAGAAAAACTGACAACAATGCGATCAACCGTTCCGTCATCATGAATATATTTTTTCATTGTATCCAAAAACTCTATTGATAGCTTTAAAAGCTCTGCTTTTTCTCGGTTAAAGCCGTCGGCACTAAGCAATGCTCTGAGACTGTCGACCAATCCGATTGCCCACCAAGCGCAGCCTCTGCCCCAACCGCAAACGCCGAGCGGCTCAAAGGTTTCATCACAGAATCCGTGAAACGGAAGCTTCGTTTTTTCATCAATTCCGTTTTTGCAGTATTCCCTGATCTGCTTCATTGCAATGTCAATATATTCTTTCTCATTATATACAAGAGCATATTTTATCAAAAAAGGACATACCATGCCAACCGTGTCAACAAGACGATATTTAGGAAAGGTCTCATTATACGGAATTGAACCGTTCTTTTCTGCGGCTACTTTCAGCATATAAGCGGAATTGCCCATAGCCGGCTTTATTTTTTCAGGATCAATATATTTGCTCGACAGCAGCTCATAACAAAACATTGCACTGTCAATTCTCTTCGGAAGAAATTTCCATTCTCCGTCGGCACTCGGAATAAATCTTTCTGCAAGATTTTTTACCTCTGATTCAAGGTTTTCGTTCATGCTGTTTGCAGCCTTGAGCAGCGAAGCATCCTGCCAGTATGTTACAGATGTAATTTTTCCGTAGTCATTTATTTTCTTTAAAATATTAACTTTTTTATTGTCGTTTATCAGAACCTCCGGAGTTCCTTTTGACATCCATTTCAGCAAAATCTTTCGGGTCTTATCGTGCCATTCGGAATCCGTGAGCCGGCCAATCTTTATTCGACCGAGCCACGTTAAAAAATCCTCCCACAGATCGTAGCCGAGTATTGCAATTATTATTAAAAGAAAAATTACGATTACTGTCATTTACGTTGCCTCACCCGTTGATTATGCTGTATATTTTTTCAAGCTCTTCTTCGTTGCCTGTTTTTTCATTGAAAAGATTTTCACTGAGCCTTTTTCTTTCCGCTTCATTTTTTATAAGGGTTTCAATTTTATCTGCCATGTCACTCTTGGTCATCTGACAAATCAATCCGTTGACCCCGTCTGTTATCTGATCTTTAACCGTCGAAAAATTCGTAACAACTATCGGACGGCAAAGACATTTTGCTTCATCGATGGCTATGGATTTCCCCTCATATAGGGACGGCTGAACATAGATGTCGCACTGACCCATATACGGATACGGTTCCGCCCTTTCTCCGAGCAGAATAAAGATGTCTTCCAAATTGTTTTCGGAAATTCTCTTTTCAATTTCGCTTTTCAGAGGGCCGTCTCCGATATGATACCATTTGATTTTCTCCCCTCTGCTCACAAGCTCGGCGCAGGAATCTATCGCAAGGGGAATGTTTTTCTGCTCAAAAAATCTTCCGACCGTGCAAATAATTATCTCATCTTTTTTATCCGGGAATGCATTTATTTCTTTGCTTTCCTTTAAAACAATTTCACGGCTGATTATATTCTCTATTACACAGATTTTTTTCGAAAACTTCGGAAAATTATTCAAAAGACTTTGTTTGCATTGTTCCGAAACCGTTACAATTTTATCGGCAGCGGCAAAAGTTTTTTCGTAGCTTATTTTATCAATGCCGAGCTTTTCGATATCATTGTGAATATAGCATATCTTCCTTTCGGCCTGCACCTCTTCGGTAATAAAGCGGTTTGCGTTCCCCTCAAGATATCCTATTGCGCAGTCATATTTTTTTGTTAATTTCGGAAGCTGTTTTTTTAAATATTTCCACTGACTTTCTTCTGCCTCATGCAAATCTTTTGCAGATAAAGCCCTTGAATATTTCCACCTGTCCGCAGCAGAAAAAAGCTTCCCTTTTTTTAAAAAATATTTTACTGCCTGCACGGCATTGCCGTCAAACATTTCATAATCTTCGTTTCCGCCTATGACATTGACTTCTTTCGGAATTTTATCAAAAAACAATCCGTCATGACGAAAGCAAAGCAGATCAACATCATATTTTTTGTAGTCAAAAAGTGTAAGCACGGTTAAAAGACTTTTTTCCGCCCCACCGCTTCGCATTGAGGGTATAACAAAAAGTATCTGCTTTTTCATGCTGCCACTCCTGTCAGATTTTTTTCAGCATTTCCCCTGCTTCCATCGCACTTCTCATTCGCAAAGGTATGCTTCTCATCAGCTCTCCTTTAATTTCGCTTTCATTTTCAACCAATTTCAAAAACTCTTTTTCCAAGCTTTCTGCATCACTCATTGAATTAAAATCAAGGACAAACTTTTCTTCGCCGAAAATATCCTTTGCGATACCTCTTGCCTTAACACTATAACCGAGAGCAATCGTCGGCACTCCGCTTGAATATGCGGCAATGGTTGCATGCGTTCTTGCTCCGACAAAAAATCTCGTGTGTGCAATGTATCCTTTATACTCTCTTGCTCCCAGTGTCGGCGGCAGAATTTCTATTCTTCCGGTCTCGGCAAATTTATCATAAATAGGTTTCATAAAATCATAATCATTGTTATTACTTTCAACGACATGTGGAATAATCAGCACTTTCAATGTTGTGTTTTCAAAAATAAACTCTATAAATTCTTCGGCAATTTCTTTCGCTCTCGGATTCTTCTTTGCAACAAGAGGGCTTATATTAAATCCAAGCGTATTTCCCTTGGCAAAGCCCTCAATAGGCTCAATCTTTGCCCTCTCCATACAAAACGCCGGATCAGAAAAAAGATACACATTTTCATTTGCCTGTTTTTCCTTAAGAAGCTCATATGTGATCGGTTCTCTTGCAAAAATTGCATCAAAATCTCTCAAGCTTTCAAGCTTCTCTTCGGTAATATCCTCCTCGCCGATTGAGGCTCCCCAAAGAACAGTTTTTTTGCCGCACTTTTTAAGTTCTCTTGTGAGGACCTGTACTCCGTGGTTATCACCGTAGCAATATGTATCCCCGCCAATCGAGAGACAAACATCACAATCCGAAGCATCGGAAACTATTGGCGAATACATTTTTTCCAAGGCATACTCCTCGGACTTGTTAATTTTCAAATCCAGCGACGCAATTATTCTCTCGGGCAACGTCAGCTCTCTCGTTTCCGCCCTTTTCATCTCGACGTCATTTATTACACTGTCCGCCTCGGGGTCAAGTGTGGAAAGAACAAATTTTGCCTTTTCGTCACTGTTCTCAATTATATTTACAGTGCCCCTTACAAGAGCTTCGCAGCCGTGATTTTTGCTGCCTGTATGATTGAACAAAAAATATTTCATTTAAAATACCTCATCTGAAAAGCCTTCTTCCCGGGAGGAAATAGTCCGATTGGTACATGTAAATCTGATATGATATAAATCGGGAAAATAGGAAAAAGGCTATGACTGTTCCGGTCGTATATATTGCTCGGTCCTTTGGTTTTACCGCATATGTTATGACCCAGCCTGTAAAAATAATGAAATAAGCCTGTAAGTATATTGCGATTCTCGCAAAAATCCAGTTATAGCTTGCAATAATGTATATTGCCATGCTCAAAAAAGAAATATTTATAAGAATATCGCCTATATGCCCAAGCCGATTCATTCTTTCACGATTCAAATATGCAACCACAACCGGTGCGGCGGTCAGCACAACTCTGAACAGGCTGCTGCCACCCTCGGTTCCGTTGGTAAACCAGCCGTTTTCGGCATAGTTTGAATAGCTTGTTTCTTCAAGTGCACCAAGGAACGACGGAAGAATTGCATCAAAACAAACCGTTACAATAATACTTCCAAGCAAAATTACATAAGAACCTATCGTCCATGCCTTTCGGCGAACAACGAAATAAATTAATAAGAGTATAAGTGCGCTGCTGTGCATACAATAAGCCAACAGCACGAAAACGGCATACTTAAAGAAAGAGCCGCGTTTCATAGAAAACAAAAATCTTGTTCCCAACAACGCTATGG
>FR882086.1:116576-131669 GCA_000434915.1 Ruminococcus sp. CAG:563
AACGCTATGGCGGCCGCCATATACTGCCTCATTCCGTCCATCATTCCGCCCAGGTATCCGTATGCGACAAACAGAAAAATTGACATTTCAAACGGTGACGAATACAAATATAAAATGATCAGCACAGGAATCAATGCAAGTGCGGTGCAAACAAAAATCAAGACCTGCGGATCGTCTGTTCTGTTTCTCAAAATATTTTGAATAAAGGAAAACATATTTCCGTCGATTATCATCTTAAGGTTTACTTCGTTTCCTTCATCCGGCATGTTTTCGAAAGAATACATATAAAAGAATGTATCTCCGATTGTTTTTCTCAGACCGGCAAACGGCATATAAAAGGCTAACGGAAGTATAACTGCAATAGGATTCGGCAAAGGTTGGCCGAGCCCGCCTTGAGCTTTGAGCGGAACAGAACGAGCCGCCACTGCAACCAAGCACATAACAATCGTGGCAACCCATACTACTATTTCATAGAAATCGAAATTAAAATTTATCATTCCGTTCCTTTCTCCCAAGAAAACTTATAACGTCAAGCAGGGCACACGCCGAGCCTTACACCGTGTTATCATTATATATATTCGTTATAAACAGCTTCAAGCTCCTGCAATACCTCTTCTTTTGAATACGGTTTGATAAGCTCAAGTGAATTCTTGGAAAATTTGTTGTATAAAGCTTTATCGTTAATCAATTCGGCAACTCTTTTTGCCATTGTTTCGTCATCATCGGGTGCAACGATATAACCGTTACTGCCGTTTCTGCACAGCTCACGGTGACCTCTGTTATCCGAAAGAACAACCGGCAAACCGCAAGCCATAGCCTCCATAACGTTGACCGGCAAGCCCTCCCTAAGACTTGAACCGACTGCAATGTCACTTAAATGAACAAGATCACAGGCATCGTTCCTGTGTCCGAGAAAATCTATATAAGCGGAAACGCCAAGCTCTTCGGCAAGCCTTATATATTTACCCTCGTAATTATCCGCACCGACAATAAGAAGTCTGATATTCTTGTTTTCTTTCGTTAGTCTTTTCATCATGCGAACAAGCATACCCTGATTTTTGTTAGCGTTCATTTCTGCCACATAAATCAGAATTATCGCATCCTCCGGGTATCCCTTTTCTTTACGAAGTCTGATTTTTTCTTCTTCTGAAATCTTATAAAAAAGGTCGCTGTTATATCCGACACCGTTTACCTTAACAATCTTTTTAGCCTTAAGATGTTTTTTTGCAACGGAAAAATCCTCGCTGTTTATAGTTATCAAACAATCGGTCATTGTTGACATGACCCACTCAATGGGATAAAAAATGACCTTGTTAAGCAAAGGCGCTCCTTTAAAAAAATGGAAGCCGTGAGCGGTATAAATCACCTTTGTTCCCTTTTTCCGTTCATCTTTCGCCGCAAGTCTGGCAAGGATTCCTCCCATCGGCGTATGGCAATGCACAATATCATAGTTTCCTTTTTTTATTATCGCTTTCAGCTCTCTATACGCTTGAATATTCTCCTTGTCGGCAGGAGAACGTTTGATGGGAATTTCAAATTTATTATCACAGTACGGCAATTCTCTGTCTCCATGACATGCAACATCAACCTGCCAACCTTTTTCCTTAAACATTTTGAAGCAAGGCAAGTGGAAATAGTAAAAATGCTCCGCAACAGTTGCAACATAAAGAATTTTTTTCATTGCAAAGCATCCTTTCCTTTGGTAAACCTGCACGGGTTCGGTTATTCGCCGATTGCTTTAAGCGCTTTCCGTTTCCCTGTTTCCTTTGAACTTTTCCATGGTGTTTTCATTGCCGCTGTTTATTCCGTCCTGACGAATAACATTTTCAATGGTTTTAATAAAAATTTTCATATCCATCAAAAAACTGTAGTGATCCACATAATAAATATCATATGCAAATTTTTCATCCCATGTCAGGGTATTGCGTCCGTTTACCTGTGCCCAACCGGAAATACCCGGTAAAACATCATGTCGGCGCATCTGTTCCGGAGAATACAGTTCGAGATACTCTGTAAGCAACGGTCTTGGACCGATAAAACTCATATCGCCCCTGATTATATTTAAAAGTTGAGGAAGCTCGTCCACACTTGTTTTTCTGAGCAGGCGGCCTACCTTTGTCATTCTTTCAAAATCGCTAAGCTCTCGGCCGCTTTCATCATAGGCCTTCGTGGACATGGTTCTGAACTTATATACAGTAAAAATCTTGCCGTTTTTTCCCGGCCTTTTCTGCTTGAAAAGTATCGGTCCGTCATGACCTGCCGCAATAAGAATTGCCGACAAAGCCATCAGCGGGGACAAAACCGCCAACAAAACAAGTGCAACCGATAGGTCAATAATTCTTTTGATATATTTGTACACCGAATTCACTCTCTCATGAAAAATTTCAATCAGTCAATTACAGCTTCTTTAAAGTTGGGAACTATCTCTTTAATAATTCCTCTTACCTCGTTCGCGTCGGCTTTTTTAAGCTTTTCAAGTTCTTTTTCAAAGAGTTCGTCGTCCATATCAACCGGCTTTGTTACAAAAATCTTGTTATTTGCCGTCATCTTTCGTTCGCTGCTTTCCTCGTCGAGAACAAGTTCCTCATAAAGTTTCTCACCCGGGCGAAGACCGGAAAATTTAATTTCAATCTCCGTATACGGCTTATAACCCGAAAGCATAATAAGATTTTCCGCAAGGGTAACAATCTTGACGGGTTCGCCCATATCGAGGACGAAAATCTCGCCGCCCTTTGCGAGTCCGCCTGCCTGAACAACAAGCTGTGCAGCCTCGGGAATCGTCATAAAATATCTTGTTATCTCAGGGTGAGTAACCATAACCGGTCCGCCGTTTTTAATCTGCTCGGTGAAGATTGGAATTACGCTTCCGCTTGAGCCGAGAACGTTTCCGAAACGCACGGCAGCAAAGATCGTGCTGTTTTTGCATTTACGTTCAAAATACTGCACAATCATTTCTGTGATTCTCTTGGTCGCACCCATGACATTGGCCGGATTAACAGCCTTGTCCGACGAGATATTTACAAAACGTTTTACGTTATATTCAACGGCAATGCTTGCAACATTAAATGTTCCGAAAACGTTATTTTTAACTGCTTCTTTCGGGCTGTCCTCCATAAGCGGAACGTGCTTATGAGCCGCCGCATGAAATACGATTGACGGATGGAATTCATCAAAAATCTCTCGGAGTCTTGTCTGATCTCTGACAGAACCTATTCTGATATCAATTTCGGGATTTCCTTTATGATAAGCGTCAAGCTGCTGCTTGAGCAAATATGCGCTGTTTTCATAAATATCAAAGACGACAATTTTCTTCGGATGATACTTAGAAACCTGACGGCAAAGCTCGCTGCCGATAGATCCGCCGCCGCCCGTTACAAGGACAACCTGATCCTTAAGATAGCTGCAAACATCTCTGTTCAGCTCAACCTCGGGGCGTGAGAGAAGATCGGTGATATTAACATCTCTGATTCTGCCGCTCTGTGACGTATCCGTCATTTCAAGAAGGCTCGGCGAGGTTTTCAGCTTACAGCCGGTCTTAACCGCAATGCGGAGAATCTCGGTCTGTCTCTCACTGCCGACCGATGGTAGGCAAAGAATTATTGTGTTAATATTATATTTTTTTGCAAGCTCGGGAATCTGATCGCAGGTTCCCTTAACGGGAATTCCTCTGATTCTCTTGCCAACCTTGAGCGGATTATCGTCAACCGCTATAATCGGTTTGCCTCTTGCATAATTATTAACCTCAAGCTCGTTGATAATGATCATACCCATATCGCCTGCACCGACTATCATTACACGGTCGAGCTTCTCTTCATTTTTGAGACTTCTCTCACGGTAATATCTTCTGACAAGGCGGTAAATTACCCTCATTCCTGCCACAAGAACTATCGCAACGAGAGTGCCGAAAACATAGAAATACGCATCAAAGCAGCCGTTTTTAAGTTCGGAAGCCGCTCCTCCGATGCTTGAAAGTATTAAATCAACCGCAATTCCCGAGATTCCGCCGATTGCGGTTGCCATGGCAACGTTCCAGACCTCACGAATTCCTGCATATTCCCACATGCTGGAGTAAATCTTAAATGCATGATAAAGCACAATAAAAATCACGGTAACCGGCAAAGCTCTTTGCCAGATAGCACTCATATTCTGCTGACCGCCGCCAAGCAGCATAACAAATATGTAAGCAAAGTTTACTGCAAAAATATCATACAGCATCATCAACGTGCTTTTAATAAATGCGCTTCTAAAATCAACTTTTTTCAAAACGAATTACCTCCTACACGAAAGCAAGGATTTTACACAATATTTCGATTTTACCCCTAATATACACTATTATATTTTAATATATTATTTCAGTAAAGTCAAGGCAAACGAATGCTATAATTGGTGTATTTGTTGAAATATTTATTGGTAATATAAACTTTTGCCATATTCTTCTTTTGTAAATTACCTTCAGGCGAATTTTGAACCGATTTTTCCATAAAAATATTGTCTTGGTTGACAGCTCTTAAGAAATGTGATACGCTAAAGAAAAAACGAACGGAGCAAAGATATGATAGGAATCGGAAAATGGGAAGCTTCAATTAATACAATGCTTTTCCGGGGCACGGGCAGAGTTACAATAAGCGATAAAAACGGTCAATATGACTTCAAACTTGAAATAGTCGGCGAAAATGCCCCCGCATTCAGGGTCACAGACGTTGTTGAAGAGGGAAATACCCTGCGTGCCGTTGCCGAAAGCGACATGTTTAAGGGCAAAAAAATCCCGGTCACCGCAACCTTTGACGGAGACAGCGTCGTAGGCACGGCAAAACTTCCCTTTATCGGCAACATTAAGCTCAGCGGACACAGAATTGACGGATAATTACACTCACTTTTAAAAAACGCTATACATTATAAAAAGCGTTATGCATTATATAAAGTTATACATTATATATATATAAATCGACCGCCCTCAAATGAGAGCGGTCATTTTCATTTAGTTGTTTGTCTTGCGACGATTAATACCAAATCCAGCCGAAGAGGAATATTAATATTAACCACTGGAAGAAATTGTAATCTACTTCAACCTTATACATTCTGAGATTAGCGTCTACCTCATCCATGGCATAAATAATTGTAGATCCGGTGTTATTGGCTTTAATTTTACCATTTGAATCCACACTTGCAATAGAACTATCTTCTGACTCATATGTTGCATAATCAGAACCGTTATTTACCGAATAGGTATCCTTATAATTAAGATAGATAGTATCGTATGGGGTATCCTTTACAACTACTTTAATCTGTTCCTCCTGATAAAGCACTGTTTTTGAACTGTTATAAAGTCTAACGTATACAATAAATTCTCCTTTAACACCATTTGTTTCGACATTCAATGTTACCGAATCCTCATATATACTCTCGGTAAATTCCAAATTTAATGCTTCCGGAGTTGAGCATGAAGCAACAAGCTTACAATTGCCAAGGTTTGTTCGTTTCATTGTAATTGTAGAACGGCCATCAACAACCTCTTCGAGATCAAGTCTTAATGATTTAGTTCGTACCGTAAGAACATCATCCGGAACGGGTGTTGATGTATCTGCTTTCCAAATTGCATATATTGTTACATTGCCTTTCAAAGATACTTTTGTTCCCGATTGAAATTCTGCAGAAGTAGCATTCTTGTCATTTGCCCATCCAAGGAAAGTATAGCCCGCTCTTGTCGGCTTTGTTGAGCTAAGTGTCGTTGTTCCTTTGCCCCATACGGCATAAAGTGTAGTATTTGCAGTAGGTTTGTAGGATGAACCACACGAATATGATGCAGAACTTGCTGTACTGCTTGTTGACCAACCGCTACAACTTAATGAAACATTCTGTGAAGACGGTGCACCGCTTCCCCCGTTTGCATTGTACGTTATGGTGGCAGTTTTGCTTGGCGTCGGCAATGTTACAGAATTTCCCGCCGTCACTGTTGCGCTTGACGGGGAAACAGAACCACCGTTTGCATTGTAGTTAACAGTATATGATGTAGTCGGATTTTTCTTCCAGACAGCATAGAGTGTTGTGTTTGAAGAAATACTGATTGAAGAACCCGATGAATACGAAGCAGAACTTGCTGAGCTGCTTGTCGACCAGCCAAGGAACGTATAACCGCTTCTTGTGGGTTTTGTTGAACTGATTGTTGCCGATCCGTTTGAATACCAAACTGCATAAAGGGTTATGTTTGTAGTCGGCTTATAAGACGAACCGCATGAATACGAAGCGGAGCTTGCTGTATTGCTCGTTGACCAGCCCTTACATGAAACGGACACGCTCTGTGATGACGGAGCACCGCTGCCGTTGTTTGCATTATAAGAAAGCGTATATTTTTTTGCTGGTGTCGGCAATGTTGCGGAATTTCCTGCCGTTACTATTACACTTGTCGGAGAAACAGAACCGCCGTTTGCATTAAAACTAACAGTATAAGATGCAGGTGTGTTTTTTGTAACCTTAAAGGAGTATGTTCCCGTCTTCGATGAATAAGCAAAGGCTTTTATATAATAGGTTGTACCTGATGTAAGGCTACGAGTTTTTTTGAAATTGCTTCCGTCTCCGCTGTCATCATCACTACCGATTTCCGTTCCATCAGCTTTGTAAATTGTAACTTTTGAATCAATTGAACCTGTTGATTCAAATGTATACTCCCCTGAAGATGACGGTGTAAATTTGTAATACCAAGCTTGCTCTGCAAAAGCGATATTTACTGTATTGCTATTTCCTGCTGAAACTGACTGTGCCGATTTCCAAACCGCATAAAGTGTTGTGTTTGATGAGAGAGAGATTGTGCTTCCCGGCGTGTATGTTGCACTTGTTGCACTGCTGTTTGTCGACCAACCAAGGAAAGTATAGCCAAATCTTGTTGGAACAGTTGATTTTATTGTGTAACTTTTTGCCCCAGAGTGTCCGCTTGGAGCACCACTTCCTCCATTGGCATTGTAGCTGAGAGAATATGATGATGGCACTGAAGAATTATTTCCAATCGAAAAAGTATATATTCCAGTTCTTAATTCGTTATTACCATACCTTACAACTGCAAAATAATATGTTCCGGTTTTTGTAAAATCAATATCTTTGTCAAGTTGAAGTTTTTGTGAAGTGCTATTCCAATAATATGCATAACTTCCCCATATTTCATTTCCGTTTGAATCATATATATTAAAAGTTAAATGCTCAATGGATGCTTCTAATTTAACTTTTTGTTTGCCAGTAGATGAAATATTGAATTTGTAAAAATCTTTTTCATCATTTCTTGCAATCTGACCAATATATTGTGTGTTAATTGAAATCGAATTAGCTGAATTCATTGTATTGTTTGTTCCGCCATTTGACTCACTAAAGCTTTCATTGGCCTTCGTATATGAAGTGGAAAAGTTATAATCACCAACTCTTTTATTATGATTTCCATATCTAACTATCGCTAAATAGTATGTTCCAGAAGTAAGATCAAAATTCTGAATCATTGTAAGCTTTTCGGCTGTGTTATTCCAATAGGCTGCATATGATTCCCATATTGTATTTCCATTTATGTCATAAATATAAAAGGATACATACTCAATAGGAGCTGTAAAGTTTATGTTAACTCTTCCGGAATCATTTAATGAAAATTTGTATATATCCCTATCATCATTATCCGCAATTTGTCCATATATTTTATTTCCAAGAGAAATTGAACTTGCAGTTGCTATTGAATTGTTTGACCCCTGAGTAGTCTCTTTATAGCTCTCGTTTGATGATGTAAATACCGTTGAAAAGTTATAACTTCCATAGTTGCTTCCATAGGCTTTAATGGCAAAGAAATATGTTCCCGAAGTTATACTAAGATTTTGTATTAATGTCATCTTTTGAGCCGTGCTATTCCAATAATATGCATAACTGCTCCAAACTTCATTTCCATTTGAATCATAAATATAGAAACTTAAATACTCTATATTTGCATTTAAATTGAGTTTAACAGTTCCTGAGGATGAAAGTGTAAACTTATAAAAATCCTGCGTATTGCTCGATGAAATAGAACCGCTGTATGATGAACCAAGTGATATGTTTGTTGCCGTCGACATTGAACTTCCTGCCGCATTTGCAACAAGTGGTACTAAAGTGATAATCGTAAGTGCAACCATAAAAATTGCAACAAACTTTTTCAGTTTTTTCATTGTTTTATAACCTCATTTCATTTATTTTCGTCTTGATAGGGTCAAGACGTAAGCCCTTTCCCAAACTGCTCTCCTTTCCTTTTGTTTTATTTTCTCGGGAAATTTTGACTTTTATTTTTGTCTTAATTTCTTCCCGTATTTACTAATAATTATATCTTATTTGTTTTGACGTCCGTCATTTGAATTATACCAATAGAACTCATGCTGAAATTTAATTATATAACGTCTAAAGGCGAAGTGCGGATCGGGGGATCTGCATTTCGCCTTTACACTATAGTTATATTAACCTCCCCCGTGAAGCATAGATCGGGGCTGCCGACCAGGGCTTCACTTCGGATAAGAACCGATGGATTAATAATCCAAAATGCACACAAAAAACGGTTGCTATCCGCATCAAATCGGCATGTTTTCGCCGAAATATTCATTACAGGAATATTTTACTACCTGTATTATAAAAAAGCAATAGTGTGACAAAAATAACAAATTTGTATTTTTTGTCACACCCCCTTTTTGAGCAATTTTGTATAGTTGCACAAATATTGTTTGATTTTTTTGAAATTTTTTGTTGTTTATTAATTCTAAATCGGAATCATTTGTGGCTTTTTTTCAGACATATATTTTTTGCTGTTTGAAGCGTTTTTCTTTTTTGTAATAAAATAAATTTGAATTTTCCCTTGCAGCCCGAAAATATGCTCTGATTTCACTTTTTCGTCTCAATTATTCTTGAAGCAGACATTAAAATTATAAATGCTGCTTCTTTCTTTTCTGCGTCAAGCAACCGTTTGTATTCGTTTTTTATTGTTTTTCTCTTAAACTTTTCTTTTGAATCGCATGCTCGGGGTTGCATCACGACTGTTTTTGTAACAAAGTACACAAATGATGTCACAATTTTCTACATTTGATTTGAATATAATAATCAAAGACGACTTGAATTTTACTTTTATTTTTGATACAATATATAATGTATAAGAATATAATACCAATAATTATTTCTTTGTTTGTCGAGGTGACGCAATGAAACAGAAAAAAACAAGTGTAAACGACGTTCCCCTTTACCTTTTCCATCAGGGTCGGAACGCAAAGGCTTATGAATTCCTCGGTTCGCACCGTGCGGGTAAAAACGAGGTCGTGTTCCGTGTTTGGGCGCCCCATGCGGCGGCGGTCAGCGTGGTAGGCGATTTCAACGAATGGGATCCCGAAGCCAGTCCGATGAAAAGACTCTCGGACAATGCCGTTTGGGAATGCAAAATTAAAGGAATAAAGCAATTTGATAATTATAAATATTGTATAACCACTCAGTCGGGTGAGCTTCGCTACAAAGCCGACCCTTACGGATTCCATGCCGAGACCAGACCCGAAACCGCTTCAAAGTTTTATGACATTGACGGCTACAACTGGAAAGACGAGAAATGGATGACTGAAAGGAAATCCGCTAATATTTATGAAAGCCCCGTTAACATCTACGAAGTACACGCAGGTTCATGGAAGCAGCACGACGACGGAAATTTTCTTTCCTATCGTCAGTTAGCAGACGAATTGACAAAATACGTCAAGGATATGGGTTATACTCATATAGAGTTGCTTCCGATATGTGAGCATCCGTTTGACGGTTCGTGGGGATATCAGGTAACGGGCTATTTTGCACCGACCTCACGCTATGGAGAGCCGAAGGACTTCATGTACTTCGTTGACAAGTGCCACAGGGAGGGAATCGGCGTAATTCTTGACTGGGTTCCGGCTCATTTTCCGAAGGACGCACACGGCCTGTTTGAATTTGACGGACAGAGCTGTTATGAATACGAAGATATTCGTAAGGGTGAGCATTTGCAGTGGGGCACAAAAATTTTCGACTACGGTCGTAATGAAGTCAGAAGCTTCCTTACCTCATCGGCAATGTTTTGGCTCGAAAAATATCACGTTGACGGGCTCAGAGTCGATGCAGTCGCTTCAATGCTTTATCTTGACTACGGCAGAAACGACGGCGAATGGATCGCCAACAAAAACGGCGGCAGAGAAAATCTTGAGGCGGTTCAGTTCTTGCAGGATCTTAACATCTTGATTTTCCGTGAACATCCGGACGTCATGATGATCGCCGAGGAGAGCACCTCGTGGCCATTGGTTTCAAAGCCTGTTTGCGACGGCGGACTCGGATTCAATTTCAAATGGAACATGGGTTGGATGAATGACTGCCTGAAATATTTCTCAATGGACGGAATTTTCAGAAAATTCAATCACAACTGCCTGACATTTTCGTTTTTCTACGCTTTTTCGGAGAATTTTGTTCTCCCGATTTCTCATGATGAGGTTGTTCACGGTAAATGTTCCATGATCGGCAAGATGCCGGGCGAATATGATGAAAAATTTGCAGGGTTAAGAGCCTTCTATGCTTACATGGCGGCTCATCCGGGCAAAAAACTTCTTTTCATGGGTCAGGAATTTGCTCAATTCATTGAGTGGAATTATAAGCAAGGACTTGACTGGCTGCTGCTTGACTATGAAAAACACGCTCAGATGCAAAGCTATGTCCGCACGCTTAACAAGCTTTACAAGAAGCACAGTCCGCTTTGGCAGATTGACTACGACTGGGAGGGCTTCAACTGGATAAGCAACGATGACGTTGACAATTCGGTTATCTCTTTCAGAAGAATCGACAAAGATAAAAAAGAAATTATTGCGGTTTGCAACTTCACCAATGTTGAGCGCAACGGATATCGAATCGGCGTGCCGAGAGCCGGAACTTATAAGGTTCTTCTCAACACAGACGCCGAGGAATTCGGCGGAAACGGCAAAGGAACCGCAGTTAAAGTTAAAAGCGAAAAAATTCCGATGCACGGCTTTGACAACAGCATAGCACTTGACCTTGCGGGATTGAGCGTTATCTATCTGACACCGCCGGCAAAGAGAAAAACAACAAAAAAAATCACGACCGATAAGGTCTGCAAATAAAGGAGGAATAGTAATGTCCCGAAAACATGAATGTATCGCAATGCTTCTTGCAGGCGGACAGGGAAGCCGCCTCGGTATTCTGACAAAGAACATTGCAAAGCCCGCCGTTCCTTATGGCGGAAAATACCGAATTATTGATTTCCCTCTTTCAAACTGCGTGAATTCCGGCATCTATACCGTCGGTGTTCTGACCCAGTATCAGCCGCTTGAATTGAACGACTACATCGGAAACGGACAGGCCTGGGACCTCGACCGTGCCGACGGCGGCGTTCACATTCTCTCCCCCTATCAGCAGATATCGGGTACCGAATGGTACAAGGGCACAGCAAATGCCATTTATCAGAACATTAACTTTATCGACAGATACGACCCCGAATACGTTCTCGTTCTTTCGGGCGACCATATCTATAAAATGGACTATTCCAAGATGCTTTCTTTCCACAAGGAGAAGAATGCGGACTGCACAATAGCCATGCTTGAGGTTCCGTGGGAGGAGGCTTCACGCTTCGGACTTATGCTCGTCAATGATGACGGTTCGATTGCCGAATTTGAGGAAAAGCCGAAGAATCCCCGTTCCAATAAAGCTTCAATGGGCGTTTACGTTTTCTCCTGGAAAAAGCTCAGACAATACCTGCTTGATGACGAAGCCAACCCGAATTCAAGCAACGACTTCGGCAAGGATCTTATCCCTGCAATGCATGCCGCTCATGAGAGGCTTTTCGCCTACGAATTTGACGGCTACTGGAAAGATGTCGGAACTATCGACAGCCTTTGGGAAGCTAACCTGGATCTGCTCAATCCGAAAGTTGACCTTGACCTGACGGACACAAGCTGGAGAATATACGCAAAAGACCCGATCACAGGTCCTCACTATGTCTCCGACACCGCAAAGGTTCAGAATTCAATGGTTGCCGAGGGCTGCGAGATCGAGGGCGAGGTTGACTTCTCCGTTCTCTTTGCAAATGTTACCGTAGAAGAAGGCGCAGTAGTCAAAGATTCAATCGTAATGCCCGGCAGTGTAATTAAAAAGGGTGCGGTTGTTCAGTATGCAATCGTTGCCGAGAATGTTACCGTTGAGGAAAACGCAAGAGTCGGCAAGCGACCCGAGGAAATGGAAAATCTTAACGATTGGGGCGTTTCCGTTGTCGGAATGGGTGTCAACATAGGCAAGGGCGCAACAGTTGAGCCGAAAGCAATGATCGGCGAAGATGTAAAGGAGGCGTAAGCAATGAGAGCAAATAATGTACTCGGACTTATTTTTTCAAATACATACGATAATTATCTCAGCGAGATAACATCGGTTCGCTCCATGGGTTCCGTGCCTTATGGCTGCCGCTATCGCCTTATCGACTTCCAGCTTTCCGCAATGGTAAACAGCGGAATCGGCAAGGTCGGCATCATTACAAAGAGCAATTATCAGTCCCTCATGGATCATGTCGGTCACGGCAGAGCATGGGATCTCTCCCGTAAAAACGGCGGACTTTATCTTCTTCCGCCTTTTAACATCGGCACAACCGGTATTTATCAAAACAAAATCGAAGCGATTTCAAGCGCAATGAATTTCCTTCGCAATTCCGAGGAAGAGTATGTCCTCATGACCGACTGCAACGCTATATATAATGTTGACTTTACCGATATGTTTGAACGTCACGAAAAATCAGGTGCAGACATCACTATTGCCTACAAGCATTCACCTGCTCCGGCAATAAGAGAGCTTACAAAATTTGAGCTTTCGGATGACGGCAGAATCACATCAATAAGCCGCCGCAGCGACGAAGATGCAAACTATTCGCTCAACGTAATCTTCTTGAGAAAGTCTCTTCTTGAAAGACTTATTTCGGAAGCAATCGGCCTCGGCTATCATTCGTTCACCGAGGATGTTCTCCAGAAGAACATTAAATCGCTGAAAATTTACGGATGTGAGTTTGACGGCTATGTTAAAGTCATCGACGGAATTCAGAGCTACTTTGAAGCAAACATGGATCTTCTCAAGAAAGAAAACCGCAAGGCTCTCTTCTCCAAAGAGAAGCCGGTATTCACAAAAGTTAAGGATGATGTTCCGGCTATCTACGGTCTCGATTCCAACGCATCGAATTCACTCATTGCCGACGGCTGTGTAATCGAGGGTACGGTTGAAAACAGCGTTCTTTTCAGAGGCGTTCATATCGGCAAGGGTGCTGTGGTTAAAAACTGCGTGCTCATGCAGAACACATATATCAGCGATGACGTCAAGCTCAACTGCGTTATTGCGGACAAAAATGTTGTTATCAAGCCCAACAAAAATCTTTCGGGCGATGTCAAGTTCCCTGTATTTATCGGAAAGGGAATAGTAATCTAAAACATGCCGCAAAACTAACGGTATTGCTATTAAGAAAGGATGATTTAGATGAAAGTTTTATATGCCACCTCAGAGGCGCTCCCGTTCATTGCGAGCGGCGGACTCGGTGATGTTGCAGGCTCTCTGCCGCATGCACTGAGAAAGAGGCTTATCGGATGCCGTGTTGTTCTTCCTATGTACGACACAATCAAGCAGGAGCTTAAGGACACGATGAAGTTTATCACTCACATCTCTGTTCCCGTAGCATGGCGACGTCAGTATTGCGGAATTTTTGAAGCAAAGCACAACGGCGTTATATATTATCTTATTGACAACCAGTATTATTTCAAGCGTGACACGATTTACGGCCACTACGACGATGCGGAAAGATTTGCTTTCTTCTCCCGTGCCGTTCTTGAGATAATTCCTTATATTGATTTCAAGCCCGACATCATTCATTGCAACGACTGGCAGACGGCTCTCACTCCCGTTTACTATTCGGCAATGTACGCAAACTCTCCGGGTTATGAAAATATAAAAACGATTTTCACAATTCATAATATTCAGTATCAGGGCGTTTACGGCAAGGAGCTTCTTGAGGACGTTCTCGGAATTCCTGCCGATAAGGCTTCATTGCTTGAATATGACGGCTGCATCAACTTTATGAAGGGTGCTATCGAATGTGCCGACAAGGTTACGACCGTCAGCCCGTCATATGCAGATGAAATCCTTGACCCGTGGTATTCTCACGGCCTTGATTCAATTCTCAACGAGCGCCGTTACAAACTCAGCGGTATTCTCAACGGAATTGACACTGTAGGCTATGATCCCGCAACGGACAAATGCATTAAGGCAAACTTCTCCGCCGACGATGTTTCGGGCAAAAAGATTGACAAGAAAGCTCTTCAGAAAGAAATGGGACTTCCCGTTAAACCCGGTGTTCCCGTAATCGGAATGGTAACAAGACTTGTTTCCCATAAGGGTCTCGACCTCGTTAAGGGAATTCTTGACGAGTTGCTCGCTACATCGGAAATGCAGCTTGTTGTTCTCGGTTCCGGCGACTATGAATACGAAAGCTATTTCCGCTGGATTGCCGAGAAATATCCTGACAAGGTGGGCTTAAGAATCGGATTTGTTCCCGAGCTTGCAAGAAAAATCTATGCCGGTGCCGATATGTTCCTCATGCCGTCAAAGAGTGAACCTTGCGGCCTTTCACAGATGGTTGCGCTTCGCTACGGCACAGTTCCCATTGTCCGTGAAACAGGCGGTTTGAGAGATTCAATCACAGACTGCGGCGACGGCAAGGGCAACGGATTCACGTTCAAGAGCTACAACGCTCACGATATGCTTGACGCTATCCGCCGTGCACTTACGCTCTATTACAACGGAGATTGGAACGAGCTTGTTCTGCGTGCTCTCAACTGCGATTTCAGCTGGGGCCGTTCGGCAAATGCATATATCAGACTTTACAAGGAAACTCTCAAAGGCTGAACAACTCAGTAATTACAAAACAATAATGTCCCCGGTGTATTCTGCGCCGGGGCATTGTAGGTAAAAGGAATAATATATGAAATCATACTATATTCAACTTATCCGAAACGGTCTGACCGAGGGCAATGTCAGCGGAAAATATGTCGGTCACATTGATGAACCGCTCAG
>FR882086.1:131684-160877 GCA_000434915.1 Ruminococcus sp. CAG:563
ATTGATGAGCCGCTCAGCAGCGAGGGCATAGCTCAGATTGAGCAAATGAAAAACGACTACAAATATCCGCCTGTCGACGCTGTTTTTGCAAGTCCGCTTTCACGCTGCACTCAAACGGCGAAAATCATCTATCCGAATTGTGAACCTATTCTTATAAACGGACTTATTGAATACAACTTCGGTGAGTTTGAGGGTAAGACGGCAGAGGAATTGCAGGATCACCCTGTTTTCCCCGACTGGCTGGCAGGCAAAAAAGGTGTTGAACCTCCGTTCGGCGAGAGTAACGACGAATTTGCAAACAGAATCGCAAACGCATTTATCAAAATCGTTGACGGACTTATTGAAACCGGTGTTACCCACACGGCGATCGTCACCCACGGCGGAGTTATTATGGCACTTCTGACACTCTTCGGTCTTCCGCAAGCTCCGATGCACGAGTGGCTGACTCCCGGCGGCTGCGGCTATACAATAAGAATCACCCCGTCGCTTTGGTCGCAAGGACGCAAGGTTGAGGTTATCGCTCAAATTCCTGAAGTCGAGGGTGAAAAGGACAGCTTCGGCACAGATGAGGATGATGACTTCAACGTTGAGGACTACATTAACAATTAAATTAACCGATAAAGGATCATATCATGAGAAATTTAAAGAACACTTGCAAAATTGCCGTAATTCAGGCAACTCCTGTCATATTCGATAAGGAAAAGGGCTTGGCTAAGACTCTCGGACTCATTGACGAATGTGCCGCAAACGGAGCCGAGCTCATCGTTTTCCCCGAGCTTTTTATTCCCGGATATCCCTATGGAATGACGTATGGTTTTAAAATTGGCAGCCGTTCGGAAAACGGACGCAAGGATTGGAAAAAGTATTATGACAATTCCTTACTTGCCGACGGTGAGGAAATGAAAAAAATCGCCGAACGTGCAATTAAGCACAAAGTTTACATAAGTATCGGCTATTCCGAGCGTGATGCGATGAACGCAACGCTTTACAATTCAAATATGTTCATTTCACCCGACGGTAAAACGGTCAATCATCGCAAGCTCAAGCCGACGGGAAGCGAAAGATTTGTTTGGGGCGACGCCGATAAGGACTTTTTCCCTGTCATGGAAACCCCGTGGGGCGCAATGGGCAGCATGATCTGCTGGGAAAGCTACATGCCGCTTGCAAGAGTTGCTCTTTATCAAAAAGGAATCACTCTTTATATTTCGCCAAACACAAACGACAATCCCGAATGGCAGAGCACGATTCGCCATATTGCCATAGAGGGCCATTGCTATTTTATCAACTGCGATATGTTCTTCAAAAGGAGCGACTATCCCGAAACGGTTAGTGCGAATGATGAAATTGCCGCCTTGCCCGACAACGTGTGCCGAGGCGGAAGCTGTATTATCGATCCCTACGGTCATGAAGTGACCGAACCGGTGTGGGATAAGGAAGAAATTATCTACGCCGAACTTGATATGCAGGCTGTTCCGGCAAGCAGAATGGAGCATGACGCATGCGGCCACTATTCAAGACCCGATATTTTACATCTTGAAGTTAAAGAAAATTTATAAACGTATGAGGAGTGTTTAAATGAAGCAATACAGAACAGTTATTAAAACAAATAAATTTCCGCAGCTCACACGGCGAGTTTTTACAACGGCTGACGGACTGAAATCAGACAATGTTACGGCTATGCGCTTCGACAACAACGGCGTTCTTTTTGTCGGCACGGATAAGGGGCTTGCACGCTTTGACGGTAAAAAATTCTCCCCCGTTGCAATAGGCGTAAAGGATGCGGCTGTCTCAATGGTTTATTTCAACGCCGAAAATCATATGTTTGTCGGAGTAGGCAACTCTATGCTGGAGTTTGACGGCAAGAAGAAGCTTTCCGAAAAAAAGTTCAGCTCCAAGCTCGTTGATATCGAGGTTGACCTTGACGGTGCAACATGGATTTTGACCGAGAGTGTTCTCTACAAGCTCGGCGAAAACGGATATGACATTGAAATCGGCGTTCCGGGCAGGGGCAGTTGTCTTGCCGTTTATAAGAACAACAAGGTCTATGTCGGCACGGCAGGCGGCGGGCTTCACGCTCTTGTCGGCAAACGTTGGCACTGGTCGGAGCTTATGGAAGGCGTCACCGGAATTCTCAGCAATACAGTCACCTGCCTTTACATGGATCCTGTCGGCAGCATTTGGGTCGGCACGGACAAGGGTGTTTGTGTTTATGATGACAATAGCTATTGGCTCGATCATTCAAAAATCGTCGGCCTGCCGGATGCACATATAACGGGTATGGCAATCGCAGAAAACGGCGACAAATATTTCTCGACAACAACAGGTCTTATTCACCAGCACAACGGCCGTCTCTCATATTACGGCTACAAGCGCTGGCTTCCAAGCCCGAACGCAACGGGCGTTGCAATTTCTCCCGACGGATCGGTTTGCGTTTCGACAGACAAGGGAATCAGCCTTTTTGAAACAAGAATGATATCGCTCAGAGAAAAGGCAAATGAGCTTCGTGCACAGACGGAAAAATATAACGTTCGCCACGGCTACGTTATTGACCGTGACCTTGAGCATGAGGGTGTCATTTCAACCGACGAGGGCAATATTCTCGCATCTGACAATGAAGGCCTTTGGACAGGTCTCTACACAGCGGCTCTTTGCTTTGAATATGCCTGCACAAAAGACCCTGAGGTTCGCAAGGATGCTCACAGAAGCCTGCTTGCTATGATAAAGCTGACGGAAATAACCGGCATTGAGGGCTTCTTTGCCCGTGCTATCAGATATTCGGACGCTGTTGACTACGGCACAGGCGCACGCCATGAATGGCATGTTACAAAGGACGCCGAGGGCAGAGAATGTGAATGGCTCGGCGAGACCTCATCCGATGAGGTCGTGGGTCATTTCTATTGCTATGCAAATTATTTTGACCTTGTTGCCGATGATGAAGAAAAGAAGCTCATCGCAGAAACGGTTAAAAAGATTCTCGATCATATCATCGATAACAATTTCCATCTTGTTGACTCCGACGGTCTGCCGACAACATGGGCAAACTGGGATCCCGATCTTCTCAACAATGACCACAAATGGATTTACGAAAAAGGTACAAATTCGCTCCAGATGCTTACATTCCTCAAGATAGGCTATCACATAACGGGCGACGAAAAATATGAGAAGCTTTTTGTTGAATTTGCCGGCAAAAAGCACTTTGCAATGAACCTTATGCAATATAAGATTCCCGACGGACACCTTCTTCATATTGATGACAATCACGATTTCCTGATGATTTCGCTCCTGATGAAATACACGGACGACCCGAACCTTCGTTCAATCTTTGCTATGGGTCTCACTCATCACTGGGAGGACGAAAAGGTTGAGAGAAACGCTTTCTTTAACTTTGTTTACGGTGCCGTCACAGGCGAATGGTACAATGCCGACGATTGCATTGACGAGCTTATGGATATGCCGATGGATCAGGTTATGTGGCCTCTTTATAACAGCTACCGTAAGGATTTAAAGTGGGATATGTCTCCGGCAGAGCTTGGCATGCCGCCACAGCTTTACGAACCGCTGCCGGCACATGAAAGAAGAATAACAAGCAATGACAGCAACCGATTCACCGTTGACAGCGGAGCTGAGGACGTTGCACAGGAGATTTTCAAAAAATCCGATGAACCGACCGCTTACACAATGTTCCCGGGAACAGGCGATGACAAAGGCCTCGTTCTCAAGACCTGCATAAATTTCACTCACCCGTACTGGTATGCAAGATATTACGGTCTCATCGAAGACTGCGAATAAGGAGGGTGTAAAATGGGGAAAAAGATTATAGTTGCCGGAGGCGGACACGGCGGAATTGCCGCAGCCGCAATCTTGGCCGAACACGGCTTTGACATCACCGTTTATGAGAAAAACAAGCGAGAGGACATGGGCTACGACTGGACGGATATTTTTGACCGCAAGGGTCTTCTTGCCTGCGGAATGGAAATGCCGCCTGAGGATAAATATCGGCTGAAAAACGATATGACTTTTTTCAGCCCGTCGAGGAACAAAAAACTGAAGCAGCATGTTCCCGAGGATCAGCTCGAGATTCAGATGGAACGCAAGGATATTTACAATCATATAATCGCTCATGCAGAAAAATGCGGCGTAAAATTTGTTTATGAAACCGAAATTCTCGCTCCCGTAATGCTCGGCGGCAGAGTTGCCGGAATCAAAACAAAAGACGAGACGATTTATGCAGACCTTGTCATTGACTCGGCAGGTATAAGCTCTCCGATTCGTAAAAATCTTCCCGACGCTCTCGGGATACAAAAAGAGCCTGATAAATACGATACATTCTATGTTTACCGTGCTTTTTACAACAAAACCGCACCGGTTGAGGACGACAAATACAGGGTTTATCTTCTCTTTGACAACAAGCAGCAAATTTGCTGGGTTGCCGATGATGAGGAATACACCGATGTTCTTATCGGCCGCTTCACGCCGCTGACCGACGAAGAGGTTGAGGACACGCTCGGAAAACTCCGTGAACTTAACGACGACCTTGGCACAGAACGCCTCAGAGGCGGACAATATGTTACTATCCCCGTTCGTCAGCCGCTCGGACTTTTGGTCGCTGACGGATATGCCGCAATCGGTGACAGTGCATTCATGACCGTTCCGATTATCGGCTCGGGAATTGCAAACAGCCTTAAGGCGGCAAGGCTTCTTGCCGATGCCGTGCTTGATGACCGGGATGAGCTTTTCAGTGCAGATACCCTATGGAAATATCAGCGTGATTTTTATAAGAAGCTCGGTGCCGGCCTTGCCCCGATTGCGATTATCAAACTCATGGTCGCCCGTTTTTCGCCGAAAGATCTTGATTATTTCTTTGACAATGAAATTCTCAATTCCGACGATATGACAATCGGCGCAGACACTAACAGTATTATGTGCTTTATCGAAAAGCTGATGAATCTCAATTCACTCAAGCTCAAGGTAAAAGGCGTTATGAGCGATTTTGTTCTTTCAAGAAAGGTTCTCGGCATGAATACGAGAATCGCCGCCGTAATGGCAATAACCAAGGCTATGCCTGTTCGATATGACCGCAAACGAGTTCTGTCATGGGTCGAGGGTTATAATAAATGTTTTAAAATTGATTAAGGAGTAAAAAAATGTTTTCATTCATGAACTGCATCGGTCAGCTTCTCAGCGGATTTCTGACCATAGTTTTCACGGCTCTTTTCAGCCTTTCGTCGCTTCTTGGCGGAATTAATCAAGAGCTGCCGAAAACTCCCGAGGATTTCGCACCGATTCTCCGTTTCGTTGTTTGCAGCGACGTTCACCTCGACTGCACCAACGATCAGAACAGAGAAACAAAATTCGAGGCTCTCTTCACCGATACTTACAAGTATGCCGCAAAAAGCAGCTATAAAAAGCTTGACGCTGTAATCGTTGCGGGCGACTTTGCAAACTCGGGTCTTGACGAAGAATACATACGTTTCAATGAGCTTGTCGATAAGAATATCAAGCCCGAAACTCAGCTTCTCACCTGCATGGGTAATCACGAATTTATTAACTATCGTGACTACGACGCAACCATCGCTTACGAGAGATACAAAGCTCTCATCAATGAGAATGTTGATACTCACATTGTAATCAACGGTTATCATTTCATCGGCGTTTCTTATGACAACAACGGTAAGACATTTAAGGGTAAAACCGAGTGGCTTGACGCTCAGCTTAAAGAGGCTTCAAAAGATACGCCCGACAAGCCGATTTTCGTTTATCAACATCCGCACCCGACGGCTACAGTTTACGGCAGCATCAACTGGAGCGATGTTGATATCAGATCGGTTCTCACAAAATATCCGCATGTCATCGACTTCTCCGGCCATTCGCATTACACCCCGACCGACCCCCGCTCTGTATGGCAGGGTTCATTTACTGCAATCGGAACAGGCTCAACCCGTGCTCTTATGAGCAATTTGAACTACTTCGGTCATGACAAAGATGCACCGGGAGACAGCGGCACTTGCTGGATCGTTGAAGTTGACGCTGACGGCAACACAAGACTTCAGCTTTGGGATCTTGCAAATCACAAGTTTTTTGAGAAGAATGAATATTACTTTGTGAACAGCACCAAACCGACAGATCATAAGTACACATGGGGCAATCTCAAGTCTCTTGACACCGCTCCGCAGTTCCCGGAGGGAGCAACAGTCACGGCAAAGAGAAACAGCGAAGGCAGTGTTATACTGAGCTTCCCCGATGCAACGGCTTACTGGGGAGCGGAGAACTACAAAATCTCCGTCACCAAAGGCTGCTTCAAGGACGTATGGTCAGAGACTGTTGTTTCAAACTACGTCCGCACGGTTTCCGACGGAATGAATGTTGACCTCGGCAATCTTGAAGCCGGAACATACACCGTTCGCATCAAGCCGTACAGCCCGTACGCAAAGGGCGGCCAAACCCTCAAGGCGACTATCACGGTTGAATAATTTCAGTTAAGAAACAGAGCATATCCGAATCATAAAAGGATTACTTCGTTTTCTGTCTATTTGTTAAAGTTTATTGACATAATTTTACCTCCGTTTACTTCATGTAATGCATTGCTGCATTTCATTGTAAACGGAGGTTTCTTCTTTTATACTTTTCGTCTTGCTTTTAGCTTGCCGATTTATTGTCGCCCGGCTCTTTCTTTTTCCCCGGAAGAACCGTGGGATATTTTCTCGCATAAATGCCCCAAAATAAAAAAGCCGCAAAACTGCGGCTTCTCCTGGCGTCCCCGGCGGGATTCGAACCCACGGCCTTTCGCTTAGGAGGCGAACGCTCTATCCTGCTGAGCTACGGAGACATTGTTATTAACTTAAGTGGCTACTGAAATATTTTATCAAAATAACTATCTGTTGTCAACCGTAATTTACATTATTTCGATTGACTTTTGACATGTGAAATGATATACTTTTATATTGAATAAAATTGTAAAGTAGGCGATTTGTTTGAAAAAATCTCTTATCATAATTTCAGCCTTTCTTCTTGTTTTTGCAACCGCATTGACGGCATGCGGAAATAAAAATATTATCGTTGACAAGGACGGTCATTCTTACGTTCCCGTTACGGACAAGGACGGCAACAAGCAACAAGATAAATGGGGGCGTCTTATAATAGAACAAACAGATGAGGACGGCAGCAAGGTTACTCAGCCTTATGTGTTCCCGGATAAAATCACAAACAAGCGCAATTCGGAAATAGAAAACGCCGTTGTCAGCGTAAAAGTCCCGAGTAACTGGGCTGTCTCAAAGGAAACCTCGTTTGTACGGCTTCGCCATTCGGGCAAATGCACAAAATCAGGTGTTGCGGCATGTCAGCTTGATTTTGGTTATACGCAGAACAAAACCTTGCAGGAAGCCTACAACGAATATCTCATTAACATTGTTAAGCTCAACGATATGGGCAATTCAATTTCCGATATCAAGGAATACGAAGTAACCCTCATGGGCAAAAATGCAAAAGCGATTTCTTACAGAGTTGCATCGGAAAATACGGATGTGTTTTACTTCTGTATTGATGACGGTGAGCCGATGATTGAAATTACAGCTTCCGTCTATGATAAATGCTATGACAGCGACAGCATTGTTGAACTTATCAACTCATGTGCAACAGTCAAGGAACTGCCGACAGACGAAGTAAGCACATATACAACTGCGCCGTTCACAAAAGCCTCAGAAAACACTACGACAGCCAATAATCAGTAAGGAGAAATAATCATGCTATTTTCACAGGATATAGGAATTGATCTCGGAACATCAAACACTCTTGTTTTTGTTAAAGGCAAGGGTATAATCATTCGCGAACCTTCGGTTGTTGCCGTTGACCAGAGATTCACTCCGGTCAAGGTTGTTGCCGTCGGTTCCGAGGCAAAGGATATGATCGGCAGAACTCCCGGTTCTATCGTAGCCCTCCGTCCTTTGCGTGACGGCGTTATTGCCGACTTTGACGCAACGGCCGAGATGCTTAAAAAATTCATTCGCAAAGCTATCACGGCTTCTCCCCTCAGCAAAACGAGAGTTATGATTTGTGTTCCGTCCGGCGTTACCGAGGTTGAGCGCAGAGCCGTTAACGATGCTGCCAAATCGGCAGGAGCAAGATATGTCAGCCTTATCGAAGAGCCCATGGCGGCTGCGATCGGTGCCGGCATTGACGTTGAAAAGCCCGAAGGTTCAATGATTGTCGATATCGGCGGCGGCACGGCAGAGGTTGCCGTTGTTGCGTTGAGTGATATTGTAACCTCCCGCTCCGTTAAGGGCGCAGGTGACAGCTATGACGAAGCTATCATCAACTATGTCAGGAAAAAATACAATCTTCTCATCGGCGAAAGAACAGCCGAGGATATAAAGATTCAAATCGGTTCTGCTTTTGAATATGAGGGCGAGGGTGCAATCAACGTTAAAGGCAGAAATCTTATTGACGGACTTCCGAAGGACGTTGAGGTTACAGCCGCAGAAATCAGAGATGCGCTTAAGGAATCCGTTTATCAGATTATTGATGCAATCAGGGTTACACTTGAGAATACTCCGCCTGAGCTTGCCGCAGATATTATTGACAACGGCATTACTCTTACGGGCGGCGGCGCACAGCTCAGAGGCCTTGACAAGCTCATTGAAAAGGAAGTTAAGATTCCCGTTACCGTTGCGGAAAATCCGCTTGACTGCGTCGTTGAAGGAACAGGCATTTGCCTTGAAAAACGTCGCTGATGAATAAACTTTCTACATACCAAGGAGGTGAAGAGGAATGAAAAAAATTTTTAGAAATCGTGCATTCAAAGCACTTATTTGTGTTATTGTCGCTCTTTCGTTGGGTGCTGTTATTGCCGCATACACGCACAATAACTCAACTCCGCTTTCTTCTGCAACAAGCACAGTGCTTCATCCTCTTCAACGCTTTTCTTCATACCTCAGCTATAAATTTTCCAACTTTAATGACAGCTTCAAATCGTCCAAAACTCTTGCCGAGGAAAATTCAAAGCTGAAAGAACAAATTGAGGAATATCAGAACAAAATTATTGACTATAACAACATAAAAAAGAAGCTCGGCACTTATGAAGATTTTCTCGGAGTTAAGGAAGAAAATCCCGACTTTAAATTTCAAAACGCAAAGATAATCTCAAATGATTTTGAAAATCCTTTTGCTTCATTTACTCTTAACAAGGGTACGGCGGCAGGTGTTAAAATCAACGACCCCGTTATTTACGGTAAAAATCTTATCGGCGTTGTTGCAAGTGTCGGTCCGACTTCCTGCACGGTTTATTCCATTTCGAATCCTAAAATGAACGTCAGCGTCTACGAAACCTATACAGGTGAAATCGGTTATGTTACAGGCCTTGGCAAAACAGAGGACAGAGTCTATTGCAAGCTTCCCGGTCTTAAATCCGATTCATCCGTTTCACCCAGCGGAATTATCTGCACAACCGGTAACGGCGGCGTTTATCCCAAGGACCTTATCGTCGGAACGGTAGTTAAGCTTGAAAATTCCAAGGAGGACGGCTCGTCATATGCCACAATCAGATCGGCAGTCAATATTGAAGAGCTTTCTGAGGTTTTCATCATCACCGAGTTTGAAGGTCAGGGCGTTATAACCATCACGGGTGACTGATATGAATTATATTGAAGAGTTAAAAAAAAGGGATAATATCAAAAGAAGAATCCTTCTCGCTGTTATGGTTACTGTAACGTTTGTTTTGCAAACAACTAACGGATTTTTTCCTGCTCCGTTCGGGATTCACTCATGTTTGCTTATTCCGGCAACGGTGTGCATTGCAATGTTTGAGCGTGAGTTCTCCGGGCTGTTTTTCGGCCTTGTCGCAGGCATGATGCTTGAGACTGTCAGCCCCGACAGCGTATGCTTTTACTCGGTTATGTTTACGCTCATAGGCTTCACTTCCGGCATGCTCATAACCTACCTTATGAGAAATAATCTTGTAACTGCACTTATCTTTACATTTGCTTTTACATTGCTTCTCAATTCATTGTATTGCTTGTTTTTCTTCGTTTTCGACGGGATAGAAATCAGTTTTGCTTTTTATCTTAAATATTATTTTGCATCTGCTGTTTACACTACAGTTTTTACACCGATTTTTTATTTTCTTGTCCGCCTTATGGTCAAAAAATTCAAATAATTTAGTTTTATAGTAAAGGAGTGAAAAAAATGAGACTTGCCCGTGAAGAGAAAAAAGGTAGATTTATTGCAATGGTAACGATTTTTATCTGTCTTACGGCAGTTTTCATTTTCACTCTTGCAAAAAATCAGATAGTCGACGGCAAAAAAGATACCGCATCCAACACTGCTTCTGTTGAATCGACCGAGGTTAAAGCAACAAGGGGTCAAATTCTTGACCGCAACGGCAAGGTTATTGTCGGCAACCGTCAAGGTAACGATGTCGTTTTTAATGCCGCCGAATTTCCGGAATATTCCGAGCAGGAGGAACGCAATAAGCTTATAAAATCACTCATTGACCTTTTTGAAAAGAACAAGGTTAAGTGGAACGACGATATGCCGATTGTTCTTGATGCAAACGGTAATTATCAATTTGCCAAGGACAGAGATAAGGATATCGAGACCATGAAATCCCGTGACATTCTGCGCCTTAACAAGTATGCAACGGCAGATGATTGCATGAATGAGCTTGTTGAAAGATATAAGCTTGAGAGCTATTCAAAAGCCGACAGAAGAAAAATTGCATCGGTCTGCTATGAAATGAAAATCAATCAGTTTAATTCCGCCAATCCGTATGTTTTTGCAACCGACGTTACCGATCAGGTTGCCTCTGTGATCAAGGAAAACAGCCGATTTTATAAGGGTGTCGATATTAAAATCGGTAACTACCGTGAATATACCGACGGAACCCTTGCTCCGCATATAATCGGAGTTACGGGCGTTATAAGTGCCGAGGAATATGCCGAACTGAAAAAAGACGGCTATGGCATGGACGATATTGTCGGAAAAACAGGTATTGAACAGCTCTTTGAAAAGCAGCTTAAAGGAAAAAACGGAACAAAGATTGTTACAACAGCCCTCGACGGTACACAGACAACTGTTACCAAAGGCCTTGAAAACGGCGATAACGTTTTTCTCACCATTGATGCAGGTCTTCAAAAGGTCACTCAGGACGCCTTGGCCGCAAAAATTGCTTCACTTGACAGTGCCAATAAGGGTGGCGGTGCAACGGTTGTTATGAATTGCAAAACAGGCGATATACTTGCCATTGCAACATATCCTTCATATGACCTCAATACATACTATAAGGACTATTCAAAGCTTGCAAAGGACGCAAATTCTCCTCTTTATAACCGTGCACTGCTGAGCACCTATGCTCCCGGCTCAACAGCCAAGGTTTCAACGGCAATCGGTATTCTTGAAGAGGGCGTTGCCGATGAAAATTCGACGATTGAATGTACGGGAACATATAAATACGGACTTGTATGTAACAATAACCCCGAGACAACAACGATTGATATCAGAACTGCTATTCAGGATTCCTGTAACATATTTTTCTACCATTTCGGCGGGGAATTGCTTGGAATCGAAAAGATGAATATGTACCGTGAAATGCTTGGCCTCGGCCAGCCGACAGGCATTGAACTTGATGAAAATATCGGTGTTCTTGATTCACCGAGCTATCGTGCCTCAATCGGCCAAACATGGCAGACCGGTTTTTCGCTTCAATCGGCTATCGGACAGGCCGGAAATCTTTTTACTCCGCTTCAGCTTTGCAACTATGTTTCAACAATAGCAAACGGCGGAACACGCTATGCCGCTCATATTATTAAAGCAGTTTATTCCTCCGACAACTCTACGATTATTGAAGAAAAGCAGCCCGAGGTTCTTTGTGAAACAGGATTCAAGAAGAAAAACATTCAAATTATCAAAGAAGGTATGCGCCGTGTTGCGACCGTAACTCTTGCCGGAAGCTTTGATGATTCAGTTGTTGAGGTTGCATGCAAAACGGGTACTTCAACGCTTGAAAAAACAATTAACGGTAAAACCGGCATCTACACAAACGGTTTTCTTATTACGATGGCACCGTATGATGATCCTGAAATTTGTGTCGCTATTGCCGTTGAGGGTGCATATTCCGGCGGAAGCCTTACTCCCATTGCATCTTCTATTTACAATTATTATTACAAAAACAGGGTCACAACGGGCGAAGATGACGACGTTCAGGACGATCAAAGTGAACAAAACGAATACAGCGATCTTCTTAGATAAATCGAACAGGAAGTGAATCAAATGGCAAGAAAAATTGTTTTGGCTTCGGGTAAAGGCGGCGTGGGAAAGTCCTCCCTGACTGCAGGCATTGCCATTGAGCTTTGCAACATGGGTCAGAGCGTTTTGGTCGTTGATTTTGACATCGGAATGGGTTGCCTTGACCTTATTCTCGCTTCCGATGATACAGGAATTTTTAACTGGGGCGACGTGATTTCAGGCTCATGCGAACCTGCTCAGGCGCTTCGTTCAACAGTTGGTCCGTCACTTTTAACCGCACCGACATATTTCAACGACGAATATAACGAGCATAGTGTCAAAGAAATGATTGAAAATTACGACGACTGCTTTGATTATATTCTCATGGATGCTCCGGCCGGCGTTAGCGGAGGATTTCTTCTTGCTGCTGCGTGCGCTGACGAGGGAATTATTGTTTCAACAGCGGATGAAGTTTGCGTCCGTGTCGGTTCATTTGCCGGCGACAAGCTTTCATCACTTGGCGTTTGCGAAATTAAGCTCGTTATAAACCGTTTTAATAAAAAACAAACAACTCGAGGACACTATCTTAATATAGATGAAGTTATTGACGCAACATCGCTTCAGCTTATCGGAGTTGTTCCCGAGGACAATAAAATTTCCTATTGCTCCGTTACGGGCATGACAATGCTTGACAATTCAAAAGCAAAGGAAGCCTTCAAGCGTATAGCAATGCGCCTTGAAGGATATAACATTAATCTTAAATTGTGAGGTCACCATAATGAGTGATTTATCAGCAATCGCCGCCATATCCACACCGTTGGGTACCGGCGGCGTTGGAATTATCAGAATATCGGGAAAAAATGCAACCAAAATTGCCGACAGAGTTTTTGTTTCGGTAAACGGAAAAAAACTCAGCGCATCAAAGGGCTACCGTGCTTATTTCGGCAAGATTTATGACGGAGAATCTGCTATTGACGAGGTTGTTTGTCTTGTTTTTCGTGCACCTCACAGCTACACGGGGGAGGACACGGTTGAAATTAACTGCCACGGTGGAATTGTTCTTATGAAAAAAATTCTTCGTCTTGTTTTACAGAACGGTGCGCAGGCCGCTACTCCCGGCGAATTTACGAAAAGAGCCTTTCTCAACGGTAAACTCGACCTTTCCGAGGCCGAGAGCGTTATGACACTTATCTCAGCTCAAGGTGAACAAGGCACAAGTGCCGCTTTTAACCAGCTTGAAGGAACTCTCAGCCGAAAAATTGACAAAATCAATTCATCTTTACTTTCTCTCGCAGCTCACATTGCCGCTTGGGTCGATTATCCTGACGATGAAATTGAAGAATTGGGAGAAACTGAACAATACAATACAATTAATAATGCTAATTTGGAATTATCAGCATTATTAAACAACTTTGACAGCGGAATGGCAATCACAAACGGTGTTGAAGCGGCAATAGTCGGAAAGCCGAATGTCGGAAAATCAACTCTAATGAACCTTTTGACAGGTTATGACCGCTCCATTGTTACCGAAATTGAGGGCACAACAAGAGACGTTGTTGAAGAAACTATAAATCTTAACGGATGTATTCTCAGAATTTCCGACACCGCAGGTATGAGGGAAACAGGCGATATAGTCGAGAAACTTGGCGTTGAACGCAGCAAAAAGAAGCTTGAACGTGCTTCAATCGTTTTTGCTGTCTTTGATCTTTCAAAACCGCTATCCGATGAGGATAGAGAGCTTATTGATGAATGTAAGGGAAAAAATGTTATACCTATTATAAATAAAACCGACCTTGAACCATGTCTTGACGTTGAATACATAAAAAACACACTTGATACTCCTCTGTTTATTTCAGCAAAAAACGGCGATGGTTATAACGAACTTTGCGAGCGTGTTGCAAACCTTATGGGAACAAAGAATTTTGACACAACATCGGCAATGCTTGTTAACGAACGTCAGCGACTTTGCTGCCAAAAGGCCGTTAACGCTTTGAATGATGCTCTTGAAGCTTTAAACATTGGTCTGACTCCGGATGCAATCGGTGTTTGTGTTGACGATGCGATTGCCGCATTGCTTGAATTAACAGGTCAAAAGGCAAGCGAAGCGGTTGTTGATGAAGTTTTTAGACAATTCTGCGTAGGAAAATAAAGAAAAGAGATTTTTTATGGAATATTTTGCAAAAGATTATCAGGTTATAGTTATCGGTGCAGGCCATGCAGGCATTGAAGCCGGTCTTGCTTCTGCACGTCTTGGCTGTGAAACCTGTGTTTTTACGATAAATCTTGACTGGGTCGGCAATATGGCATGCAACCCGTCAATCGGAGGTACTTCAAAGGGACATCTTGTCCGTGAAATTGATGCCCTCGGCGGTGAAATGGGTAAAGCGGCTGATGCTAACACTCTTCAAAGCCGTATCCTCAATCTTGGAAAAGGCCCGGCTGTTCATAGCTTGCGTGCACAGATTGATCGTCGTCTTTACTCCGACTATATGAAGCATGCACTTGAAATGCAGGATAATCTTGACCTTCGTCAGGGTGAAATTACTGACATTCAAAAGCTTGATAACGGCAAATGGCAGCTTAAAACTCACCTTGAAGCAGTTTATACCGCCGATTGTGTAATTCTTGCAACAGGAACATTCCTCAGCGGTAAAGTTTATGTCGGCGACGTTTCATATGAAAGCGGTCCCGATGGTATGTTCCCGGCCAAAAAGCTTGGTGAAGCCCTTAAACGCATCGGAATTCCGACAAGACGCTTTAAAACCGGTACTCCGTCACGAGTAAATAAGAAAACCGTTGACTGTGATGCTCTTGAAATTCAAAACGGCGACGAAAGAATTGTTTCTTTTTCATTTGATAACAAAAGAAATATTCAGAACAAGCTCCCTTGTTATATCACATATACGAATCTTGAAACCAAGGATGTTATTTTAAAGAATTTGCATAGGTCTCCGCTTTATAGCGGTAAAATTGACGGTAAAGGTCCTCGCTATTGCCCAAGCATCGAGGATAAGATCGTCCGTTTTGCTGAAAAAGAGAGACATCAGATTTTTATAGAGCCTTGTGGAGAGCATACTGAAGAAATGTATCTTCAAGGCCTTTCATCTTCACTGCCTGAGGATGTTCAGCTTAAATTTATCAGGACAATTCCCGGTCTCGAACATGCCGAGCTTATGCGAACAGCCTATGCGATTGAATATGACTGCGTTGATCCGCTTGCACTTAAAGCAAGTCTTGAATTTCTTGATTATGACGGTCTTTTCGGTGCAGGACAGTTTAACGGTTCTTCGGGTTATGAGGAGGCTGCGGCACAGGGTCTCGTTGCCGGAATCAACGCTGCAAGAAAAATTAAGGGGCAAAAACCGCTGATTTTGGAACGTTCAGGCTCATATATAGGCACTTTAATAGACGATCTTGTAACTAAAGGTTGTTCTGACCCTTACAGAATGATGACATCACGCTCTGAATACCGTCTATTACTTCGTCAGGACAATGCCGATCGCCGCTTGACACCTATCGGTCATGAAATAGGCCTTATAGATAATGAACGCTATGAAAAGTTTCTCAAAAAGCTTGATCTTATTGCTGCCGAGAAAGAACGCACTGAAAAAACGGTTTTTGCACCGTCTGAAGCATTAAACAAAATTCTTGTTTCACGTGAAACATCTAAAGCAACAACAGGCGTTCGTCTTTGTGACTTGCTTAAAAGGCCGCAAATCGGATATGACTGTTTAACACCTATTGATGTTGACAGACCTGATTTGCCTTATGAGATTTTTGAACAAGTTGAAATTGATACGAAATATGAGGGCTATATTAAACGCCAGCAGTCACAGGTTGACGAAATGCATCGACTTGAGGTGCAAACGCTTTCAGATGATATAGATTATAATTCAATACTCGGTCTGAGACTGGAAGCAAGAGAAAAACTCTCAAAAATTCGGCCACACAGCATCGGTCAGGCATCAAGAATATCCGGTGTTAGCCCGTCTGATATATCAGTTTTACTTATCTATCTTGAAAAGGAGCGCAGAAATGATAAATAAAACTCTTTTAAAAGCAGAAGCTGAAAAAATCGGTGTGTTTCTCGACGAAACCGCACTTAAGAGGCTTGATATGTATGCCGAAATGCTTGTTGAAACGAATAAAACTCTTAATCTTACCGCAATAACCGATGCCGATGAAATTGTATATAAACATTTTATAGATTCACTTACGCTTTTAAAATGTGTTGATTTTAAAGAAAATGCAAAGGTTATTGATGTCGGCACGGGTGCCGGATTTCCCGGAGTTGTCCTGCTGATTGCACGTCCGGACCTAATTATGACATTGCTTGACGGCACAAACAAGCGACTTTTATTTATTTCAAACGTTCTTAATGCACTTGACCTTAAAGCAAACGTAGTTCATATGCGAGCTGAACTTGCCGGAAAAGATGAAAGCTTCCGAGAACAGTTTGATGTCGTTACGGCAAGGGCGGTTGCAAATCTCAACACATTAAGTGAGTATTGCATGCCTTTTGTAAAGATCGGAGGATATTTTGCTCCGATGAAATCGACTAAAACCGAGGAGGAAGTTGCATCGGCAAAAGGTGCAATTAAGATTTTGGGCGGCAAGATTAAAGAAATTAAAGAGCTAAGCATAGATAATTGCGGTGAAAGATACGTTATTTTAACAAAAAAAATATCGCAAACTCCGTCAAAATATCCACGAGCTTCGGCACAAATATTAAAAAAACCTCTCTCATAAACGAAAAACAACGTGAAATACAGCACTTTTAGTCAATGAAAAACAGTGGACAACCTTCTTTTGTCGTGTTACAGTATTTTTGTGGTACGCATAAGGAGGTTTATTCTATGCTCAAAAACCAAACAAAATTTAAAAAAAGCAATGAAGTAATTATGCTTCCGGCACGGCTTATTCAGCCAAATCCTCATCAACCCAGGAAGAGCTTTAATTGGGATGACCTTGAGGGACTTGCAGAAAGCATTCACTACAACGGATTATTGCAACCAATCACAGTCAGAAAAAAGGAAAACGGTAAATATGAACTCATATCTGGTGAGCGAAGACTTAGAGCATGCAAAATGGCGGGCTTATCGTCAATACCGTCAATTGTGGTTGATGTCGACGAGGAAAAATCTGCAATGCTCGCAGTAATTGAAAACTTGCAAAGAGAAAACTTGCACTTTTTTGAAGAAGCAATGGCAATAGAACGACTTATAAAGGGTTTTGGATTTAGCCAAGAGGAGGTTGCAAGAAAACTTGGTAAATCTCAGTCAGCACTGTCGAATAAATTAAGAATTCTTCGTTTACCCGACGAAATACGGTACAGTGTCATGCTTTACGGTCTGACAGAGCGTCATGCAAGGGCTTTGCTCCGGTTGCCGACAGTTGCAATGATGGAACAAGCTCTCGATACAATAGTTGAACAAGGGCTGACTGTCAATGCATCTGAACAACTTATAACGGAAATGCTTAACAAAGAGCCGGAAAAAGAAAAAAAGGGCAAAAAGGTAATGGTTTTTAAAGATGTTCGAATATTTATTAATACACTAAATCACGCTGTCAGCACCATGAGGAAAAGCGGCATAAATGCATCTGCCACAAAAAATGAAACAGACAAATATATTGAATATGTTGTTAAAATTAATAAACCTGAAAATGTAAGCTGCAAATGAGACGGGGAATCCCGTCTTTTTTGTTTCACGTGAAACAAATGCCTTAAAACATAAGATATTTTTTATTTTAAGCTTTTCTTTTACATACAGTTGTGATATAATCTTATTCATGGAGAATATAAGGAAGTGAATATATGGCAAAAATAATAGCGGTTGTAAACCAGAAAGGCGGAGTCGGAAAAACAACGTCTACCGTCAATCTTGCAGCATCCGTTGCATATAAGGGTCAAAAAGTTCTTTTGATGGATATTGACCCTCAGGGTAACGCTTCAAGCGGTCTCGGAATCAACAAAAGAGAGCTTGAAACCTCATCCTATGATGTTATAGTCAATTCATTACCTATCGAAAAGGCAATGATAAAAACAAAATTTGAAAATCTTTGGGTTCTGCCGTCAAACATGAATCTCGCCGGTGCAGAGCTTGAGCTTGTGGATATGCAGCACCGTGAGAGCAAAATAAAGAATGCGGTTGCTCCGATTAAGTCGGATTTTGATTTTATTTTTCTTGACTGTCCTCCTTCGTTGGGTCTTATCACACTTAATGCTTTATGTGCGGCAGACACGGTTTTAGTTCCCATTCAGTGTGAATATTACGCACTTGAGGGCCTTTCACAGCTCATGTCAACGATTCGTCAGGTTAAAAGACTCTATAATCCGCATATTGATATGGAGGGTGTGCTTTTGACAATGTATGACGGACGGCTTAATTTAACTCAGCAGGTAGTAGGGGAGCTTAAACGATTTTTTCCAAAGAAGGTTTATGCAACGGCAATTCCGAGAAATGTCAAGCTTTCCGAAGCGCCAAGCTATGGACTGCCGATACATTATTATGATAAAAGTTCAAAAGGCGCAATGGCATATGATGCTCTTGCGGATGAATTTTTAAAACAAAACGGTAAGGAGGTATCCTGATAATGGCAAAAAAATTAGGCGGACTGGGCAGGGGACTTGATTCCCTTTTTGCCGACAACTCCGTTGAAGAGATAAATCCCTCCGTCAATAAACTAAGAATTATGGAGATTGAACCAAACCATGACCAACCGAGAAAAGATTTTGACGAAAAATCTCTCTCGGAGCTTGCCGAAAGCATAGAACAGCATGGCGTTCTTCAGCCGCTTGTTGTGCGACCTCTTGCAAACGGAAGCTACCAGCTTGTTGCAGGTGAAAGACGTTGGAGAGCGGCGAGAATTGCCGGACTTACAGAGGTTCCGGTTGTAATAAAAGAGCTTACCGATGAGGAAGTAATTGAAATAGCAATGATTGAAAATCTTCAACGAGAAGATCTCAATCCGCTTGAAGAAGCACTCGGTTATCGCTACATGATGGATGAGCTTAATATCACACAGGAACAGGCCGCCGAAAAGGTCGGAAAATCACGTCCTGCGGTTGCAAATGCACTGCGGCTTCTCAAACTTCCGAATGAAATTCAGGATATGGTAAAAAATAATCTTATCTCGCCCGGTCATGCGAGAGCTTTACTTGGTTTTGACAGTGATGATATGATACTTCAAACGGCAAAAATGATTATTAAGGAAGATCTTTCGGTTCGAGAAGTTGAAAACCTTGTGAAAAAATCAAAAAAAATACCAAAAGTTGCAAAGCAACAAAAGAGAGATAAATTTTTCAGCGAAGTGGAGATTGCATTGGTTGAAAATCTTGGCAGAAAAGTTAAAATTAAAGAAGCAAAGCAAGATGCAGGTGTTCTTGAAATAGAATTTTTTGACAAGGACGATCTTGAAGGTCTTGCAATGAAACTCGAAAATTACGGCAAATAATATAAAACGATAAATAATATAAATTGGAGTGGTAAAGATGTTAGATATCAAACTTATTCGTGAAAATCCGGAAATGGTTAAAGCAGCCATGAAAACAAGAAACAAGGATATGGATGCTATTGTTGATGAGGTTCTTGAAATTGATGCAGAACGTCGTGAGCTTATGAAAGCAACCGATGCTCTCAAGCAGGAGCAGAACGCCGCAAGTAAAAAAATTCCTCAGATCAAGAAAGAGGGCGGCGACATCTCTGAAATCATGACAAGAATGAATGAGATTAAGTCAAAAATCAAAGCGGACGACGCTAAAATTGCAGAGCTTGACGCAAAGCAGAAATCCCTTATCTATGAATTCCCGAATATTCCGAACAAGAGCGTTCCTATCGGCAAAGATGACAGCGAAAATGTTGAAATTCGCCGCTGGGGTGAGCCAAGAAAGTTTGACTTTGATTATAAGGCTCATTGGGATATCGGTGCAGACCTCGGAATTCTTGATCCTGAAACAGCTGCAAAGGTAACCGGTACACGCTTTCATTTCTACAAAGGTCTCGGTGCAAGACTTGAAAGAGCGATTATCAACTTTTATCTCAATACGCACACCGAACATGGATATACCGAAATTCTTCCTCCGTTCCTTGTTAACAGAGCATCGATGACAGGTACAGGTCAGCTTCCTAAGTTTGAGGACGACGCATTCAAAACAACCGATGATCTTTTCCTCATTCCGACAGCCGAAGTTCCCGTAACCAACATGCACAGAGATGAAATTCTTGACGGCAGTAAGCTTCCGATTAAGTATTGCGCTTATTCCGCATGCTTCCGTGCAGAGGCAGGCTCGGCAGGCCGTGACACAAGAGGCCTTATCCGTCAGCACCAGTTCAATAAGGTTGAGCTTGTTAAATTCGTTGATCCCGAAACATCTTATGATGAGCTTGAAAAGCTTACGAACGATGCAGAAAGAGTTCTTCAGCTTCTCGGTCTTCCTTATCGTGTTGTTTGTCTTTCAACGGGTGATATCGGTTTCTCATCGGCAAAAACATACGATATTGAAGTTTGGATGCCGTCCTACAACAGATATGTTGAAATTTCTTCTTGCTCCAATTTTGAGGACTTCCAGGCTCGCCGTGCCGCTATCAGATTTAAGAAAGATCCCAAGAGCAAGGCTCAGCTTGTTCACACACTTAACGGCTCGGGCGTAGCTATCGGCAGAACCACCGCAGCAATTCTTGAAAACTATCAGAATGCTGACGGAACAGTTACTGTTCCTGAGGTTCTCGTGCCTTACATGGGAACAGATATTATCAAATAATTAACGTCATTTTAACAGTTTTTAAAACCTTTTGAAGTGCGTTAAATTTATATCAATTTCACATTGACAAAAAGGATAAAAATGATATAATTATCCTGTAATAAAACAAAGGAGTGTTTTTTATGCCACTTGTAACAACCACAAAAATGTTCAAAGACGCTTATGAAGGCGGCTACGCTGTAGGCGCTTTCAACGTAAACAACATGGAAATCATTCAGGGAATCGTTGCAGCAGGAAAGAAGCTCAATGCTCCCCTTATCCTTCAGGTTTCCAAGGGTGCACGTGCTTATGCTAATCACCTTTACCTTGTAAAGCTTGTTGAGGCTGCTGTTGAGGAGTCGGGTCTTCCGATTGCTCTTCATCTTGACCACGGCCCGGATTTTGAGACCTGTAAGGCTTGCATCGACGGCGGTTTCACTTCCGTTATGATCGACGGTTCTTCACTTCCTTATGAGGAGAACGTTGCTCTTACAAAGAAGGTTGTTGACTATGCACACGCTCACGGCGTTGTTGTTGAGGGTGAGCTCGGACAGCTTGCAGGTGTTGAGGATGAAGTCAACGTTAACGCTGAAGACGCTTCATACACAAATCCCGATCAGGTTGAGGATTTCGTAAAGCGTACAGGTGTTGATTCGCTTGCTATTGCTATCGGTACAAGCCACGGTGCATACAAGTTCAAACCCGGCCAGAAGCCGCAGCTTCGTTTTGATATTCTTGAAGAAGTATCAAAGAGACTTCCGGGCTTCCCGATCGTTCTTCACGGTGCATCTTCCGTTATCCCCGAGTTTGTTGAAGAAATCAATAAATACGGCGGAAGCATGCCGGATGCAATTGGTATCCCCGAGGATATGCTTCGTCAGGCAGCAACAATGGCAGTTTGCAAGATCAACATTGACTCAGACCTTCGTCTCGCAATGACAGCTGCTATCAGAAAGCATTTTGTTGAGCATCCGAGCGATTTCGATCCTCGCCAGTATCTCAAGCCCGCTCGTGAGGCTATTGAGGGAATGGTTGAGCACAAGATCAACACAGTTCTCGGCTGCGCAGGCAAGGCATGATCAGAGAATAAATTTAAATCGACACGGCAAAAGTCGTGTCGATTTTTTTATCTTCTAACTAAAATATTTTTTATAATTTCAAAAAACTTTTTTATAAGATTTTTAAAGTAACTAAGAAAAGAATTTACATTTTCTTTCGGGTTTTCAGGATAAAAACTATATTCTTTTGAAGCCATCAGTTTATTGCAGCCCACACATCTTTGCTCCATAATTCCGTTTTCTTCCGTGGTTGCCGGTTTAACAACTTTCCATTCTCCGGGAATATGTCCTGTCTTTTTTATAATCATATTTTCAATTGTCGTTTCTTCAAAAGTTTCGCCCATATCAACAAAATATTTCCCGCATTCACGGCAACGATAATATTCAAAATTGCCGTCGGTTTCACACGTTGCTTTTACGGCTTTATGGTATTCAAAATCATGCGCTTTTCTTTCAACTAAAATAATTTTCTTGTCGGAATATTTATTTTCATACGATGCAATTACTGTTATTTCATTTGAGTTTTCATTTTCGCCGATAAAAAGTTTTCCGTTTTCATTTATCGTTGTTTTATCATCGGAATTATTTTCAATGCTCCAAATAATCGTCTGCGGCGGATTGTTTTTTCCTAAAACATTTGCATTGAAATTAAAGCTTTCTCCCACACAGATTTTATCCGGAAAAGAAGTAATTTCAACTCCGTTTACAGAAGGCAGGCTCGATGAATTGAAGAAATTTCCTTCGATATGAAATGTCAATTCATTCTCGGTCATTTCTGTTACATTTATATAAAGACCGTCTGTTATTTCTATCTCTTCTCCGAGGGATAATGCTGCATCGGGCTTATTGTTATATTGACCGCCCGCAACACTGTAATTCCAATTATTAACGCTTGACTGTACATTACTTGGAAATTTTATTCCGGTTTTTAATAAATAGCAAACCAGTCCGCTTTTTAAAGAAAGCCCTTTGATTTTTGTCCCGTTTGCAAGAAACAGCTCTTTCTTTTGCGAATCGTATTTGCTCCCCTTTCCGTCAAATCTTCTGTATTCAAGATACAAGGTTTTATTTATTTCAGGGATATCCATTTTATACCCGATTACATTATCGGTAAACCCGTCCTTTACAGGTTTTAAAGTGTAATCACCTTCATTTAAAATGTGATATATATTCTTATTATTTAACCAACCGAGTGCTTCACGTTCTTTTACTGAAATAAATTGTGCAACCTCGGTTGTATGCTTACCCATTGCGGACATATACCCGACCGGTTGATACGACGACTGATAAAGATCGTAAAGACCGAATGCATGAGCTGTCTCGTGACAATTAACACCGATAGCCGTTATTTTATTTCCCAATGTATCGGTATAGAGATATTTATAATCCTTTGTCATTTGAACATACGCACGGCTTTGAATGGTTTTCTTTTCCGTTTTAATTTCAACAAGATTTGTTTGATCACGATAATTCCATAAAGGAGACGCCCATTCAACGGAAATGTTGGTTTGTTCGGTTGGCTTATAAATTATCGTAATTAAATCAATATATCCATCGTTATTTTTATCAAGCTCATCTAAACTATATTTTTCTTTTCCATCATAATCTGTAATTTCTTTTTTTGCTATATTATTTATTGCTTGTGACCAATCTTCTTTTAATTGATACAGACGCTCGGCTTGCTCTCGGCTGTTTGCATAACCGTCCGGATTTTCATCGCTTTGAGAAGCATAGTAGGCTCTTTTTCTGCTAAGCGTTAATGAACCGCCATTATCAAAAAGAAATAAACTTTTCATCTTAACTTTACCGGAAGAAACAGAATAAAAATAATCAGAAACATTATATTCGGCGGTATTGTATGAATTGTCGGTAATCTTTCTGACGGTTTCACCGTAATTACGATCAATAAATTCTTCTTCATCATTAAATTTTGCAAATACAATAAGATTTGTAAAATTATAATCATCGATATCATTATCAAATGCCGAAACATTATATATAAATGATAAACAAATTGTTATAACAGTCATCAACAGTGAAATACTCTTTTTGAAAAACATTAAATCACCTCTTTCTTTTTATTTTACCATTTCTTTTGGAAGATTTAGTGATAATAAATAATTAGAATTGTATAAAAAAGACATACAAA
Organism: Ruminococcus sp. CAG:563; assembly: GCA_000434915.1. GTDB lineage: Bacteria > Bacillota > Clostridia > Oscillospirales > Acutalibacteraceae > CAG-488. The sequence continues at coordinate 155,845 of FR882086.1, forward strand.
ATAATATTAAATAGTCAAAATGCACAATGTATTTTATAAAAAGTAAAAAATCAAAAATCTCATTTGTATAAAACGTAAAAAGTTATAATCATAACAAATGAATTGTTGACGAATTCAAATATTTTTGTTATATTATATGAGGAAGATTATGTAATTCGGAGGTACAAAAGTGAAAAAGGTTTTATCAATTCTTTTGAGTATTGTTCTTGTTCTTTCAAGTGTTGCAGTCCTTACAAGTCAGGCATTCGCAGCTACAGGAGATACGATCGGACAATACGACTTTACAATTTCAAATCCTTATGAAACAATTGATTGGGACACATGGAAAGCATATAAAGGTGCAACCCATGTTCATACCGTAAGAAGTGACGGAGATATTGAGCTTAACGATATGATTGAAAAATATTATTCTCTCGGTTATCAGGCTCTTGCACTTACCGATCACGGTACAGTCAACTATTCATGGACAAAGGATCAAGCACGTCTTCCAATTTTCGGTTATCAGTACTTTAAACACGGTAATGTTGATGAGCTGACCGAAGAAAGATATAAGCAGATTACAACAGGTTCTGACAGAGGCGGAGACGGTATGACCGAGGTTCCTCTCGGTATCGAGCTTAACGGTTCTTCAACAGCAAAATGCCATGTTAACAGCTATTATGCCGATTGCGGTCATGGTGATCTTGAGCTTGATTCAAAGTGGCCTGAGGATGCGGTAAAAAAGAGTCAGGCTGCCGGCGGAATTTGTCACATAAACCATGTCGGTGAGTGGACAGAAGGCAGACACGACATAAACACTTACAACGAGGAGTTCGTAAAAAAATTTGCAAGTATCTTCCTTAACTATTCTGCCTGCATAGGAATGGAGCTTGTTAATACAAAGGACAACAGAACCCATAACGACCGTTATCTTTATGATGAAACTCTTAAGCTCACTGCACCGCAAGGCAGAAATATTTGGGGCTTCTGTGAGGACGATGCTCATGATTTCGGCGATGTTGAAAACAATGCTCAGTATTTTATAATGCCTAAGAATACACAGGCAAATATCCGTACAAGCATGGAAAACGGAACATTCTTTGCATGCTCAAAAACATCAAAGAACGATTGGGAACTCGGCGACGGCTTTGAGGCTCAGGGACCGTTTCCTATGGTCAGCAGAGTAAATGTTGATAACGAAACGAATCAAATCAGCATCAATCCTTATAATGCTCATACTGTAAAGATTGTTGCCGACGGTAACGTTATCGGCGAAAAGAGCGTTGCAAACGATAATGATACAATTACATTTGATCTCAACGATTATGAGGATCAGATTAATTCTTATGTTCGTATCTATATTCTCGGTAAAGGCGGAATCTGCTATGTTCAGCCGTTCCTTGTAACAAAGACCGAATATGCAAAATGTACAGTTCAGTTTAATATTCCTTATACCGATACTACTCTCTCTTTAAAAGATGAGCAGGGAAATGTTGTTGAACCAATTAACAGCGAAAACTATTTCCGTGTTTCAGCGGGCAAGTATACATATACCGTCACTAAAAGCGGATATGAAACTAAAGTAGGCACAATCAATATCACCCAAGCGACTGTTGACGCAGGATTGCAAATCAAAGTTGATGTTGAGCTGATAAAAAATTCAGGTCCTCTTTCATTCACAAAGCAAAACGATCTGGTTTATGGATTTAATATTCTTGAAGATATTACCGAACCCGTTAATCAGTCAATCGGTTTAAAAAACGGAACTCGTTTTGACATTGAAGATGTTTCAAAAGCTAAAACCGGTGATGAAATAAAGATTGTTGATGAGAAAACAGGAAATGTTGTAAAAACATATACCGTTGTTGTTTTTGGTGATGTTAACGGAGACGGAATTTATGACGGTTGTGACGCAACATTAATCTCACTCATTATGAATGGAATGCTCACACCAAGTCCGGCAATGAGACTTGCAGCCGACTGTAATCACGACAACGTAATAAATGCCGATGATCTTGCTATAATTGAGCAGGCCGGCCTACTTCTTTCAACTGTTTCACAAAATGAAAGTATTCAAACCTCAGCAATTTTTGATGAATACAGCAGTATAATATCTCAGGATATCACGACTGAAGAAGAACCGAAATCCGATGAAAAATCCGACATAAAAAATGAAGAAAAATCAACTTCAATTTTCAAAAAGCTTTATGAAAATTTAGTGTCATTTTTTAAATATATGTTTGGAATTTTATAAGAGAATAAGATAATATAATAAAGCAGATCATTTTTGCCGATCTGCTTTATTTTTTTCTTCGATTATATCTATTCTTATTATGGCGCTTATTAACGAAATCAGCGATAAAATTTCTGAAATAACACCGGCTGTCGCCTTGCAGCTGAAGTTATAAATTAACCAGAATATACTTGTAGGTACTGTTGCAAAACGAAGATATTTTGTATTCTTCATTCCGTAAACGACAGTTGTTAAAAGCTTTGCTAATATTACAATCAAACTTAAATAATTTTTCCATGTAAGAATACCCGAAACAATAAATGCAATACAAAATATAATTTGAAAAGGAAGAGTGTTCTTTTCTTTTTTTACAAGATATGAAAATGTCAGATTTCTTATCGAGCTTATTATGTTCATAGCCATTCCCGTATATGTGCCGAGAAAAAAATACTGAAACGCAAACAGTAATTCGTTTGAAGTTTTCAAAAGCATAACGCTTCTGTGCTTTTTACATTGATAAGCGGCAACAGAACAGGCAAGACCTGCAAATCCGAAAATTTGTGCGATTATAAATTTATCCATTTTGTAACTCCTTTTTCAGATTAAAATGTTATCATATAATCTAACAGATTTCAATATAAGATTTTTAAAAATTTTTATATTGATAACAAAAGAATTGGAGAAATCTCAATACAGCTGCACTAATGAACGCAGGAACAGTTCTCGGAAATCCGTCTGCAACATCAAACGATATTTCTTCTGCATATTCATTGCTGACAAATGCAGTTGCAAACATGAAATAATAAATAATAATATAATAAAAAATTGCTGTGACGAATAATTTTGTTTTCGTCACAGCGTTTTTTATTTTAAAAATTCAATTATCTTTTTAGCGTCGGAATAGCCTGTTTTATATAGCATGTCAAGTGCTTCTTTATCTTTCGTAAGCGTACTCATTTTTCCAATGCTTTCGGGACTAACAATTAAAACCTTACCTTCTTCTCTAAGCTTTTTTGCATATTCCAATGCCTTTTCAATTTTTTCTTTTCTGTTTAAAAGATCGTTAGAAATATTCGGGTATTTCTTTTTTAAAGCATGACCGGCCATTTCATCAATCTTATAATTTCCAACTTCATTTATAGGTTTCGTCCAAATAACAACGATTTTTTCGCATCCTTTTTTTATTGCAAAATCTATCGGTATAGGGTCACTCAAGCCCCCGTCAAAATATCTGATGTCATTTTCAACAGCAGGTGAGCAAACAACAGGAATACATGAAGAAGCTTTCAACATCCAATAATTATTTTTACTCATTTCATTTGCGTTAAGATACTGTGCTTTACCTGTTTTAGCATCAGTAGCAATAATATATTTTTCACATTTATTTTCGCAAAATTTTTCAAAATCAAACGGATTTTCTCCATTTTGATTACTCAATTCCCCATAAACATAATCAAGATCAAGATAACATTTTTTATTTATAAAATTTTCAACGCTCATGTATTCTTTTCTGAAAGGATAGTCGTAATAGAAGTGATAATTTCTGCCTCTTTGACCGGAAACATAAGAAGCAAGATTTGCACTGCCGGCTGAAATTCCGATTATAACATCAAATGAAATATTATTATCAAGACAATAGTCAAATACACCTGCTCCGTATATGTCTCTAAGCCCGCCGCCGCAGTCAATAATTCCTGTTTTCATATTTCATTTATCCTTTCTTTATTTTATGTCTTTAAGATAATTGACATTTTCCGAACGTTTTAACAATGTTGCTGTAGAAATAGGAGAAATAAACATAGTTTTTTTATTTGACTTTTTTTTGCAGGTTATAACAAATGACTTTGGCAAATCATAGCTGACATTAACAACATTTCCGCCTTTTTGCATTGTCTTTAAATAATCCCTTGTAGGCTTTGAAACCGTCGTTGTATCAAGATCAAATATTCCTATTATATCATCTTCAATTATAACCGTATCTTGTCCGAGATGAAGAAACATTTTACACTATCCTTCCGTCACAAATTTCAAAAACCTTGTCCGAATTTATTTTACTTTTATGAGACAAATCACAGCAGGTAACAAAAACCTGCCAGCCATCAAAAAATTTCATCAAATATTTTTGTCTGTTTTCATCAAGCTCACTCATAACATCATCCATCAACGCAATAGGCTGTTCGCCGGAAAGATTTTTTAATATTGTTGCTTCACCGATTTTTAATGAGAGAGCACACGAACGCTGCTGGCCTTGTGAACCGTAGTTTCTTACATTCATTTCATCAAGAAAAATTTCAATATCATCCTTATGCGGTCCGAATGAAGTGGCCTGTCTTATAATATCCTTTTCATGATTTTCCGAAAGGTATTTATATAAAATTTCAGACCATTCAACATTATTTGTCCCCGAATCTTTAAGCGAATTAATATATGAAATTTTCATATTTTCCCGCCCATTTGAAATTTCGGAATAAATTATCGGAGCAGAATTGCTTAAATCTTCAATATACTTTAATCTGTAATCAATAATTCTGCCGCCGCAGCGTGCCAATTCTTCGTCAAAAACAAAAAGCAAATCTTCTCCCTTTTTTTCGGTTCCGATTTGCTTTAATAACGAATTTCTTTGAATAATTGTTTTGTTATATTTTGAAAGCAAAGCGGCATAATTGGGTCTTATCAGGCTTATTGCAATGTCAAGAAATTTTCTTTTTTCCGACGGGCCGTCTCTTATTACGGAAAGAACCGAAGGCGAAAAAACAACAGCTTGAAATTCACCAAGAAATTTTCTCGGTGAAATCTGTTTTATACCGTTTAAATATGCTTC
>FR882086.1:160888-162608 GCA_000434915.1 Ruminococcus sp. CAG:563
TTTATACCGTTTAAATATGCTTCCTTTTTTTCTTTTATTATAAGCTTTGCATTCTGATGTCTGCCATTTGAATTGAACTCGGTAAAAAGCTCAGAACTATCGGAATTTTTATTAATCAATTCAATATTTTTTCTTGTTCTGAAACTGTTGCAGCCTGTAAAAAGCCATATGCTTTCGATAATATTTGTTTTTCCGTGTCCGTTTTCACCGTAAATAACATTTATACCGTTACTCGGTTCAAATTCCATGTTTTCAATATTACGAAAATTTTTTATGACAGCTTTTTCAATATTCATAGTCAGATTCTCAGATTATCTCATAAATTTTGTGTTCGAATTCGACCTTATCTCCTACCCTAAGCTTTTTTCCTCTCTGCTCACAAGTTTCCCCGTTAACCTTAATTTCACCGTCCTGAATAACGATTTTTGCATGGCCTCCGGATTGAACCGCATCACAAAGCTTTAAAAAAGCATCAAGTCTGATAAAATCGGTTGTTATGTGCTTTTGAATAACTTCTTTTTCTTTTATTTTAAGCTTTATTTTTCTGTTGTTAAGCATTTTTCTTCAACCTCACGGGAAGTACAAGGAATGTAAAGCTGTCGCCCTCTGTCGGAAGAATAAGAATCGGAGAAACGGCACCGTTAAGTATAATTTTTACTCTATCGGTGTTACAAGCTCTCAGAGCCTCTATAAAGTAACGATTGTTAAAACCTATTTCTACTCTGCTGCCGTCAACATCTGCGCTTACCTTGTCGCTGGCTGTTCCTAATGACGTAATGCTTGATATTCTGATAAAATCTGTATCAAATACGCAGTTTATGAGACTCTTGGTTCTGTCCGTAATAATAAGTGAGGTACGCTCAATGCTTTCAATAAGACTTCTTGTATCAACCTCAACCGTAGTCATTGCCGTTGTAGGAATTGTCTGCTTATAATTAAGAAATTCACCCTCAAGAAGTCGTGAAATGACGCTGTAACCGTTTACTTCAAAAATGATATGACGTTTGCCGACGCCAATCGAAATTTCTGTCTCTTCTTCATTCTCTTCTTCAACGGAAATTTTAATAATTTCGTTCATGGTTTTTGCCGGAACAATGAAGGTTATGTCTTCTCCCTTATAATCTATAAATTCCTTTCTTATTGCCATCCTGAAACCGTCAACAGCAATAAGCTTCAGCTCATTATCGGATATTTCAAATTTGATACCCGTATATACGACTTTTGTATCCGTAACAGCAACTGCAAAGATTGTTTGTTTAACCATCTCTTCAAGCTGCTTTTTGTTAAGATTAATTGAAAATCCGCCCTGAACCGTCGGAAGCTCAGGATATTCTTCAGCCGAAATTCCCATGATTTCATATTTGATATCGCCGCTTCTGATTACAGCAAGATTTCGTTCATCAGATTCAAATGTGACTGTCTGATTCGGAATTTTACGAAGAATTTCGCAAAGAATCTTTGCATTAATGATAATTGCGCCTTCTTCCTCAACCTTTGCATAGATATTTGTGTTGATACCAATCTCAAGATCATATCCTGTCAATGAAAGACCGTTGACGGTTGTCTTAATCATAATTCCCTCTGCTCCGGGAATAGACGACTTTGTTGACACGGCTCTTTGAACATTTTGACATGCAATTGAAAGATTTGAGGTTTCACATACGAATTTCATTAAAATTCCTCCTGACGGGTTCTGAGATAAATAAATAATATAAATATT
>FR882086.1:162631-200693 GCA_000434915.1 Ruminococcus sp. CAG:563
ATAATATAAATATTATAGTATTAGTAGTAGGGGCTGTTAAAAGTGTGGAAAACAGGAAATTTCATTGAAATAGCGTTGATTGAAGATAATTTTTCCTGTTGAAAATGTGTTTATTTTTTTGTTGAAAATTTTGTTAAATAAATAACGGTGTTGAAATGTTGAAAGCTGTGGAAAGAATGTTGAAGAAAGTGTGGAAAATAATTACAGTATTTGTCTTCCTTCAAGTGCTCTTGTCAGCGTAATTTCATCGGCATATTCAAGGTCGGCACCGACAGGCACACCGTATGCCAAACGTGAAACCTTAATACCCATAGGTTTGATAAGACGGGAAATATACATTGCTGTTGCTTCTCCTTCAACCGTTGGGTTGGTTGCCATAATAATTTCTTTTATATTGTCATCGGAAAGACGGGAAATAAGTTCTTTAATTGTAATCTCGTCAGGGCCGATTCCGTTCATCGGAGAAATTGAACCATGAAGCACATGATAAAGCCCGTTATATTCACGGGTACGCTCGATTGCAATAACATCCTTTGAAGATTCAACAACACAAATAACTGAATGGTCTCTTTTATCATCATTGCAGATTGAACAAACGTCGCTGTCTGTTAAATCACAACAAACTCTGCAGCGATGAATTTTTTCTTTTGCAAGAAGAATGTTTTCGGCAAATCGTTTTGCATCATCGTCGGACATTCCGAGAATATAAAATGCAAGCTTTTGTGCACTTTTATGTCCGATTCCGGGCATACGTTCAAATTGCTCAATAAGATTTGTAAGAGGAATAACGTTGCGTGCCATTTTTAAAACAGTCCCGGAATTGAAAGTCCGCCTTTGGCTCTTTCCATACCTTGATCCATTGCATCGTTAGCCTTTTTAATGCTCTCATTAAGAGCAGAAATAAGAAGATCTTCAAGCATTTCAATATCTTCGGGGTCAACGACATCCGGCTGCATTTTTATTGAAAGCACTTCGTGAGAACCGTTGACTGTAACCTCAACAGCTCCTCCGCCGACAGAAGAAGTATATTCTGTTGCTTCAATTTCTTCTTGAATTCTTGTCATATCTTCCTGCATCTGCTGAATTTTTTTCATCATGTTGCCCTGATTCTGGGCGCCGGGAATTCTTGCTTTCATTGTAATTATCCTTTCATATTTAAAGTGTTTTGTCCGTTATTTTTCTGAACCAATTATAAAAAAAAGGAAACAGAAAAAAGATAGGAACAGAAATTTTATTTTTTAAAGAAATGTTCTCGCATTTCATAAAAGGCATATAATATTTTTTAAAATATTTTTTTATTGGATTCTTAAATTTATTTTCATTTGGTGAACCTTTTAAATTAAAGCGATACGAAAGTAAGAATTTCATTCCACGCTCAAGATAAAAAGCCGCAAGAAGTTTATTTTTATTTTTTAAAAGGTCATATGAAATAAATCTTGTTTCAAGAAGGTCAAACCATTTTTCATGCCAAAGCTCTGTGAAACTGACACTTTGAGTGTTTATATAATAATTATAAAGTTCTGCATCAACAAAAACTGCTTTATAATCTTTTGAACATAATTGAGAATTAAAAACAGTGTCTTCACCTATTCTGAAATTATTAAATTTGATGTTTTTTAAAAATTCTTTTGAAATCAGCTTTGTCCATATTGCAGAAAATACAAGCTCATTATTGATTGTAAATTCGGAATCATTAAAACTTACAAAATTTTCAGGTATAAATTTTTCTGTTTTATACTCAAATTTTTTTTCAATTAATTCGGTAGTTTTTTTATAGCGACAAACGGAAAAATCACATTTATTTTCAATAATTGCTCTATAAAGAAATTCATACATTTGCGGCTGAATAAAATCATCCGAATCAACAAATCCGATATAATTGCCATTTGCATTACTAATACCGAAATTTCTTGCAGATGAAACACCTTTTTCGGGATTTTTCATCGGAATAATTCTGTTATCTTTTTTTGAATATTCTTTTATAATATCAAAAGTATTATCATTGCTTCCATCATCTACACAAAGAACCTCAAAATCGGAAAATGTTTGATTTAAAATTGAATCAAGGCATCTTGAAATGTTTTTTTCTTCATTGTATGACGGAATAATTATGCTGATTTTAGGAGACATAATTATCACCCGTTAATTTTTTTTATCAGGTCGGCAAGCGGATCCTTATTCTCCGTTTGATTGTCACTTGATTTATAAATTCCGAGTCTGTATTTTCTGCCGGTTACATCAAAAACAGCCTTTCTGATCGCCATTGAATGATTGCTCTGACGAATAAACTGTGAAAATATAGGATTATCGCATTTAATGAGAATGAAATCTCCTCTGATATAAGCTGATGAAGCACCCAAAATACCTGTAAGCGGTTTATCGGAAACATCAAGAAGCGAAAGAACCTCACCCCATTGAGTAAATAAAGTATCTTCTTCCGTATCATTATCTGCTTTATTTTTTTGGCGTTCATTATGAATTTCATACTGAGTTTCCGGCGGTGGAGGAGGAAGCTCCGAGTCTTTAATAGGTTGTGTGGACTTGGTTTCCTCTTTAACTTTTTCCGTTTGATTTTCAGTAACAAATTTTCCGCCTTTAATTGCCTTTTCAAGGTTATCAATTCGACTCAGAATGGCAGTATTGTCATTTGAAATTCCGGGCATAGTCATTTTAACTGCCGTAAGCTCCATTTCCGTGCGCTTGCTTGAACTGTTTTTTAGCACCGTTGAAGCTTCTTCAAGTAAAGAAATGCAGTTAAGTATTTTATAAAGATTAGTTTTATCCGCTTGTTTTTTGTAAAGTTCAAGGTCATGATCTGTGCAAACAATCAGTTTTTGCGGTTCTTTAACCGTCTTAATCATCATTAGATTTCTGTAATGATTGATAAGCTCGGAACAAAGCCTTTCCATATCACATGATTCACCGTGAAGTTTGTCAATTATGGAAAGAACCTCGGATGAATTATTTTTATTAATATTGTCAACCATGTCAAAAAGATGACCTTTACCGGCCAATCCTGCAGCGTTGCTTACAACTTCTGCCGTAACATGGTCATTAATTCCGGCGCAGCGGTCAAGAATAGAAAGTGCGTCACGCATTGCACCGTCGGCAATCCTTGCTATAAGAAGCGATGCGTCATCATCAAGCTCAATTTTTTCTTCACCTGCAACATATTTAAGTCTGGCACTGATATTTTCAGGTGTGATTCTGTGAAAATCAAAGCGCTGACATCTTGAAAGTATGGTTGCCGGAAGTTTATGAACCTCTGTAGTAGCGAGTACAAACTTAACATGCTCGGGAGGCTCTTCAAGAGTTTTAAGAAGTGCATTGAATGCACCGATTGAAAGCATGTGAACCTCGTCGATTATATACACACGGTATTTTGTATGGACGGGTGTATAGTTTGCCTCCTCACGAAGGTCACGGATATTGTCAACACCGTTGTTGCTGGCTGCGTCAATTTCAATAACGTCAAGAATTGAACCGTCGTCTATACCCTTACAAATCTCGCATTCGTTACAGGGATTTCCGTTATGAGTATGCGGACAGTTGACCGCCTTTGCAAAAATCTTTGCGCAAGTGGTTTTACCCGTTCCTCTTGAGCCTGTGAAAAGATAGGCATGAGAAACTTTACCCGATTCAATTTCATGAGCAAGGGTTGAGGTAATATGCTCTTGGCCGACAACGTCGGAAAATGTCTGAGGTCTCCACTTTCTGTAAAGCACTCGATACATCGCATATTCCTCCTTTTGTAATAATAAAAAGCATTATCTCAGTCACATGGTGTGCAGGCCGTACTGTGTCGCACGGTGTTAACCGCTTAATGCTGCTCGGTTCCCCGCCTGACATGGTTCGCGGCACCCCGTCGCACAGGACCAACACACCACATGACTGAAATAATGCTTCAGATATAATCTCCTGCAATATCTTGTTTATTATAATATATTTCTGATATTTTAGCAAGGGATTTTATAAAAAATTATTCATTTTCTTTAGGTTTTTTCTTTTTACCGATGTATTTTTTTATCAGCAGAACCGCAATTACTATCGGAATGGAGCAAATTGCCGCAAGGACAATATATTTCATCGGAATAAGGTCATATATTCCGTCGCCGAGAATTGTGAAAGCAATGACTCTCGGTGCAATTCCGAGAACCGAAAGTAACAGATATGGCAAAAATTTAAAATCAAATGCACCCATAAACAGCGATGAAAAATCAATCGGAAAGGCAGGGATAAATCGCATAAGAAAAATTGCTACGTTTCGGTTTTTATCAAGCATGGAGAAAAATTTGTCGCCTGCTTTTGTGTTGCGAATTTTCTTTTCAACGGCGTCCTTGCCGAGAAATTTACCCATGAAAAATGTTACCGTAACCTCAATGGCAATACCGAGAAGATTAACAATGACCGCTCGTTTTGTGTCAAAAGCCATACCGACGGAAATATAAATCAGCGATGCAGGAATGACCATTAAAACGGCTTTGACTGCATAAACGCCGAGTATTATCAATTCGGCAATCAGCAATGATGACGCACCGGCTATCAGCACACGGACGTCAAGATTTGAAAGATAGTCATAATTGACTATTGCCGTAACAAATATGGCGACAGCAAATACGATTTTTATTATATTTTTAACGGTTTCTTTTTTCATTGGCTTCTCCGAAAAATGAATGATTTATTATATTATACCACACTGAATAAAAAAAGAAAACGAAAGCCGAAAAATTTCCGGCTTTCGCTTAAGACAATACCGAATAATTAAGGTGAGTTGCCCTAATATCTTATTTTTAGCCCATTTTTTCCTTGATGTGTGAAAGTCTTTCAAGAGCCTCATTGAGGGTCTCGTCCTTTTTTGCGAAGTGAACACGAACAATATTGTTAATGCCCTTTTCATTGAAGAATGATGTGCCGGGAACGCATGCAACTCCGACTTTCTGAGCCATTTCAAGGCAGAAATCAACGTCGGACTGACCCGGTTTAAGGAATGGGGCAATATCTGCAAGAACAAAGTATGCACCCTGCGGGTCTGTATACGGAATTCCGATACGGTCAAGACCCTCTGTGAAGAGCTTCTTCATATGAGCATAGTGTGCACCGAACTCTTCGTAATAGCTGTCGGGCATATTGAGACCGACACAGGCAGCTTCCATAAGCGGAGATGCTGCACCGACTGCATTAAAGTCATGATACTGCTTGATTCTGTCCATAAGCGGCTTCGGAGCTATTGCATAACCGAGACGCCATCCTGTTACGGAATATGTTTTGGAAAGTGATGAACAGCTGACTGTTCTCTCCCACATTCCGTCAAGACTGTTCATGTAAACATGTTTGTGTCCCTCGTAAATAATATGCTCATAAACCTCGTCCATGATTGCATAAACATCATACTTGATACAGAGGTCAGCAATGGTTCTCAATTCATCATATGTGAAAACCTTACCGCTCGGATTTGATGGGTTACAGATGAGAATTGCTTTTGCGCCCTTTTTGAACTCAGCTTCGATAATATCGGGATCAAAGTTGAACTCGGGCGGTACAAGCGGAATGAAAACAGGTTCGCAGTCTGCCATAATAGCCTGTGCTCTGTAATTTTCAAAATAGGGTGAAAACATAACAATTCTGTCTCCCGGATTTGTGAGAGCGAAAATTGTATCTACCATTGCTTCGGTTGAACCGATCGTTACAACCATATCTGTATTGGGGTCAAGCTCACGACCCATGAAGCGGCCGCATTTTCTTGCGAGAGCTTCACGAAAGTTCGGAGCTCCCATTGTGATAGGATACTGGTGAGGGCCTGTGTGTGCAACCTCTGCGAGACGATCCGTCATAGCCTTCGGAGGATCAAAATCCGGAAAACCCTGTGCAAGGTTGATTGCGCCGCAGTCAAGAGCAACACGGGTCATTCTTCTGATAACGGAATCGGTGAAAAGTGCATTTTTTCTGCTTAATTCCTGCATTGTTATATGTTCCTTTCTTAACAAACCGACCGAAAGGAAAGTCGATTTATTTTATTTTTATCTTTTTATGCCTTTCCTTGGTTGATTCAAGGAAACAAAGCAATGCGACAGAGAAGATAAAGGTAATAAAATACACTTATCCCTTCCACCGCAAGCGGTCTCCCTCCCCTTACAATAAGGGGAGGAAAACTTATTGTTAATTTGATGACATATAAATAATACTCCGCCAATCGAAAAAAATCAATAGTTATTTAATTCCGAGGTCGTCGCCGGATGCGACAATGACAAAGTATTTTTTGAGAATGGATGTAAAAATATCAACATCCTTGACCTTGAAAATCATGTATGCAAGTCCGTCCTTCTGTCCGAAAACGGAGTACATATATTCAATGTCAATATCTTCACTTGAAATAATATTGAGAAGTTCATTGAGTCCGCCTGCCTTGTTAGGAACGGCAGCGGCAACAACGGCAGTTTCCGTAACGATAAAACCGTTATTGCGCAGAAGCTTTGCGGCTTCGTTGCAATCGTCTGAAATAAGACGAAGAATTCCGTAATCGGCGGTTTCGGCAATATTCAGTGCCTTGAGGTCGATGTTGTTATCGGACAGGATTTTCGTAATTTCCGAAAGCTGTCCTGCTCTGTTTTCCAAAAAAACCGAAATTTGAGTAATAGCCATTGTCCTGCCTCCTTATATTTTTCTCTTGTCAATAACACGGACTGCCTTGCCCTCGCTTCTGGTGATCGACTTCGGAGCAACAAGGCGGACCTTGGTGTAAATTCCGAGCATAGCTTTCAAAGCGGCAACAAGTGATTTTTCCATCTCAGTAATCTTACCGAGGTTATCGGAGAAGTTGTCCTGAGTCATTTCAACCATAACCTCAAGCGTATCGCTGTTGTTTACACGGTCAACAATAATCTGATAGTTAGCCTGATAGCCCTGCTCAATGAGAACTGTTTCAATCTGTGACGGGAATACATTGACACCCTTAACGATAAGCATATCGTCACTTCTGCCCATCGGCTTGCACATTTTAACAAGTGTTCTGCCGCAGGAGCATTTTTCTCTTGTGAGAACGCAGATATCACGTGTTCTGTATCTGAGAAGAGGAAAAGCTTCCTTTGTGATTGATGTGAAAACAAGCTCGCCCTGAGTTCCGTCCGGAAGAACCTCGCCTGTATCGGGGTCAATAATCTCGGCAATGAAGTGATCCTCGTTGATGTGCATTCCTTTCTGATCCGAACATTCAAATGCAACGCCGGGTCCGCTGATCTCGGTCAGACCGTAGATGTCATATGCCTTGATGCCGAGCTGATTCTGAATTTCCTGACGCATTTTTTCGCTCCATGCTTCTGCACCGAAGATACCTGCCTTGAGCTTAATTTTATCTCTGAGACCACGCTCGTGAATGCTTTCTGCAAGATATGCCGCATAGGACGGAGTGCAGCAGAGAATTGTTGACTGAAGGTCAATCATAAACTGAAGCTGTCTGTCCGTGTTGCCCGAGGACATAGGAAGTGTGAGACTGCCTACCTTGTGGCTGCCTCCGTGAAGTCCTGCACCGCCTGTGAAAAGGCCGTAACCGTATGCAATCTGAACAACATCTTCATTCGTTCCGCCTGCCGCAACAATAGCACGTGCACAGCAGTCCTCCCAGAGATCAATGTCATGCTGAGTGTAGAAAGCAACAACACGTCTGCCGGTTGTGCCGGATGTGGACTGAATTCTTACGCAGTCCTTTAACGGAGCGGCAAGAAGTCCGTAGGGATAAGCATCACGAAGATCCGCCTTTGAAAGGAACGGAAGCTTGTGAAGATCGTCAACACCCTTGATATCGTCGGGTGTAACGCCTTTCTCCTCCATCTTCTTTCTGTAGTAAGGAACATTGTCCCAAACATGTTTGACCTGCTTAACAAGTCTTTCGTCCTGAAGCTCACGGATTTTTTCCGGTGAGGCACATTCGATTTCTTTCTGATAGTATTTTTCCATAACGAGGTCTCCTATTTATGCGTCTTTACCGAGCAAAAATGCTTTTTTGTTTATCTCAAGAAATTTAGACGGAACACTCTTTTCAATAGCTGCCATCCATTCCTCTGTTGTAAAGTCAAAATACTTTGAAAGTCTGCCCATGAGGACGAGGTTAACTGCCTTTGATGTACCTGCTTCCTCAGCAAGCGAAAGAGCATCGATTGCGTCAAGATTAACGCCGAGAGACTTAATTTTTTCAACAAGCTCGGTCGGATATTCGGCTGCACCGATAATAACGGGCATCGGGTTAATCTCCTGAGTATTGGTAACTATTGTTCCGTCAGGTTTGAGAAATTCAGTCCAGCGAGCCGCTTCGAGAAGCTCAAAGGAAATAATTATATCAGCCTCGCCCTTGTCAATAATCGGTGAATAAACCTTGTCGCCGTAGCGGACATATGTAACAACACTGCCGCCGCGCTGGCTCATTCCGTGAACCTCACTGACTTTAACGTCATAGCCTTTTTCAAGAAGAAGTCTGCCGAGAAGCTTACTTGCAAGCAGTGTTCCTTGGCCGCCGACTCCGACGATCATAATATTCTTCGTCTGCATAATCAGGACTCCTTTCCGTTCGGAAGTGCGCCGAGCTTGCAGAGCTGACTGCAAACGCCGCATCCGGTACAAAGTGTTGCATCAATTTTAACCTTGCCGTCAACAATGCTGATGGCAGGACAGCCTATCTTCATGCAGGACTTACAGCCGATGCACTTATCTGCATTTGCCGTAATAGGTCCGTTGTGCTTAACATATTTGAGAAGCGCACACGGTCTT
This sequence comes from Ruminococcus sp. CAG:563, assembly GCA_000434915.1. GTDB lineage: Bacteria > Bacillota > Clostridia > Oscillospirales > Acutalibacteraceae > CAG-488. The sequence continues at coordinate 171,389 of FR882086.1, forward strand.
CTTGAAATGATGACCGACGGTTCGTCTGCCGCAAGCTCCTCCTTAACCGCGTCGTCGCATTCTTTAAGATTATACGGGTCAACGACTCTGACTCTCTTAATACCGACAGAGCGGCAAAGGGTTTCAAGGTCAATCTTTGTGCACGGGTCGCCCTTGAGGTTGAAGCCTGTCGTCGGGTTCTGCTGATGACCTGTCATGCCCGTGATTGAGTTATCGAGAATGATAACGGTTGAATTCGATTCGTTATAAGCGATATTGATAAGCCCCGTAACGCCCGAGTGCATGAATGTAGAATCACCGATAACGGCAACTGTCTTGCCATCACTCTTGCCCTCGTTGGCTTTGTTGAAGCCGTGAATTCCCGAAACGGAAGCACCCATACAAATGGTGGTGTCGATTGCGGCAAGCGGCGGAACTGCACCGAGTGTGTAACATCCGATATCACCGAAAACAGTGAGCTTATTCTTTTTAAGCGTATAGAAAAGGCCTCTGTGCGGACATCCTGCACACATAACCGGAGGTCTTGCAGGAATGTTTTCGTCAAGCTTCTTTCCACAGTCGGGGGTAAATCCGAGCTTCTCTGCAACGATGTTCTGACTCAGCTCGTCAATGCAGCTGAACAATTCCTTGCCTGTTACCTCAACGCCGATGTTGCGGCAATGGGTTTCAATTATGCCGTCAAGCTCTTCAATAACGATTACCTTGTCAACCGACTTTGCAAAATCCTGAATTTTTTTGACCGGCAGAGGATTTATCATACCAAGCTTGAGAACGGGATATTTATCGCCGCAAACCTCTTTTGCGTACTGATAGCTTGTGCTTGATGTGATAATACCGATTGAATGATCGCTTCCGTCTTCAATACGATTAAACGGAGCTGTTTCGGCATACTCAGTAAGGGCTGCCGTTCTTGCTTCAACGATCGGGTGGCGGCGCTTTGCGTTGCCGGGCATCATGATATATTTTGCACCGTCTTTTTCATATGTCTTTGAAGTTTCGACTCTTTCCGATGTTTCGATAATGCTCTGGGAGTGTGCAACTCTTGTACACATTTTGATAAAAACGGGTGTGTCGTATTTTTCTGAAATTTCATATGCAAGCTTCGTAAATCTGAGTGACTCGCCTGCGTCTGCCGGCTCAAGCATAGGGAGCTTAGCGGCAATAGCATAGTGACGTGAATCCTGTTCATTCTGCGAGCTGTGCATACCTGCATCGTCGGCAACGCCGATAATCATACCTGCGTTAACGCCTGTATATGAGATTGTGAAAACCGGGTCGGCGGCAACGTTAAGTCCGACATGCTTCATTGAACAGAAGCTCCTCTTACCTGCGACACATGCGCCGAAAGCCGCTTCAACGGCTACCTTTTCATTGGGTGCCCACTCGGCATAAATCTCCTTGTACTTTGCGGCGTATTCCGTGATCTCGGTACTCGGAGTACCCGGGTAACTGGAAACAAAGGAACAGCCGGCTTCGTAAAGTCCTCTGGCAACCGCTTCGTTGCCGAGCATCAACTGCTTCATTATATAAACCTCCGTTTGCTTTTTAGCCTGTAATCTGTGATTCGACAAGTCTGCCCTTGCAATACTTTGCTCTGAGTACAGGTTTTTCTATCTTTCCCGTCGGGTTACGGGGAACTTTTTCAAATATAATCTTCTTGGGACGCTTGTATCTCGGAAGTTCCTCGCAGAAATCGTTGATTTCTTCTTCGGTGCATGTCATGCCGTCCTTGATTTCAATAATTGCGGCAGTTATCTCGCCGAGTCTTTGGTCGGGAATGCCGATAACGGCAACGTCCTTGATTTTATCGTTGCGGCGGAGGAAATCCTCAATCTGAACGGGATAAATATTCTCACCGCCGGAGATAACAACGTCTTTTTTACGGTCAACAAGGTAGATAAATCCGTCCTCGTCCTCTCGTGCCATATCTCCCGTGTAGAGCCAGTCGCCCTTGAGAATTTCTTCTGTCGCCTTCGGGTTTTTGTAGTATTCGAGCATAACGCCCGGTCCTTTGACGGCAAGCTCGCCGACTTCACCCTGCTTAACAGGCTCACCGTGGTCGTCGATAATTTTCGTCTCCCAAAGGTATCCGGCCTTGCCGATTGCGCCGACCTTGTTAATATTTTCAACGCCGAGGTGAACGCAGCCCGGTCCGAGTGACTCACTGAGTCCGTAGTTTGTATCATACTGATGATGCGGGAAAATCTTTTTCCATCTATGGATAAGGCTCGGCGGAACAGGCTGTGCGCCTATATGCATGAGTCTCCACTGATCGAGCAGATAATGTTCAAGATTGATTCTTCCCGAATCTATTGCGTCCAAAATGTCCTGCGCCCAAGGAACGAGAAGCCAAACGATTGTACATTTCTCCTCCGTGATTGTTCGAAGAATCCATTCCGGTTTAATTCCTCTGAGGATAACGGTTTTACTGCCTGAAAGCAAGCTGCCGAACCAGTGCATTTTTGCACCTGTGTGATAAAGCGGCGGAATGCAGAGGAAAACATCATTCTTTTGCTGTCCGTGGTGCTTCTGCTCGGTCAGGCATGAGCAGTAAAGAGCCTTGTGGCGATGAAGAATCGCCTTCGGAAATCCCGTTGTGCCGGATGAAAAATAAATTGCGGCGTGGTCATTTTCGTCCAAAGCTATCGGCGGAAGCGACGACGAGCAATAACGGATAAGCGTCATACAATTTTCCGCATATTCGGGTGTATCATTGCCGACAAAAAGAGTGATTTTGATATTTTTTAAATCATTATGTATCGGATCGACTCGGCTGATGAATTCGGGACCGAAAACAAAAACCTCAACGTCAGCAAGCTCAAGGCAATATTTTATCTCATCGCTTGAGTAACGGTAATTCATCGGCACGGCTATACAGCCTGCCTTTAGAATTCCGAAATATATCGGAAGCCATTCAAGGCAATTCATAAGAAGAATTGCGACCTTGGTTCCCCTTTTTACATTTCTGCTAAGCAGAAGGTTTGCAAATCGGTTTGCTCTGCGGTCAAAATCTTTCCATGAAAGCTCACGGCGATAGGGTGCGCCGGGGCTTGCACTTTCAATAAGACTTGCTTCACGCCAAGTAACGGCGTTGTCACGTTCAACGGAGGGATTGACCTCAACGAGAGCTGTGTCCGAGGGATAAAGACGAGCATTTCTTTCAAGAAGCTCGGTAATAACCATTTTTTCCACCTCTGATTGTTATAACTTCCTGTTTTGCCGGGAAATTTATTATAATTGTATTATAGAATACTTTATCACTTTTAATCGATAAAGTCAATGTTTTTAATAAAATGTTGTCGGAAAAGAGAAGCAATGAATATGAAAATATTATAGCATATATTATGCGGTAATGTCTATAAAATTTGTTGGCTGTAAAAATGAGCCGAAACTCACTTAAACACGAACTGAACAAGGAGCATATAGCAAACCGTGCCGCCGGCAATCGAAAGAAGCATCTGCTTCCTCCAGAGGTGGAGAAGAACGACTACTATAATCGCTATCAGTTCCGGCAAACCGTGACTTCCTGTGAGAATATCAACACTTTTAAGGCAATAGACAACCAGCATTGCGAATACCGCCGCCGGCAGAGCCTTGCCGAGATATTCGATAAATTTCGGCGTTTGACGCTTCTTCGACTGAAAAACGGCGAACGGAAGAAATCTTGTAATAATGGTAGCTATTGCCGTAATTGCTATCGTTATAATTTGCTGAGTAACTGTCATTCAAGTCCGCCCCCTTTCTCAATAGGCTTGCGAAGTGCTGTAAGCAGAAAAAGTATGAGAAGCATTGTCGGAATCATAAACGAATCCGAACCGAAAAGAAGAAGACAGACAATCGAGGCAAAAAGGCCGATAAGTGAGGTATAATGTTTCTTTTCTTTCATCCACTGTTCAAGGAAAATTACGACAAACATCGCCGTCATGACAAAATCAAGTCCCGTTGTGTCAAACGGAATAAGTGAGCCGACAAGTCCGCCGATGAGCGAGCCGTTGATCCAATAGATGTGATCAAGCAGGGTTACGGCAGTCATGAACCAGCCCTTGTCAATTCCCTCGGGAATATCTGCGGAGCAGTTGATTGAAAATGTTTCATCGCACATACCGAAAATCAAATAATACTTTTTAATGCCGACATTCTTGTATTTATCAAGCATTGAAAGTCCGTAAAAAAGATGTCTTGCCTGAATCATCAGTGACATTATCAGCGTTTGTATCGGAGCAAAAGGGCTGAGCAGCATCGATACGGCTACAAATTCGATTGAACCGCCGAAAACGACAATGCTCATCACAAGCGGATACCAAAAACTGAACCCGGAAACATTCATCAAAACACCGAATGATAATCCGAGAAACGAAAAGCCGGCAAGAATGGGTATAGTGTGAGGAAATGCGGCTTTAAAAGCGTCAATAATTACTTTCGTTTTTTTCATAAAGTTCCTTCTCAACGTATAATTATTCACAATGTAATAATTGTAGTTTTTTGTCGCTTTTTTGTCAATGTAAAAGAAAATCAAACTTTATAAAGGAAAACCGTAATTATTATATAAATAGCTTTAAATTGTAGCAAAAGTTATGAATGTTTTATTTATGCAAAAATATGCAAAAAAACCAAACTTCCTTAAAATAAAAAAGTGTTTTATACTATATCTGATTGTTAGAGCTTTTGATAAAAAAATCTCCCGACCGCTAAAAGTCGGGAGAAAAAATTTTATCTGACTTTATTTGTTAACCTTGACTCCGAAGGATGCTTTTTCGCCGTTGATGTTCCACTCGGCGGTATGTCCGTCAACAGAGCCTACGACAAGATCGTCTGCAACGACTGCGGTGAAAATATCAGCCTTGTTGCGGGTGATGATATCGGCAATTTTATCGTTGCCCTCAACGCTGATGATGATGTGATCGGTAACGTTGAAGTCTGCGTCCTTACGCATTGTTTGAATTTTGCTGATAATCTCACGGACAAAGCCCTCTTCGACAAGCTCAGGAGTGAGCGTTGTGTCGATTGCTACGGTTACACCGAAGTCGGAAACCGAGAACAGACCTGATTTCTGAACAGCTTCGATGAGAAGATCATCCGCTGTCAGCTCGATTGCACCGATGCTGATATTCAGTGTGATATGGCCGTCTGCGTCAAGCTCTTTCTTAGCCTTTGAACCGTCAAGCTCCGAGAGTGCAGTTCTGATTTCACCGAGATTCTTGCCGTACTTAGGTCCGAGTGTTTTAAGCTGCGGCTTAAAGTTATAATCGGAAAGCTCGTCGGCTGCATCAACAAAAATAACATCCTTGATATTCAGCTCGTCCTCGATGATATCCTTATAATAGCCCTCAAGTTTAATGTCTGCATTGACATACATCTTTGCGAGAGGCTGACGGTTCTTGATATTTGCGCCGTTTCTTGCCGCACGGCCGAGACCTACAATATTGAGAACCTCGTCCATGTTCTTCTCAAGCTCAAGGTCAATATGGTTTTCGTTTACCTCGGGGAATGAGCAGAGATGTACGCTTTCCTCAGCGTTCTTGTCAACGGAACGAACAAGGTTCTGATACATATCCTCAGCCATGAACGGAATCATCGGAGCAGATGCCTTTGCGACCGTAACAAGTGCGGTGTAAAGTGTAAGATAAGCATTGATCTTATCCTGCTCAAGTCCCTGTTTCCAATAGCGCTCACGGCAGCGGCGAACATACCAGTTACTCATGTCGTCAACAAATTCCTGGAGAGCTTTGCATGCTTCGGGAATTCTATAATTATCCATATTGGTGTCAACGCTCTTTACCATTGAGTTAAGTTTTGAAAGAAGCCACTTGTCCATGACGGAAAGCTTGTCGTAATCAAGCTCGTACTTAGTCGGGTCGAACTTGTCAATCTCAGCATAAAGAACATAGAAAGCGTATGTGTTCCAGAGAGTACCCATGAACTTACGCTGACCCTCGATAACAGCCTTGCCGTGGAAACGGTTCGGGAGCCACGGAGCGGAGTTCGTATAGAAATACCAACGAATAGCGTCTGCGCCATAGGTTTTGAGAGCATCAAACGGGTCAACGGCATTGCCCTTGGATTTACTCATCTTCTGTCCGTTTTCATCCTGAACATGACCGAGAACGATAACGTTCTTGAACGGAGCCTTGTTGAAGAGTAGGGTTGAAATTGCAAGAAGCGAATAGAACCAGCCTCTTGTCTGGTCAACAGCTTCGGAGATGAAATCTGCCGGGAACTGACTCTCGAAAAGATCCTTGTTTTCGAACGGATAATGGTGCTGTGCGAAAGGCATTGAGCCGGAATCGAACCAGCAGTCGATAACCTCGGGTACACGCTTCATCTGCTTGCCGCACTTGGGGCACTTGATTGTAACAGCGTCGATATACGGACGGTGAAGCTCAATATCATCCGGGCAGTTGTCGGACATGCTTTTGAGTTCCTCAATACTGCCGATAGAATGTCTGTGTCCACATTCGCATTCCCAAATGTTGAGCGGAGTACCCCAATAACGGTTACGGCTGATGCCCCAGTCCTGAACGTTTTCAAGCCAGTCGCCGAAGCGTCCTTTGCCAATGCTCTCGGGAATCCAGTTAATTGTATTATTGTTTCTGATAAGGTCGTCCTTAACAGCTGTCATCTTGATGAACCATGACTCTCTTGCATAGTAGATGAGCGGAGTATCACAGCGCCAGCAGAACGGATAATCATGCTCGAATTTCGGTGCGCTGAAAAGGAGTCCTCTTTCTTCAAGATTCTGAAGAACAGGAATGTCCGCATCCTTAACGAAGAGACCGGCAAACGGAGTTTCCTCGGTCATGTTGCCCTTTCCGTCAACAAACTGAACGAACGGAAGGTCGTAATTTCTGCCGATTCGGGAGTCGTCCTCACCGAATGCCGGCGCAATGTGAACTATACCTGTACCGTCTGACATTGTAACGTAGTTATCAACCGTGACAAAGTGAGCTTTTTTATGCTGCTGCTCGGCTTTTTTGCCTGCACACTCAAAGAGAGGCTCATATTCTTTATATTCAAGATCCTTACCGACAAACTTTTCGAGAATTTCGTAAGCCGGCTTTCCGTCCTCGGCGAGAGGCGAAAGAACCTTATCCATAAGCGCAACGGCGATATAATAAACATTTCCGTCAATGCACTTAACCTTTGCATATTCCTCGGTCGGATTTACGCAAAGCGCAACGTTTGAGGGAAGAGTCCACGGAGTTGTTGTCCATGCGAGGAAGTAAGCGTCCTCGCCCTTAACCTTGAAGCGTGCGATTGCCGAACGCTCTTTAACGGACTTGTATCCCTGGGCGACCTCGTGTGACGAAAGCGGAGTTCCGCAGCGAGGGCAATAGGGAACGATCTTGAATCCCTTGTAGATAAGACCCTTTTCGTATATCTTTTTAAGTGCCCACCATTCCGACTCGATATAAGGATTGTGATAGGTTACATAAGGGTTATCCATGTCTGCCCAGAAGCCGACCGTGAATGAGAAATCCTCCCACATGCCCTTGTATTTCCAAACGCTTTCCTTGCATTTCTCAATGAACGGCTCAAGACCGTACTGCTCGATCTGCTCCTTGCCGTCAAGGCCGAGAAGCTTTTCAACCTCAAGCTCAACCGGAAGACCATGGGTATCCCAGCCGGCCTTACGCGGAACCTGATAGCCTTTCATTGTGCGATAACGGGGAATCAAGTCCTTGATAACACGGGTCAGAACGTGACCGATGTGCGGCTTGCCATTAGCTGTCGGCGGGCCGTCATAGAAAACATATGACGGACCTTTTTTTTCACAGGTCTTTTCAAAGATTTTGTTTTCTTTCCAGAACTCTTCGACCGCTTTCTCTCGGTCAACAAAGTTCAGGTTTGCAGAAACTTTTTTGTACATTTATGATAGCTCCTTTTTGTGTGATAGGATAATGCTCAAAATAAAAATCCCCGTCCCGTGTAAAACAGGACGAGGATAACTCGCAACCACCTATTCAACATACTTCATATGTGTTCCCTTTAACGGAGGACAACCGTCAAGACTTACTCGTTTCAGTCCGCAGCTCGAAAGTGATATTCACCGCAATGCACTTCACACCGGGCTTACACCCTCCCCGGCTCGCTTCTGCTTCGCATAGCGGCTACTGTCTTTGTCACAGCCTTTATTATATCGCTTATAAGATATCACAAAACCAATTTTGTGTCAAGGAATATTTTGTTTCATTTCGGTTTTATTATATATATAATGTAATAGGAGGCAGCAAACGGCATTTATACAATGTACCTTTTTTGTTAAAAACAGCATTTGAATTGTATTTTGCACAAGTTTGACCACAATATTTAGTGACTTTTTCAAAAATAGATAAAATTTTTCTTCAAATGCAAAAAAATACTTGCAAAGTGCCGATAGAGCTATTATAATTCATAGTGAGGGGAGTATTTACCAGGGTTGTTGTCTTCGGGCAGCTCAACTTCTTAAGCGGTACTAACGTTATACCACTTTGAAGCCGTGGAAAAGATGCTCAAACCTCAAAAATTTAAAGGAGGAATTGACATGACCAAGATCATTTCAATCATCGTTTCCATTGTAATGCTTGTCATGACCAGCATTTTCCCGGGCTTTGTATGGCCGGGCACAAAGACGGTTGAGACAGGCGCATTCTTGGAGCAGGTTGATGAAGCGTTCGGTTATCAGGCGGTTGAGTCCACAGAAGAAATTCGTGGAGTTAAGCCGGACAACGAGTATTATGCAGCTGTTGCAGCAGCAGATAATAATGACGTTCTCGTTGATTATGATAAGATCGACGTTACAAAGGCCGTTACTCCGGAGTTCGTAGCAACAGTTCTTGTTAATGCATCGGGTGTTAAGGTTGACGAGACCACCGTTGTAATCGAGAATGCTACATCCATCAAAAACATTGCTAAGGTTTCCGCAGCTGTTGACGCTGGCATCATTAAGCTTGATGCTAAGAACAAGCTCGGTCTCGGCGCAATGGCAGCTGACGACGTAACTGCAGCCATCGCAAAGGCTGTTGAGCTTCGTGGTTCAGTTGACGAAAACACTCAGAAGCTCGTTCTCAAGGACGGCGTTAAGACGGTTTCCGATTACGCTGTTGAGGGTGACAGCATCGTTGTTCCCGCAAGCTCAGACCTTGCAGTAGGCGACGTTTATGTTGTTGAGCAGTCTGACGCTATCTTCACAGGTGCAGCTTACAAGGTTGAGGCTATCGACGTTGTAGACGGCGAGAAGGTAGTTAAGAATTCTGATGTTGCTATCGAGGACGTTATCGAGAAGATCGACTACGAAGGCTCATCTGATGTTGATTTCGCAACATCAATGATCGCTGACGGTAACGGCGAGATTCTTTCAGACGGTTACCTTGATACAAATGCCATCTCTAAGGATGACATCATGAAGACTCTCAAGAAGCTTGCTAACGTTAGCTTCTCTGTAAAGGGCTTCAAGGTTAAGGCTAAGATCACAGATACAGGCCTCAACTTCTCAGTTTCTAAGGGCGTATGCGACGGCGTTACACTTTCTAAGGCTTATGAGCTTACAAACCTCACGGTTGACGCTAAGGCTGACATGAACGTTGCAAAGCTCAACTTCAACGAAGTATATCTTAAGTTCAACTATGACCTTAAGGATACAACAGCTATCTCAGGTTCCTACGCTAAGACCTTCGGCGACGAAGTTACATCTGTTGGCGAGAAGCTCTCAGGCGACAGCTTCTGGGCTAAGGCTGTTAACAAGTATGCTCTCTCAAAGCTTGATTCTACATCAATCAAGCTCTTCACATTCACACTTCCTCTCGGTTCAACTCCGCTTACCGTTACATTCGATGTTCTTCTTAACATTGATGTAAACGGCAGAATGGAAATCGTTGTAACTTCTCAGGAAATGCATGGTATTGAGATCATCAACAATAAGGTAAGCACAGTTAACGATTCAACAGTTGTTGATCGTCAGGTTAACATCTATGGCCAGTTCGAGCTTCGCCTTGGTCTTGATGTATCACTCGGTCTCTATGGCTACGCTCTTGTAGACGTATGCGTTGAGGGCGGCGTTGGTGCTTATGTTCAGGCACAGGCTAAGTATGTTGATGCAAACGGCAACGTAGTTGTTAAGTCATCTCTTACAATTCCTGTTGACTACCTCAAGGAGCTTGCAGCAGGTTCAAACACAGACGGTAAGATCGACATCAGCGGTCATGCAGATATCTACGGTATCCTCAGCGTCTCTGTTGGTAACCACAGTGCTATCGGCAAGGTAGGTCTCAAGAAGACATGGAACATCTTCAATCAGAGCAACGGAACATTTGCTTCTTTTGATTTCTGATTTTGATTTCCGATTATCGGCTCCCGGGAGAAATCCCGGGAGTTTTTCTGTTTTTCAGAGTTGGGAGCGTCTTCAACCGAGGTTGAAAACGCTCCCATTTGTTGATTATTTGTGTGGTTGTGAATTCATGAAAGGTTATTTCATGTTCTTTTCATAGGATTCGATCATCTTTTTAACCATCTGACCGCCGACAGAACCTGCCTGCTTAGATGTGAGATCACCGTTGTAACCGTTAGAAAGGTTTACACCTACCTCAGATGCAGCCTCCATCTTGAAACGATCGAGAGCCTCTCTTGCCTGAGGAACAACATTCTTCTTGCTGCTTGACATTTGCATTTCACCCCTTCGCAATTCATTTGCGTTTGCAATTATATCTTTTGCGTTATTCTCAAAAATACAACTGAAAAATTTTGTAAATAAACAAGTTGCGATATTTTGCATATTGTGATAAAATAGTCCCTTGTGGGCTTATGGTTAATATTATGTTATTGTAAGCTGTTCAGCATATTTTAACATCGGAGGAATTACTTTGGTTTATTCAAATGTTCTTGAAGCGATCGGACACACGCCTATGATTCGTCTTTCAAAAATTGTACCCAAGGGCAGTGCAGATGTTCTTGTTAAGTATGAGGGCGTAAATATCGGCGGTTCGATTAAAACACGAACTGCATATAATATGATCTGCGACGCAGAGGAAAAGGGAATAATAAATTCAAATACGATAATTGTTGAACCGACAAGCGGAAATCAGGGTATAGGTCTTGCACTTATCGGAGCTGTCAGAGGTTACCATGTACGTATAATCATGCCTGATTCGGTCAGCGAGGAGCGTCGTAAGCTTGTCAAGGCCTACGGAGCAGAGCTGGTTCTTGTCCATGATGACGGCGATATCGGCAAGTGCATCAACGAGTGCCTGCAAACCGCACTTCGCATGGCTGAGGAAGATAAAAACGTTTGGATCCCTCAGCAGTTTGAAAATCCGGCAAATCCGATGGTTCATAAAAGCCATACTGCGCAGGAAATAATTGAGCAGGTCGGCAAGCCGATTGACGGTTTTTGCTCGGGCGTCGGTACAGGCGGAACTCTCAGCGGAATAGGCGAAACGCTCAAGGCAAAATATCCGGAAATTCACATTTGGGCGGTTGAGCCGGAAAATGCAGCTATTCTTTCCGGCGGAAGCATCGGAACTCATCTTCAAATGGGTATCGGCGACGGACTTATTCCGAAAAATCTGAATACACATATTTATGAGCATATTGATATCGTAACGGACGATGAAGCGATTGAAACCTCCCGACGTTTGATTCGTGAAGAGGGAATCCTCTGCGGAATTTCAAGCGGAACAAATGTTACTGCGGCTCTTCGTCTTGCCAAAGAGCTTGGCGAGGGCAAAACGGTTGTGACTGTCCTCCCGGATACCGGCGAAAGATATTTCAGCACGGTTTTGTTTGACTGATTTTTTCAATGAGGTGTTGCTATGAACGAAAAAGAGCTTTGCAAAGAAGCAATTGACGCAATGAAAAACGCATATGCTCCCTATTCGGGATATAAGGTCGGTGCGGCACTGCTGACCGAGAAAGGAAAGCTTTTTGCAGGCTGTAATATTGAAAATGCCGCATACACTCCGACCGTATGTGCCGAGAGAGTGGCTTTGTTTAATGCAATTTCATCTGGAGAAAGAAATTTCACAGCCATTGCTGTTGCCGGCGGGAAGGACGGAGTTATAAGCGGTGCATTCCCTCCGTGCGGTGTTTGCCGTCAGGTTATGGCAGAGTTTTGTGCCCCTGATTTTACAGTGCTTGTTGTCACGGGAGAGGATTCATATAAAAAGTATACCCTAAATGAATTGTTTCCCCAAGCGTTCACACCGAAAAATATTGAATAATAAAATTACGGTCTGCCCTCTTTTATCAGAATTAAAGGGGCAGACTTTTTGATTATATTAAACAAAAATAATCATTCTCTTTTTTAGTCAAATCTTTAACAAACTCTTGAAATGCAATAAGTTTTAATATATAATTATATTAAGAATGTACGACCTTTGCCAACGCAAGCGGCGGAGGGTTGGTTCGGAAACAATAAGTCCGCCGTGTTGGGGACTTATGAGGATAAAAGGAGGATAAACCTTATGAATGAAAACTTCAGCTACAAAATGAAGCTGACAGACGAGGAAAAAGAAATTCTTCACGGCTCAAAAGGCGAAGTAATGGCAAAGGTTATGAAAACCCTTGTGCTTTACGGCGACGCTTTCGGAGCAGAAAGATTCGTCCCCGTAAACGGCAAAGGACATCTCGTTACAAGCTTCGGTATTTCGGTTCTCAAGCCCGTGTTCTCCATCATGGATGAACTTATCAAGGGCGGCCTCAAGGTTGACGAGGGCTTTACCGTTGACCCGAGACCTATCGACTACGCAAACGTAAAGTGTAACCCGCTTCAGAAATTGATTTTCAACAAGATTCTCTACGGTATGCAGGATTCCTACGAGGTTCAGCTCAACAAGCTCGGACTCAAGAGTGACAAGTCATTCACATGTGCCTGCTATTTTGATGAGGTCGGCAATACACCGAAGAAGGGCGACATCCTTTCGTGGGCAGAAAGCTCGGCAGTTGTATTTGCTAACTCGGTTCTCGGTGCAAGATGTAACCGTAACTCAGGTATCATTGAGCTGTTCGGTTCAATTCTCGGCAAGGTTCCCGAGTTCGATCTTCTTACAGATGAAGGAAGAAAGGCAAAGTGGATCATCGAGGTTAAGACCACAAAGATTCCCGAAGCTCAGGTTCTCGGTTCTGCAATCGGCATGAAGGTTATGGAGGATGTTCCGTACGTTAAGGGCCTTGACAAGTGGATCGGCACAGAACTTACAGATGATGCTAAGGCATATCTTAAGGATTTCGGCGCAGCAACCGCTTCAAACGGTGCAGTTGGTCTTTATCATATTGAAAACCTTACTCCCGAAGCTGTTGAGCAGGGCGAAAGCCTTATCGCCGAGGGTGCTCAAACTTATGTTATTGACGACGCTGAACTTGAGAGAGTTTACAAAAACTATCCTGTTATGTGGAAAGATAAGGGCGCCGCTCCGAAGCTTTGCTTCATCGGTTGTCCCCACCTCTCATATGCTCAGCTTGGCGAGTGGACAGAAAGATTTGAGAAGGAGCTTAAGAAGCAGGGCAAGACGAAGGTTGGCCTTCGCACAGTTATGACAACAGCTCCCGAGGTTCTCGACAGATTTAAGAAGGAAAACAGTGCCGCATATAATAAGCTTATCGGCTTCGGCATCAACATTTCCTGCATCTGCCCTCTTATGTACATGAACAATCCGCTTTGCGGCGGCGACACGAGTAATGTTATCACATGCTCAAATAAGCTTCGTACATATACGACCGCACGTTATTTCACAACTGACGATATCACCAAGATCGCTGTCAAGGGAGGTTTTTGATTATGAGCAAGACATTCAAAGGACGTCCTGTTGTAGCAGGCACAATCAATAAGGGCGAGGCTGTTGTTTCTCATAACGGTGTAAACACACTTGCAACATTCCAGAAAACAGCCCTCATGCATGATATTCCGATTATCGGTAAGGATGAGGTTATCGGTTCTGACCAGAACAACCCCGATGTATTCGGCAAGAATCTCACAGGTAAGGTTCTCTGCTTGCCTCAGACAATCGGTTCGACAACCGGCGGTATGGTTCTCTACACTGTATGCGCACTTAACATGGCTCCGGCGGCTATGCTTTTCTCGCTGCCGATTGACTCTCTTGCAGCTGCAGGCGTTATCCTTTCGGACGTTTGGACGGATAACACGATCGTTGCCGTTGACTCTCTCGGCGATGAGTTCCTCAACGCTGTAAAGGACGGTGACAAGATCACCGTTAAAGAGGACGGAACGGTTATTGTTGAGTAATTTTTAAAATTTAGAGCTGTTGCAGAAAAACGGCAAGTTTCTCTGCCGCAGCTCTTTTTTTCGGAGGAAATTATGGCGAACATCAGAATAGACAATGCTTCCGATGATGTGCTGAAAATCGAGCTGGACGGCGAGGAATATTTCATACCCGAGGATGAAAGTATAACCGTTTCATCTGTCGAAAAGGGAATGCACAAACTTATTGTTTGCCGCACAAAACGAACAGAAATAGGCACAGATGTACACAGCGATGAGGAAAATCCGACTCAAAAGTTTTCAAGAGATGAAAAAAGTCAGTATGTGCGGCTCAAGGGCAGCTATGAGATTGATGTTATCGCTTCAAAATCTGTTTGGAAGGTGAAGCAAAAGCCGCTGCTTGTGGAAAAAACGGGGGTGGACGCACTTTTTTCGGGCTGTGAGCTCGAAATTACCGGCGGAAGCATTGTGAACTCACGGCAAGCCTTTGCGGATAAGAAAATCAGGCAAGATTTTTTGAGAAAACAGCTTATGGGAGCGGTTTTTCCGATTGGATTCGGAATATTGATTTTTACCGTTTTGGTGTTCGTTGCTCTTATGGCGAACATTTCGGGAAATCCGATTATGCTTGGCGGCAGAAGTTTTACATACCCGTGGACATTCGGGCTTATGGCGATTGACCTTGGCTTTATCGGATATTTCACAGTTATGCTGATTAATATTTTTTCAACTGATAAAAGATACAGATAAACCCGACAGCTTTTAAACTGCCGGGTTTATATTTTCGTTAAGTTTTTATCCGATTCACCAAAATTTGATTTTTACGCAAAATAAAGTGTACAATCCTGTCGTGATATGTTATAATATATCAAAATGTGAAAAGGAGAGCTTGAAAGTGAAAAAGAAGATTTTATCCGTTCTTTTGATTGTTGCAATGGTATTCGGCCTTTGTATGCCGATTTATGCCGCAACAACAATGAAACTGACCGGAGCAACGTATCCGACAACGTTGAAGCAGGGCGATCCTTTTGTAGCAAAGGGCGTTATAACTTCCGATTATTATATTCGTAAGGTTGTTATCGGCGTTTACAATTCGAGCGGTGCGGCCGAATTTGATTACACAGGTCTGCCGGGCGAAAAAAGCTATGATATAAACAATGTAGATTATCTTTTATCTTTTTCAAAGCTGAAAAACGGTAGCTATACATATAAAATTGTTGCTTCTGATGATAACAGTTCGGATGTAGTTCTTCTCAACAAGAGCTTTACAGTTACATCGACGGGACAAACAGCAAGCACTTTAAAAATTACAAATGCAAAATATCCGGATACACTTGATGTCGGGGAAGGCTTTTCCGCAACGGGAATTGTTTCTTCAAACTATAATATAACCAAAATTGTAATCGGTGCATATAAAGCGGACGGCACAAAAGGCTTTGAATATGTTACAAATCCGAATGCCAAGAGTTACGATGTAAAAGATGCCGATTACAGCCTGCCGTTCTCAAAGCTCAGTGCCGGAAGCTACACTTTCAAAATTGTTGCAAGTGATACTCAAACCTCTAATGTTGAACTTCTCAGCAAAGCATTCACTGTCGGCACAGTTTCGGCAAGCACGTTGAAAATCACAAATGCAAATTTCCCGACGAAGCTCGACGTCGGCGAGGGCTTTTCTGTAACCGGAATCGTTTCTTCGAACTACAGTATTTCAAAAGTTGTAATCGGAGCATACAAGTCCGACGGCACAAAAGGCTTTGAATACACGGCAACTCCGGGAACAAAAAGCTATGATATCAGTAACGTTGATTATCTTCTCACTTTTTCAAAGCTCGGTGCAGGAACATATACATATAAAATTGTTGCAAGCGATTCACAAACAACAAACGTTGTTCTTTTAAATAAATCCTTTACGGTCGGAAGCAGTTCGTCGGTGACAAATGAGCTGAAAAAGGTTAAATGGGATGTTGCCGATATTTCTTATTGGAACAGCGATTCAATAAGCTCGTGGTCAAAAATAGCGGCGGATTTAGACGCAATTATTCTCCGTATCGGCTTTTCCTACACGGGAAGCAAAAAAATGGAAGAGGACGAAAGCTTTGCATCATATTATAATAATGCCAAGAAAAATAAAATTCCTGTCGGCGTTTATTATTTCGCCGCAGCAACAACGGCTAATGAAGCGAGCAAGGAAGCGGATTTTGTAATAAATCTTCTGAAGAAATATAAATGCCAGCTTGAGATGCCCGTTTACTACGATCTTGAAACAGAGGATCAGGTGGATTTGACACAGGCGCAATGTACGGCGGTTGCCCGTGCGTTCTGCGATAAGCTGGAGGCTGCCGGGTACTTTGTCGGAATTTACTGCAACAAGTATTTTGCAAGAGATGAGCTTTATGCTTCAAAGCTTTCGGACTTCCAGTTCTGGATTGCCGAATACAATTCAAGCTGTACTTACAACGGCGCTTACGGTATGTGGCAGTATACCGAAACAGGTTGGGTATCGGGTCTTGGCCGCAGATGTGACAAGAATTATTGTTACTATGATTATCCGACTTATATCAAGGCGAATGGATTAAATGGGTTCACAAAGCCGCAGCCGGCTGCAAATCCTCAATTCAGCTTAAAAGCGGGTTCGAATCTTTCGTTGAACGAATCCAAGAAAACAGTTTATTTAAAAAAAGATCCGGAGCTTACGCAGAATCAGTTTGTTTCAAAGTATGTTACTTATAAGGATGTAACTATTAAAGCAACAGGGCTTGCTTCAGGAGGAAAGGTTGCAACAGGTACAGCGATTTTAGCCACAGGCAACGGAAAAAGCTTTGGCCCATATACAATATGTCTTATCGGAGATATTAATTCGGATTCAAAGATTAATTCGGCCGACGCACTTTTGATTCTTCAGCACTCCGTCGGATTAACAACTCTGAAAGGTCATAATTTGACAGCGGCAGATTGGAACAGCGACGGAAAGGTTAATTCTTCGGATGCACTTGAAGTTTTAAGATTCTCGGTTACAAGGTGATTTTATGAAAATTGGAATTTTTACAGACACACATTATTGCGACCTCGAATTGCTCGAGCAGGACAGGAAGCCACATTATGCTTACGGTGCGGTTAATCGTGCTTTTGATGATTTTGAGGCACAGGGAGTGCAGATTGCCATATGTTTGGGAGATCTTGTTCACTTCCACAACGGTACGGAGGAAAGTCTTCGCCATCTGCGGGAGATTTCCAATTTGATAAACTCTTACGGCATTCCGACCTACCATTGCATGGGTAACCATGACAATGAGGTGGTCAGCGCCGAAGACATGGCAAGGATAACAGGATTCCATGTTGCACCGACAACGGTTGAGGACGATGAGGTCAAACTTATTTTTCTTGATGCTTCATATTCACCGGACGGTAAACCATATGGTCGAGAAGATATTGATTGGACAAAGAGCTATGTTCCGAAATCCGAGCTTGCTTGGCTTGAAGAACAGCTCAACACGGATAAAAGAAAAATTGTGTTCACCCATCAAAATATAGATACTAATGTTGAGAGCCGTCATATCATTTCAAATGCGGACGAGGTGAACGATATACTTGCAAAATACGGTGTTTCGCATGTATATCAGGGCCATTACCATTACGGTGCGGAGAATATCATTAACGGTATTCCGTATACAACGCTTCGTGCAATGTGTATCGGTGAGGAAACAAATTATTCTATAGCAGAGGTTTAATATGTCGGTTGAGGAGCTTGTACGTTTTATTTTTGAAATGGTGGGAACGGTTGCTTTTGCGATATCGGGAGCGATGGTTGCCATAAAGAAAAGGGTAGATATTTTCGGCGTTATTGTTCTCAGCGCCATGACGGCACTCGGCGGAGGAATTGTCAGAGATATTCTTATTGGCCATTTGCCGCCGACGATGTTCTCGGATTACAGATATGTTATGGTTGCGGTTATTACGTCTGTGATTGTTTTTATTGTGGCATATATTTTCCGAGAATCGTATAAAAAAAGCGAAAAGACGGTCGATGAGGTCAATAATATTTTTGATGCGCTCGGTCTCGGAGTTTTCACGGTCATGGGTGCAAAGGTTGCTATTGAATCGGGCTTCACGGTCAATGGAATTCTTGTTGTCTGTCTTGCCGTTGTAACAGGTGTCGGCGGCGGACTGATTCGTGACGTTATGCTCATGGAGATTCCTTTTGTGCTAAAGAAAAGAATATACGCCGTCGCCTCAATTATCGGCGGAACAGCGTATCATTTGATGTATATTCACAATGTAAATGTTAGGTTGGCGTCGGTTATTGCCGTGCTGATTGTTTTCTCAGTCAGAATTTTTGCAACAGCGTTTAAACTGGATTTGCCGAAGGTGAGATTCCCAAAGGAAGAAAAGTCTGTATAATCGAATACATAAAAATGACCTCCTCGTTCAAGAGGAGGTCTTATTATATCCGGTCTTATTTTTTGAATGCGTTTTTAATTACCTTTGGGAGAAGAACGAAGAGATACTTAACAAGCATATCGACGATAGCCTTTACAAAGTTTGTAATGTACGCGCTGATGTTTGAAACGTTATCGGTCGGAAGATCCTGATAATCTTCTGCCGGCTTGTTCTGTCCCACGTCCTTCTTAATAGCGTACTTATCAATAAGAGTGATCTCTTGAGTTTTGTCATCAACAAGGTAGGATTTCATAACAAGCTTGCCACCGTCAATTTCTGTTGTCATGAAGCAGCCGCCCAAATCTCTTGTTGAAAGGCGGAAATCGCAGCAGCCCGGGATAGGATCAATAGCATCATATACTCTGTATCTCTTTGTGCCCGCCGTAGCCGGAACAATGTGAACGGAGCCCTCGGGATTGAGAGCAAATGTTGTTTCTTCGCCGTTGAACATTTCTGTTACATACTGAACGTTATCAACAACCTTATCGCCCTTAACCTGCTTTGATCTGTAGTAAACATGGTCGTGACCTGCCTCTACTACGTCGATATCAAGCTCGTCAAAGAGCGGAATAAGAACATCTCTCATTATAATCGCATCAGGCTTGTTGATATTCTTGCCCTCGGAGTATGAAGCTCTGTGCATGAGAACGATTTTCCAGTCCGCATCGGTCTTGCTCATGTCATTAACAAGCCAGTTTCTCTGAGACTGTGTCATCGGATACATGTCGTTTGTGTTGATAACAGCAAAATGAGCGTTGCCGTAATCGAATGAGTAGTAAACGCCGTTAACCCAGTTTGTGTTGGACTTGGTGTTCGGGTTGCCAAGGTTAAACATGGAGTTGAAAACGTTGATGTTAAGCTTGTTTGTGATGTTACCGTCGTGGTTACCTGCAACGGGAGCGATTGTGGTGTTCATGTTTGCAAATGCAAAGTTCTTGAAGTACCAGTTCCACTCGTCGTTTGTATCGTCGTTAACAAAGTCACCGAGGTTTATCATGAACTCATAGTTCGGAAGAGTTTTAACAGCACCGTGCATTGTTTCAGCGGCATGCGCAAAGTTCTCGTCGCTGCTTGCCTGAACGTCGGCAATGGAAATGAAGGAGAATTTGCTGTCGCCGTCATCTGTTTTGAATGTGCCGTCACCGCTCCAAAGGTTGAGAGATCTGTCTCCTACACGGTATGTATAGCTTGTGCCCGGCTCAAGATTGTCAACGGTAACCTTATGACAATAGAGGTCACGGAACTTGTAGATGTTGCCTGCCGAATACTCTGTTGCATTTGCATAGCTGCCGTTAAAATCAGAAGTCTTAATGATTTGAACATCGCTTCTTGTATAGGTCTCGGTGTACCAGCAGAAGCCTCTTGAAGTTTGAGAATCGCCGTTGAAAGCACAGCTGACTCTCGTTACCGTATCTGTTGTTTCTGCCGATGATGCTATTGCCGAACAGCCGAAGATCATGCAGATACAAAGAATTACGGAAATAATTTTTGTAGAAATCTTTTTCATAAAAAACCTCCCGTGAGTGTTATATTGTCGGGAACAATGTCCCTATTATTAGTTAAATTATACAACAAAAAAACGATTCAGTCAACGTACAAAATCGGCACCTTTTTTTGTGTAAAACGCTCATAAAACCCGACACAATCGTTTGACCGTGTCGGGTGAAGCTTTAATGTTATGCTTTCTTTTTAGAAAGATTTGCAAAGCTGAAATTGATATATGCTTTGTTGAGCTTGTGCTCGTCGTGCTTATAGAACCAGTTTACAAGCAGGCCGCCGATAATGCCGCCGATTGCACCGATAATAAGGCCGCCGATAACATCGGTCGGGTAGTGAACGCAAAGATAAATTCTCGACATTCCCATGAGAACAGCAAATAAAAATGCTACCCAGCTGACCTTTTTATTCGTTACGCAGAAAAGACCTGTTACCATTGCCATTGCCGAGGTTGTGTGACCCGACGGGAACGAACGGTCGCTTTCAACCTGTGCTCCTGCGTTCAGCCACCATTGATAAACGGGGCTGTCAAGATGAGTGTACGGTCTCGGACGAGAGACAAGCGGTTTGATTGTCAGGTTGGTGAAAAGTGCTCCGACAATGATACCGGCAAGCATTGCCGAGCCTGCCTTTCTCGTCTTCTTGAAAAGCATGAGAACGAGTGAAATGATAATCAGCGCAATTCCGTCGTGTCCGAGCGTTGTGATCGCATTAAAAAAGACATCAAGAAATCCGCCGGCCGCACTGTCGTGCAATCTGTGAAAGAAATCAAAGATTGCAAGATCAAAGTCGGCAAAGGTTGAGTTGAGCCAAGAGGCAACTGCCGTTACTTCCATTTTTTTAACCTCCAAAAATTTTTATGATTAATATTAGCATTTTTTATGGAATAAATCAATGACCTTGTAAAAGAATTTATCTTTTGTTATAATTATCTTACATTTATTCTGCAATTTGAACGGGAGGGTTTAATAATGACTTTCATAACGAGAATTTTTTCTGCCGTCATGGCGATGATTATGGCACTTGTTCCCTTGAACGGAGCCGTTATAAAAACCTCGAATACTTCTGCTTCGGACAATTACCCATATACGCTTGAGGATATGTCCGTTGTTTACGACAATGTTGACGAAAACGGCAATTATTATCCGCTCGTCGTTGTGCCCGGTATCTCCCATTCGATAACCTATGTTGTTGACAAGGATTACAACAGCTCAGATGCCGAGGATCCGTCTCGTCCGCCGATAAAAAAGGACGCCTTCGGCAATGACCTTCAGAGCGGAACCGTTATTTTTGATGTTCCGGAGATACTCAAAGCTGTTGCACTTCATCTTATAGCTCCGCTGGTTAAATCTGTCATTGCTCAAAAGGACTGCGGACTCGTTGACGCAATCGGAAAGGTTGCCGATACTGCTTTTTCGGCACAGAAAACCTTGCCCGACGGAACCTTTGCAAACAATGAAATCGGTCTTCTTGAATTTAACGGGTCATTTGCCGATTTTGCAACCCCGGCCGATGCCGAAACGCAGAGTTATATGCAATATCAGTGTGACTATCTTTATAGAATTCTTCCGCTTCGTGCCATTTCGGATATAATAGGCGAAGAAAACCTTTTCTTCTTCACTTTTTCGCTTTTTGCAGACCCAATGTCCTCAGCTCAGCGTCTCGACCGGTACATAGATACGGTGCTTCAAAAGACGGGGGCCAAGAAGGTTAATCTTCTTCCGATAAGTCTCGGCGGAACGATTTTTACGGCGTTCTGTGACCGATATACCGACACCGACAAGGTTAATACAATAGTTAATGTCGTCCCTGTTCTCAACGGAACGCAGTCGGTCACCGATATGTTTAACCGTGATTTTGATGTTTCGGCGGAGTTTTGGTACAACGAGGGAATTCCGATGATGATTTCCGAATTTACGGAGTATGGTGAGATTATCGGTCATGCCGTTAATCTAATGCTTCGTGCTCTTCCGGCCGAGGTCAACGCCGCAATGCTGACGAAGATTTATGACACTCTTTTAAATAATCTTTTTGTCAACACGCCGCAGATTTGGGCGATGGTTACAAAGGAGGCTTATCCCGAGCTTGCCGAAAAATATCTCAGAGACGAGGAGCATGTTCCTGTCAGAGAAAAAACAGATGCATTCTATCGGGCACAGCTCAACCTTGCCGATAATATAAAAACAATGACGGCAAACGGAATTCGGATAAACATACTTTCCGGCTATGGACTTCACACGGGTGACGCACGATATAATTTCTTCCATGTCACTGCGAACGCAGATAAGGTAAACGGAGACGGCGTTATCAATGTTGAATCAACCGCTCTCGGCACAACGGCGGCTTTGCCCGGCGAAAAGCTCACCGAGGGAGGCAGACTTTCGCCTGACGGTGAGATTGACGCTTCAACGGGCGTTCTCCCCGACAACACATGGTATTTCTACAATATGCACCATGAGGACGCCGCGAATAATTCACCTGTTATCAATCTTGCTGTTGCTCTGATGTATTCGCATGATGTTGAAAATGTTAACTCAAAGCCTGAAAAATACCCGCAGTTTAACGGCAATTCCGACAACTGGTTTATTCGCCGCTGGAGATACAGAGATATGAAAAACCTTTATGCCGATTATCAGGCAGGCAAGCTTGATTGGCCGCAGGAAACCGTTGACGAATGTAAGGCGATAATGTATGACTGCGAGCGTGTGATGCGAGCGACGATTGCCGATGCGGAATTCTGCAAGGAGACGACGAAAAGAGTCAATGATTTCTGTGCAAAGCAGGGCAAGATAAGTGAAGAAAACGCAAAGCTGCTTACGCAGAAACAGCTCAATGAGCTGCCCGAGTGGGCAAAGGTTTTGACGAAGATAATAACCTTTGTCGACGACACCGTTTTCAAAATTTACGGCGACAAAGCGTATTCGGAATTTTGGAAAGCTTTCTGTAAATAATTAAATAAAACATCAGGCTGCACCGAAGCGATTGCTTTGATACAGCCTGATATTTTTTGGATTACCTTAAATGAATCGTGTCAAAGAACGAGTTCTTCGCTTTGCCGATGAGCGTTGAAATCAAAATACAGATTACGCATACGCCAACGTCGGCGAAAACTGCAAGCCAAACGGGAGCATAGCCCGCCGCACCGAGAATAAGAACTATCATCTTGATAACGATTGCAAATATAAGATTGAAATGAACAATGTTGATCGTTCTCTTGAAAAGCCTGTGTGCCGGGGCGAGCTTGTCAAGCCTGTCGTTCGTGAGGATAACATCTGCCGCCTCGCTCGCCGCCTGAGTGCCGAGACCCATTGCAACGCCTGCGTCCGCAGATGCAAGAACCGGAGCGTCGTTGATACCGTCGCCAACATAAACAACCTTGCCATACTCGTTCTTGATTTCCTCAAGGTGGCTGAGCTTTTCTTCGGGAAGAAGATTGCAATAGTATTCGTCAAGATTGATTGCTTTTGCAACCTCGTCGGATGCCGTCTCGTTGTCGCCGGTAAGCATTATAATATGTTCAACACCCTGGTCACGCAGATGCTCAACCATATCCTCAACGCCGTTTCGGAGCGCACTTCTGAGAGTGATCGTACCGATAATTTTTCCGTCAAATACAACGCAAACGTCGCCGTCCGTGTAGTCGGGAGTTTCGACTCCCTCTGTCTCGAGCAAGCGTCTGCCGCCGCAAAGAATCCTTTTTCCGTCGAAAACAACACTTGTGCCGCCGCCTGCAACCTCACGGAAATCGCTGAGATATTTTTCGTCAATCTGCGGGGCCGCACTGACAATGCTCTTTGCAATCGGGTGGGAAGAATAATATTCAGCCGCCGCAGCAAGCGTAAGAATCTGTTCTTCGGTGAAATTACTCATAGAAGTGATCTTGCTGACTTCAAAGTTACCTGTTGTCAAAGTACCCGTCTTGTCAAAAACAAATGCTTTTGCTTTTGCAAAGGCTTCAATAAAGATTGAGCCCTTGACGATAATTCCGTCCTTTGCCGCCGCACCGATACCTGTATAGAAACCGAGCGGAATTGAAATTACGATAGCACACGGACATGATGCAACAAGGAAAACAAGTGCTCTCTTGACCCATGAAGCAACATCCTTTGTTGCGATTGAACCGATAACTGCCAATGCAACAGCGATAATAACAACAATCGGTGTGTAGTATTTTGCAAATCTTGTAATAAACTTCTGCACATTGCCCTTCTTTTCGGTTGCATCCTCAACCATCCTGACAATTCTTGAAGCCGTTGAATTTCCGAAAAGCTCGGTTGTGACAACCGTAACGCTGTCCTTGCCGTTCACCATGCCGCTCTTAACCTCAACTCCCTTGCCGAGAGTTATCGGCAGGCTTTCACCTGTGATAGCGGAAGCATCGGCGGTTGATATACCTGATTCGACAACACCGTCAATCGGGAAACGCTCATAGGGAAGAACATTGATTTTTGCTCCGACGGGAACATCCTCGGCATCGACCTTTCGGGTTGTTCCGTCATCTAAAACGAGATGTGCATAATCCTGCTGAATTTTTGCAACTGAATCAATGGCTTTGCGGCTGTTTTCAACCGCTCTGTCCTCAATTATTTCACCGATTCTGTAAAGGATTGCAACAAGTGCGGCATCTCTCAGCTCGCCGATACAGCAAGCGGCAACGACTGAAATAATCATAAGCTCAATTTCGGTAAATCTTCGAGCCTTAATATCGCCGTAAACCTTAAATACAAGCGGATAAGCTGCAAGAACAACGGCAACAATGCCGACGATCGTCTGCGCTATTGGAATTGACTTGAGGAAAAGACCTACGACAACAAGCACTGCCGAAACGCCGAGCAATGTAAGGGAAAGTTTGGTTTCCTCCTCCTCGTCGTCATGAGCGCAGCCTCCGCAGCCGCATGCGCAGCCGTGACTGTGGCCGTGTGCATGCTCGTGTTCGTGATGATGTTCATGCTCAAGTCCGCATTCACAATGTCCATCGTGTTCGCAGCAGTTATGCTCACATCCGTATTCATGTTCGTGTTCGAATTCATGTTCAGACATCTAACATACCTCCTTTGTGTAATACATGTGCCAGACCTGCACCGAAGATTTCTTCAACGTGTTCATCATCCAGCGAATAATAGCTTTCTTTGCCCTCCTTGCGAGGACGTACAAGTCCTGCACTTCGGAGAATTCTTAACTGATGTGAAATTGCGCTTTGACCCATATTGAGTTTTTCCGAAAGGTGGTAGACGCACATTTCACCGTCCATGAGGGCGGAGATAATTCTGATTCGTGTGCTGTCTCCGAAAACCTTGAAAACCTCGGCAAGGTCATAGAGAACGTCGTCGCTGACCTCTGTTTTTGCAACCTTGCGGTTACAGTTGTCATGCGGACATTCGTCACAATTCATAGTTGGTTTATTATCTGACATTTTGTTCACCTGCAATTCAGATTAACATATGAATAAATGTTCATTTGTTGCTTTTATTATATGCACTTTTTCTTTGTTTGTCAACTGTTTTTTAAAAATTTTTCTATTTTTTTACCGTATTGTTATGACTGACGGGTGACAAAATTGACTTTTTCCTTATCATATGATAATATAATTAAAAAAAGAAAAGGGGCCTTTTATGGCATACGATATTATTAGATGGATATGCGGAGCCGTATTTTTTGCGATTCTTGTGACTGTGCTTTGCATAGTTTCAAAGAAGAAAGGCAAAGCGGCGGTTACTGCGGCTTTTGTTGCGATAATTCTGACTGCGGTTTCATTTTTTGTTCCGCTCGAAAATTATATTCACCCGTTTGATTCGGTGGAAAAGCTTTTTGCTTATAGATACCATGAAGAATTGATAACATATTTTGAATGCGACGAGGGCGTTGTATGTATCGCCGGGAGAAATAACGGCAGCAATGTCAATTATTGCTTTAACAAGGACGGCGACAAGCTCTTGCTTCCGTTTTCGCTTATGGACGACACCCAGCACCGCTCCAGCAAATACGGAGTATTTCTTATCAAAAAATTTGAAAATCAAAGCATGGTTTTCACTCAGGTTGACAATGTGAAATATGACGGTAAGGATTTTCAAGACGGCGGTGAAGGATACTATTATTTTGTAGTGGACGGCAACTTTATTCCGTCGCGCCTGACCTGCAACGGTGAGAAGGTTGTATTGATATAAATAATACCCGTGTTTTTCAAAATATTTGAAGAATACGGGATTGTTTTTTAAATAGTAAAAAGAAAGGGAAAAGCATTGAAAGCAATAGTAATCGGATGTCCCGGGAGCGGAAAAAGCACATTTGCAAAGGAACTGAGCGAAAGCACGGACACACCGCTGTATTATCTTGACAGAATGAATTGGAACAGCGATAAGACAACTGTATCAAGGGATATTTTTGATAAGCGGCTTTCGACGGTTTTACAAAGAGATGAATGGATAATCGACGGAAATTATATGCGCACAATGGAAAAGCGTATGGCAAAATCCGATGTGATTTATTTATTCGACTTGCCGACGAATATCTGCATTGAAGGGGTTCGTGAACGTATAGGCAAGAAACATGAGGATTTACCGTGGATTGAAACAGAAATCGATAATGATTTTATTAATTTTATAAAAGACTTCAGAGCGAAGAGCTTGCCAAAAATATACAAGTTAACCGAAAAATTTTCAAGCAAAATAATAGTCTTTAAATCAAGACAGGATGCAGAAAAATATTTATCGGAAATAAAAGAAGAACCGCAGAAAGCTTAATTTCTGCGGTCGTTTTTATAATGTTCTTAATCCTTTTGGGTAGTGATTTTTTGCCGTTTTGTTGACGGCCTTTGCTCCCCCTATCGGGCAACCGTTAACAGTCACGGTGCACCAGCCCTTATCAAATTCACAGTCCACGGTTTCGCCGTGGATATATTTTTTTGCCTGTTCGGGGGTAAGCTCTATTTTTTGCTTAAATAATTTTCCCATCGCTGAGAAAAATTGGTGATGAGGTTTAATGTGATTTTTTTGCAGGCTGCCAATCGTAACACCGCAGGAAAAAGCTCCGTTCGGAACAGGAAAATCCGAATCAAAATATACAAAATTATCTTTATACTTTTTGACGGCTTTTCTGTTGTAGCTTTTCAAGGTTTCATCAAGAAATTCAAAAATAATTTTTTGCTCATTTTTCGGAATATCTTTGAGTGCACTCGGAGGGAGTTCTTCGATTCCGAAGCCGCAGGTCTTTCTCATCAATGCAACGAACTGACCCTCGCCTTTTGCAACGTGCGGATAAAATCTGCGGCAGCGTGAAATATTTTTCTCTTTGCAGCCGTCAAACATAATGCCGTCCGTTGTATATTTTTTTACGCAGTCTTTGACATCAATCAGTTCATAATTATCGTTCCCGTTGAGAAACCAATCGACATTTTTTTCATTTTCTTCAAGCGAAAAAGTGCAGGTCGAATAAAGCAAAAGTCCGCCGGGCTTAACGGTTGTTTTTATCTCGTCAAGAATTTCACGCTGGCGTTCGGCGCAATGTAAAACATTCTCGACGCTCCATTCATTTTGTGCGTTCTCGTCTTTGCGGAACATACCCTCGCCGGAGCAGGGCGCATCGACAATAACAAGGTCAAAAACCTCGCCGTAAAGTGACGCAATCTTTTTGGCATCGGTACAGGTTGTGATGACATTTCGAAAACCCATTCTTTCAATGTTGCCGGTCAGTGTTTTGCACCGTGACGGGATGATTTCATTGGAGACAAGAACGCCGTCGGGGTTTTGAGCTGCAGCTTGGGTCGATTTGCCGCCGGGAGAAGCGCAAAGGTCAAGAATGTTCCAGCCGGGCTGAATATCAACGCTTGCGACAGGTGCCATTGCCGACGGTTCCTGAATGTAAATCATTCCTGCGTGATGGTAAGGGTGATTGCCGATTCCGTCGCAGGAAAAATAAAAACCGTTCTCCGCATACGGGATTTTTTTGCCGCCGAACAGATTTATTTTTTCAAAATTTTCTTCACTTATTTTATTTGTATTTACTCTGAAAGAACGAACGGGAACCTCGGAATACGATGCTTCAAATTTCTCATATTCTTCGCCCAAAATTGCCTTCATTCTGTTTGTAAAATCAATAGGTAACATAATATTTTCCCTTATAAATTCGCTTCGATGTTAAACATACAAATGGAAAGTGCCGCAATCGCAGCGGTTTCGGTTCTAAGAATTCTTTTTCCGAGTGAAACAATTTCTCCGCCATGCTCTTTTGCTTTTTCAATTTCTTTTTCTTCATATCCGCCCTCAGGGCCGATAAAAATTCCTGCACTCATACCGGGTTTTAATCCGTCAATTTTCTCTCGCAATTTCTTCAAGCTGTCGGCGCATTCATAGGGGACAAGGAGCAAGTCAAGCTTTTCGGCATATTGCAAAGCTTCGTCAAAAGTCATAACGGTTTTAACTTCGGGAATTACCGTTCTGCCCGATTGCTTTGCCGCACTTTCGGCAATAGACTGCCAGCGTGCAAGCTTGTTTTTTTTCTTTTTGTCGTCAAGCTTAACCACACAGCGGACCATTTCTACGGGAACGATTTCCGCCGCTCCCAGCTCAACAGCCTTTTGAATGATCAGCTCCATCTTGTCAGCTTTCGGCAGACCCTGAAAAAGAACAAGTCGCACGGGAAGTTCATTGCTTTCAAGCTGACCCTTTTCAATATCGGCAACAATACTTTCACCCTTGAATTCACGAATCGAACAGCAATAGCTCGCTCCGTTGCCGTCGTTAGCAACGAATTTTTCGCCCGGTTTCATTCGCAAAACATTTTTTATATGGTTAAAGTCGCCGCCCGTAATAATAACCTGAGAGTCGGAAATACTCTCGGCAGGAACAAAGAAATGATACATAACGATCGCTCCAAAAAAGTTTTCGGTTAATTATATCATTTTATAAAGAAAAATGAAAGAATAATATTGACTTTTTTTCTATCTATGCTATAATTATTTATGCGGATCAGGCTGTGTGCCCCGCCTCGGATTGGCTCACCGTGTAAAAATTCAGAGCTTTTTATTTTTGCAGGAGTGGCGGAATCGGCAGACGCGCTAGATTCAGGTTCTAGTGAATGCAAGTTCATGAGGGTTCAAGTCCCTTCTCCTGCACCAAATAAGGAAGAGTCGCAAATGCGGCTCTTTTTATTTTTGAGCGGGACTTGAACCCGAGAGGGTCTGAGCGT
>FR882087.1:0-85524 GCA_000434915.1 Ruminococcus sp. CAG:563
CTGAGGGCACCTCTGTAGGAATATTGTTTGCAACAGAAGCTGTAACTTCCTTGTTGTCTGCACCTGTGCAGCTTTCAATTGTAGCAACGATATCGCTTGCAACAATCTTTTCCTTAGCCGATGAGGTCTTCTTGAATGTGAAGATGAAGACATCACCCTTTGCATCGTATGCGTTAACAGAAGCAAAAGATACTTTACCGTTCTTCTTGTTAGATGCATATATTGGGTCAACTTCCTGATCATTAGCGAAGTCCTTGTATGCCTGTGACTTCTCAATCGAATCAAGTGTCAAACCGGTATTTTTAGCGGTTTTGTCCCAGTCTGAAGCATTAACTCTAAAGTCGATTGCTGTAAAGCTACCGTCTACAAGAGTGAATGCAACCTTAACCTCGTCCTTGGACTCTGAAACAACGTTTACAGAGAACTTCGGAGCCGAAGCAGCGAATGCAGAAACAAGCATTGCAACTGTAACGCCGATAACCAAAGTTACGGAGAGAACAGCTGACAGGATTTTTGCAATCTTATTCATTGTAATCACCAATTTCTCCTTCATTAGAATTTGTACTTGGAGTACATGGATTATTTATTAGACATTGCCGCCAATAGGCGAATAGGAGGCAATGAGCTAACCTAAGTTAATTAATAGCCGAATTTTGAATATGATGTGGAATTGTTTCCCGTCATAGACATTTCGACTGTAAGCTTTACAAATCCAACGGCTGTCGTAACCTTTGAATTTGAAACATTTTTTACGGACCAATCTATGCTTACGAATTCATAGCTTGACGGATTGATTTCACACCGGAGAATACAATTCTCATATGTGAAGTTAAAAGCGTCGATTTTGGCTTTTACGCCATCAAGCGAATTGTTGTCCGCAAGAGCTTTCTTGGCTGAATCATATGACATCTGACCGAGAACCTTAACGATCTGACTGCTTTCGGTCGGATTCTTTTCGTTCTTAAATTTAACGGTCAAAAGATAATTGCCTTTTTCGTTTTTCTTACACTCAATCGAAGCAAGCTCCAATAACCTTGAAAGGTCAAAAGTACCGACCATTTTCTGAGCGGATTCCTCGGCCTTTTGCTGAACGATTTTGGTGTATGTTTTGGGTGCGGTGGTGTACTGCTTCTTTGCATCCTCCGCAGCCTGCTTGAGGAGATCGTCCGAAATCAAAGAACTGTTTGACGTCACTTTTACATCGTCAACGGTTTCCGAGGGTGTCTGCTGGAATGTATACGACGGAAGAATTTTCTTTGAATATTCAACGGCCTTGTTGAATACGGTAACGGCAGTTTTTGCGTCAACCGAGGTATTGTTAACTCCTTCGGCTTTGAATTTTTGTATCAATCCGACGGAATATCTCAAAATCTCAAGCGCATCGGAAGAGTTTACTTTTTTGTCGGCATTGACATCGGCACGAATAAATTCATCGGATGTCAAATCCCTTTTGCCGACACTGTATGTCAATGCAGCCAAAGCATCGGAAGAATTGACGAACGAATCGCCGTTTATATCACCGTAGGCTATGCCTTTTGCACTGCCCGAAATCGGCAGAGATACCGCCGCAGATGCAGCGATAACAAGCGAAATAATGCCTGATATGGCTTTTTTGGAAAAATTTTTCATCTCTTACGTCCCTCTCTTGTAAAAATGCATAAACACTCATGCTATTTTTACAAATTATATAACAAACAGCTTAAGTTGTCAATAGCCAATTTAAGGCTTATACGGATTCGGATAATTTAAGAAATGCAAACCGTTGACTTTTTCCGAAATATAATATATAATACAAATAAATTATAATGTATCGGAGGAATGGAAATGAAGAAAATTTCATCTTTGTGTGCTGTGGTGCTCGCAATGATTATTGCTTTTTCGTGTCTGATGATCCCGACCTCGGCACTCAGCGTGCGGATAGATCGCAAGCCTGATCAGCTGACGTTCCATCAGGGCGTTGATTGGATGTATTCCAAGGAAGGCGACATTATACTCATGAAGGGCAGTCTTAATCTTTCCGGAACCGTGCTCACCTTTAACGGCAAAACGGTTGAATACAAGAGAGGCACGACCGGTCCGAATATGTATGCAAAAAGCGATTCCGGCACATGGAAAGCAGGAAAAAACCGTATACGCATCTATTGCGACAGCTTTGACAGCAATTATGCTCTCTGCGATGTAACTTTCTCATCCGTCAAAAGCATAAGCATTGTCAGAACGCCGAAAACAAAGCTCGTGCTTGGCGTCGAATGGAACATGGGTATCAACAAAGACGTTGAAATGACAAGGTATGACCTCACGGGCACAATCATCAAGGCAACTTATGACGATTCAACCGTTCAGGAGATTTCTGCTCCCAACGCATGCCTCGGCTGGTCAATCCCGGAGAATACGGACGTCGTAATGCCGGGCAGCAACACGCTTTATATTACTTTCTGCGGTAAGAAAGCACCGTTCAACGTGAACTTTATTACCGAAACAAAGTTCAATAAGGGCGATGTCAGCCTTGACGGAAAAGTCAATTCGTATGATGCGCTGCAGGTTCTTCAGTATTCGACAGGTCTTATCACAATCAGTCCGACTCAGATTTCTCTCGGTGATGTTGACGGCAATTCCAAAATCAATTCCGTAGACGCACTCAATATTCTTCAGTACGTTGTCGGAATCAAAAAATCCCTTTAATAAACAGGAGGAAGAAAGAAAATGAAAGTATTTCAGAAAATTATTTGTGCGATAGTTTCTCTGTCTGTCGTTGTTGCAACAATGACATGCATGGCAACCTCGTCGGCCGCTGTCGCAAACACACCCGGTGACGTAAACAGTGACGGCTCGATCAACTCGTTTGACGCTCTTTCGATTGTCAGATATTGCACCGGTGCCGACACACTCACAAAGGCTGAGATCGTTGCCGCCGACGCAGACCTCGACGGTAAGGTAACGTCAGCGGACGCACTCTATATTCTCCAGTTCTCGGCAGGAATTATTGACAGGTTCCCGGCTCAGACAGGTGAGGGCAGAATTCATATTTTCGGCGACTTCTACTATGACAAAGCGACCGGAAAGGTAACAAATACCGACGGTTCGGGTCTCCTCGGCTTCTCTTATGACGCTAAGGACGGCGCATTCTACGCATCAACTTATGCATGGCAGAGAACGTTTGGTTATACATATCTTTATGACGTAGCTGCCCCGCTTATTGTATGCTGCTTCGACACAAGCCGTATCTTCTTTGATTATAACGGAATGGAATGGATGGTTCAGCTTTGGAAGGGCCAGTACGGCTTTGTTCTTAACGGCTGTGAAATCGGTCTTTATTATCGTGATTTTGATGACGATGAGCTTGTTGACGCAAACGGCAGAAAGTTCTATAAATGTGCCGACGATGAAATGCTTATGCAGATGGAGCTTACAATGTACAAGAACGATACTTTGTTCTTCCACCGCAGCAAGCAGTATTCATGGTGGCTTACGGGATTCAAGCCGGGCGTTCTTGATTCGTCAGGATATACGGCGGAGTCAACTCAGGTTCTCAAGGTAAGCGCAACGATTTACTTCACGGAAGAGGCCATGATGGATGCGTTCATCGGCGGACTTGAGAAGTGCACCGAGATTGAGCACAATGCATCAAAGCATAAACGTCCCATTAAGTACGAAAACGGCAAGTTCACAAACGGTTGCGGTTACACAGTTGACAGAGCTCAGAAGTCTGTAACCTTCTCATGGCAGTAATTCATTAAGCAATAAAACAAACCCTATCGCACAGCGATAGGGTTTTTCTATATATAAGTTATAATACATATTATAATATACAGCCGCATATATTGGTTTAGTTCTTAGGAAAATGAGATTTTATTGCCGCAAAGGATTCGTCGCTGATGTCATGCTCGATTTTGCAGGCGTCCTCGGCAGCAATTTCGGGATTTACGCCCAGCCGGACAAGAAAATCCGTCAGAACAGTATGACGCTCATAGATTTTTTTCGCAATATGAAGTCCGTCGGCGGTTAAAGTGATGTAGCCGTCTTTATCGACAACAATATAGTCGCCGCTTTTGAGCAGGCCGACAGCACGGCATACGCTCGGTTTGGAAAATCCCATATATTCGGCAACGTCAAGCGACCTGACGGCACTGCTTTTCTTTGAAAGAACATATATTGTTTCGAGATACATCTCTCCGGATTCCTGTAAATGCATAATAAAGCCTCCAAAATTACATTACTAATATTGTACCACAATTATTTGGCAATTTCAAGCGAAGTAAAAATAACTTTCTTATTCCGAATACACAAATTAAACAGTATTTGAGTTAGTCCCTGCTAACCGTTTGTTCATACTGACAAATATCGTCGCAAAGTCCTAAAAAATTAATTTTTTTATTGACATTTTTGCCTTTTGGCGATAATATTATTTTAGTTAGCGAGAGCTAACCTTATTTAAAGCCTGCGGTTAGTCTAAACTAACCGGCGGAAGTGAGGGATTAGCTATGATGCCTTTGGCACTTGCAGATGTCGGTGAATTGAACACCATCAAAAAAATCGGCGGAAGTCCGGAAGTTAAGAAACATCTTGAAAATCTCGGATTTGTAGTCGGCGGTAACGTAATGGTCATGAGCACGCTCGGCGGTAACGTAATCGTCAACGTGAAGGAAGCCAGAATCGCTATCAGCGAGGAAATGGCGAGAAAAATTATGGTCTGATTCGTAGTAATCGAATACCGGGAAAACGGTATTTTAAATAATCTGTATATTAAGGAGGATGAGACAGATGAAAACTTTAAAGGAAGCAAAGGTTGGCTCAACAGTCAAGGTTGTTAAGCTCCACGGCGAGGGTGCGGTTAAGCGCAGAATCATGGACATGGGCATCACCAGAGGCGTTGAGGTTTATATCCGTAAGGTTGCTCCGCTCGGAGACCCTGTTGAAGTTAAAGTCCGTGGCTATGAGCTTTCGCTCAGAAAAGCCGACGCAGAAATGATTGAGGTTGAGTAATTCGTCTTAGCTGACACAAAAGGGTTTTAAAACCCTATTTTTTAGAAATCACGATTAGCCTAAGCTAATTGAAAGAGAGGAATTTGGTATGAATTTACGTATTGCCCTTGCGGGTAACCCGAACTGCGGTAAAACCACGTTGTTCAATGCGCTGACCGGTTCAAATCAGTATGTTGGTAACTGGCCGGGCGTTACGGTTGAGAAAAAGGAAGGTAAGCTCAAGAAGCATGACGGCGTTATCATCACCGACCTTCCCGGTATTTATTCGCTTTCTCCGTACACCTTGGAGGAAGTTGTTGCAAGAAATTATCTTATCGGCGAGCGCCCCGATGCAATTCTTAATATCATCGACGGTACAAACCTTGAGAGAAACCTTTATCTTACAACCCAGCTCACGGAGCTTGGAATTCCGGTTGTAGTTGCAATCAACATGATCGATGTCGTTAAGAAGAACGGCGATAAGATCAACATTCAGGAGCTTTCACGTCAGCTCGGCTGCAAGGTAGTTGAGATTTCCGCCCTTAAGGGAACAGGAATTCACGAAGCGGCGGAAGCGGCTATCGACGCTGCAAAGAACGGCAAGACAGTTCCTATGCACACCTTCTCAGGCTGCGTTGAGCATGCTATCGCTCATATCGAGGAAGCGGCTGTTCACAATATGCCCGAGGAGCAGCAGAGATGGTACGCCATCAAGATTTTTGAGCGTGACGACAAGGTTCTCGGAAATCTTAATATAGACAAGGCTGTTATGGATCATATCGAAAACGATATCAAGGCAGCCGAGGAGGAAATGGATGATGACGCAGAGTCCATCATAACAAACGAGAGATATATTTACATATCCTCAATCATCAAGGCTTGCTACAAGAAAAAGAATGCCGGCAAGCTTTCAACCTCCGATAAGATCGACCGTGTTGTTACAAACCGTTGGCTCGGACTTCCGATCTTCGCCGTTATCATGTTCCTTGTTTACTGGATCGCAATGGTCGGCGTTGGTGCTCCGGCAACAGACTGGATGAATGACGGTGTGTTCGGCGACGGCTGGCACCTCTTCGGAATAGGTTCATCTGCTTACAACGAAAAGGCCGATGATTATACAAATGCAACGGAAGCTGCTCAGGCATTCGTTGATTTCGACACAGAGGCTGAGGACTTTGACGCAGACAAGACAATAGAAGAACTCAAGAGCTTCAAGACTGACAAGCAGTCGGCGGTTATCGGCGTTGAGGATGAGGAAACACTCGCTATCAACGACATGACAGCTTACTACAGCGAGATTCCGTCGAATGCCGACAAGGATTCAACAATCGGTATGACTTACCTTGAGGCTGTTGATTATCTCGGCAAAAACGGCTTTGACGAGCCTGACCCGGCTGACTACGGCGTATGGGTTCCCGGTATTCCGACACTCATCGGAAACGCTTTTGAAAACAGCAATGTTGCCGAGTGGCTCCAGGGACTTGTCCTTGACGGTATCGTAGCCGGTGTCGGCGCGGTTCTCGGATTCGTTCCTCAGATGCTCGTTCTTTTCCTTCTCCTTGCATTCCTTGAGGGCTGCGGTTATATGTCACGTATAGCCTTCGTTCTTGACCGTATCTTCAGAAAGTTCGGTCTTTCGGGTAAATCCTTCATCCCGATGCTTATCGGTACAGGCTGCGGCGTTCCCGGTATCATGGCTTCAAGAACCATCGAAAACGAGCGTGACCGCCGTATGACAATCATGACAACAACATTTATTCCCTGCTCGGCTAAGGTTCCGTTTATCGGAATGATCGCAGGTGCACTCTTCGGAGGCTCAGCTATTGTTTCGACTTCGGCTTACTTCATCGGTATGCTTGCAATCATCTGCTCCGGTATCATGCTTAAGAAGACAAAGATCTTCTCCGGCGATCCTGCTCCGTTCGTTATGGAGCTTCCGGCTTACCACTGGCCGACAGTTTCAAATGTTCTTCGCTCAACATGGGAGCGTGGCTGGTCATTCATCAAAAAGGCAGGTACGATTATCCTTCTTTCAACAATCTTTGTTTGGTTCACAACTTACTTCGGTGTTGTTGACGGAGCATTCAGAATGCTCTCTGAGGATGAGATCGACTCCTCAATCCTTGCAAAGATCGGCAGCGTGATCGCCGTAATCTTCAGACCTCTCGGCTGGGGCAACTGGCAGGCGGCTGTTGCATCAATCACAGGTCTTGTTGCAAAGGAGAACATCGTCGGCACACTCGGTATCCTTTACGGCGGCGGAGACGGAACGGTTTACAGCAACATCGCAGCAGCCTTCACGGGTATCACCGCTTACTCATTCCTCGTATTCAATCTTCTTTGCGCTCCCTGCTTCGCAGCAATCGGTGCTATCAAGCGTGAGATGAACAACGCTAAGTGGACATGGTTCGCAATCGCTTATCAGTGCGGCTTTGCATACTGCATCGCCCTCATGGTAAACCAGTTCGGCAACATCTTTGTCGGCAAGGCAAACGTTATCGGCATCATCGTTGCGGCCGCTATCCTCATCGGTATGATCTACATGCTCTTCTTCAAGAAGTACACCGAAGCAACAAAGCTTTCGCAGAACGTAAAGATTAAAAAATAAAACTAAGGGCAATACCGCAATTTGTGCGAGCCCTCTAATTCAACGTGAAAGGAACTGATATTATGATTTCATGGATTTCACAAAACCTTGCAACCATTATTATATGCCTTGTGCTTGCGCTTATCGTCACCTTGATAATTGTGGGCTTGGTGAAGGATAAGAAAAAAGGCAAATCCTCCTGCGGTTGTAATTGTGCAAACTGTGCAATGAGAGGTTCCTGCCATAAATAGATTTTAGATGTTAGACGGCAGACGTTAGACCGCTTTTTAATTGAATTGCAGATTTTAATTTTGCCAGTCTTATGTCTTTAATCTATAATGCGATTTGTGCTTTCGAAATGATTCGTCTGAGCACAAGAAAAAATGAAAGCCGTAAGTCACGGAGTTATCCCGACTTGCGGCTTTAGTCTTGTTTATAACCGATATAAAACAAAAATTGTGCGACTTTATTTAACAGCAGAGCCGGAGCGTGACCGAGCCGCAGCGAGACGCTGTCAGCGAAAGTGATAATGGGCTCCTCCTCCGGGGGAGCTGTCAGCGAAGCTGACTGAGGGAGTGAAAATTTCATCAAGGTTAAACTCCCTCCGTCACGACTTCGTCGTGCCACCTCCCTCAAGAGGGCGGCCACGAATATTCAGTGTCGAAATATAATGTCATCAGACTTTCAAGGTGCGATGTGGGCATCGCACCCTACGATGATGTGCAAAAACCGAACAATCCGTAGGGGTCGATGAAACATCAACCCAAGGTTAGAAGAAAACTTAGACAGAGTCGATATAAGCGTGCACAACTTTTAATGCCGGTAGAAAAAAACAGGCGACCGAATCGGCCGCCCGCTTTGCTTATCAAATTATTTAATCCACTCTCTGACTCTCAATGGGATTCCCATGTCATCCGCAATTTTCTGACATTCTGCGATTTCTTCCTTGCTTATGACGTCAACAACGGTGAACTTGATTTTCGGGATATATTTTTTACAATCCTCGGCAAATTTCAACAGTGCCGGGAAAGCGTCCTCGCCGAAGCGTGAACGGCTGACCTCCTGGTAACGCTTTGCGTTCGGAGCATTAAGGCTGATTGAAATTGAGTCAACAACGCCGCTGAGCATTTTTGCCGTTTCCTTACCGTTGATAAGGTCGCTGAGCCCGTTTGAATTGAGACGAATTTTAAGTCCGTACTTTTCCTTGAGATATTTTGCGCTTGCGATGAGGTTATCGAGTGCCTGCGTCGGTTCACCGTAGCCGCAGAACACGACCTCGGAATACGGCGAAAAATCAAACTTATTGATTTCGTCCTCAATCTCCTCAAGTGTCGGGTCCTTCTTTAGCCAAAGCGATTCGGCCGAGCCGAGTCCGTCGCCGTTGCTCCTAATGCAAAAAACGCATGAGCAGGGACATTTGTTGGTTATGTTCATATAAACGCTGTTGCCATAGGTGTAAACAATATCAGCCATGATTAATTCTTCCTTATTCTGTCTTTGATTTTAGCTTTGTCAAGCGCAGCGGAAAGCACAAGGTAAAGGATTCCGCTTGAGCCTGCCTGAATTGCGTTGCCGGGGAGAGTGTTAAGTGCACTGACCCATGACGGAACGCTGAAAAGATATTCCGTGAATCCGACCGGTGAGGAAAGTGCAAGGATAATAACCTCTGCGATATAATAACCGACCATCGTGATTGCGGCTGCAACGAAAACGGCGATAATGTTTCTCTTGCAAAGAAGCTTCTTTGCCGTATGCGTAAAGCAGAGAACCAAAAGTGCCTTGATAATAAAGGTCGGAATGATGTACATTGTGTAGCCGCCCACAGCGTCGGAAAGAGCAGCACCGATACCTGCCGAAAGAGCGGCAAGCGGTGTCGGGAGAATGCTGGCACAGAGATAAATCATCGAATCGCCGATGTGCATGTATCCGTTAACGCTCGGAATCTTGACGTAATAGGTCAGGACGGTCGTAAGTGCCGCAAAAAGTGCCGCCAGAACGACTTGGTTAAGCTTGAATTTACTCTCTTTTTTCATAATATTGCCCTCCGAATATCATATGCGAAATATTATAATCAGTCAATATTGAAAAATTAACAAAATAACGAATCTTTGCTTATGCAAAATGACTAAAGATACAACGGTTGAAAAAAACATTGTTTTGTGTTATACTTACTCTTGATAAAGCCTATGTCACATATATAACATATTGTTTAAATAGGTTTATAAACGGAGGTCGTTTTTATGAAAAAAATTGTTTCGATTATAATTGCCGCAGTGATGGCATTTTGTCTTTGTCTGCCTGCTTTTGCGGCGCAGAGTTCAACCTTTGCGGTTAACGTTGTGTCCGAGAGCGACACAAGAGCGATTGTTTCCATCGACTATGAGGGCGGTGCTGCTTTCAACTGCCTCGATTTTGAGGTTAAGCTTTCAAAAAGACTGAGCGTTGAAAAGTGCGCAACAGGAGCAGGTCTCAGAAACTTTAAGATTTATGCCGATGATTTGAACGCCAGCCTCGGCGACACTGTAATCATGTCTTTCAACAAGGACTCAAATCCGATAAAGTTTACTTTTGCCTCAATATCCGGATTTAAAGCTGTTAACGGCAAGGATCTTTTGACACTCACTCTTAAAAAGACGTCTGCCGATAAGCTTAAGGCTGATGACGTTAAGCTCACTGTTACAAACTGCGGAATCAGCGGCAGCACGGCCGACAGCGTTATTACGGCTGAAGCTAAGATTATCCCAATAGGCGGATCATCGGAAGTTAAGACCTCCGCTGCGGCAGGTCAGGCCGGCACAACGGTTGCCAAGACAAGCGGCACATCAAAAGCCGGTGAAACAACCTCTGTTACCACAACGGCAGGAAGCTCCGAGCTCAGCGCAGAGTCAACCACGCCCGTTGCCGAATCGACATCGGACAAGAACGGCGAGAATAACGGCACAAAGACAACCGATAAAAAGAAGATTGTAATTGTAGGTGCGGCGGCATTGATTGTGCTTGCAATTATCGTAGTCAGTGTAGTGGTTATTGCAAAGAAGTATAAAAAAGAGGACGCCGAATAATGGATTTTTTTGCAAGTAATCTAAAATTCAGACCGTGTGCCGATGAGCCGATTTACGATTGCCGTGAAAATTGCGAAATGGCGATTTATCGCTCGACGGATATTAATGAAGTCAACGCCTGGCTCGAAAAGCTCAGCGAAAGCGGCTTTAAAATAATCAGGAAGAACGAG
Source organism: Ruminococcus sp. CAG:563 (assembly GCA_000434915.1). GTDB lineage: Bacteria > Bacillota > Clostridia > Oscillospirales > Acutalibacteraceae > CAG-488. Next base: position 10,782 of record FR882087.1, read on the forward strand.
ATAGACGGGAACCGTTTCACCATGTTTGAAAAGGACGGCCTGCACATCACGGCATATTACACACCGTGCGATAGTTCGCTCAGGGTAACGGCAGGGGAGAATCCTGTTCCCGACGACGGCGAGCCTGTGTGCGGCGGCGACTGCGAGACCGTGTTCTACGGATTCGAGAATGACCATACATATATCGACTGCGGAATGTGTCTGCTTGTTCAGTGCCCGGACTACAGCTTTTTTGTTGTTGACAGCGGCCACTATTTCCAGTTCAACGACAATGACAGAATTCATAAATTCATGCGTGACAGAACGCCGAGGGACAGAAAAATCGTTGTCAACGGCTGGTTCGTTTCTCACGCTCATTCCGACCATATATCAAAGCTGATGGATTTTCTCCGCTATAACTGCGACGATGTTATTATCGAGGGCTTCTATTCAAATCTCATTGACCCGAAATATGATATCGGCAATGAATGGGATGTTGAAGAAGTGCTTCTTTCTCAGAAGCTTTTCAGACAGCTTGATGCACTTTCGATTCCTAAGTATAAGCTTCATTCGGGTATGCATTTCACGCTGAGAAATCTCAGCTTCAATGTGCTTTGCACCCATGAGGATATCTTTCCCGATAAGATGCCGGATTATAACGATTCCTCGTGCGCTTTGATGATGAGCGTCGGCGGAACAAAGGTGTTTATCCCCGGCGATTGTTCGGCTCTTGCAAGCAGGGTTCTTGAAGCACGCTACAATAATGAGCTGAAATGTGACGTTGTTCAGGTCGCTCATCACGGACATTCGGGTCTTTCAACGCACGCCTATGAGCTTATCGGCGCAAAGGTCGCCGTATTCCCGATTACAAGAATTATGTTTGATGAGGAATATCCCAAGCAGGAGGCGAACAGGCGGCTTATCGAGCTTGCCGAGAAGTATTACATCACCTCGGACGGAACGGTCTGTATTCCTCTTCCGCTTGATGTTGACAGGATCACGACCCTGCCGGACGAGACCTTTGAGGATTTCGCAAAGATAAAAAATCAGTGGGGCTATACCTATTCTGACGAACGTCAGCAGGAGCTTTACGGGATTTATCTCAGCAACGGCGGCAACCTTGAAAAAGAGGTTTTGCCCGTTCAGCGTGAGGGCTTTTCGTTGAGATAATAATTAGAAAAAAGTGAGCAAAAGCACTAAAGCTATAGTGTGAAGGCTCACTTTTATTATGTTAGGCTTTGTCGCAAGTCTGATGAAATTCATTTTACGTATTGGCTCCTCCTTTGGGGTAGAGAAGTGTCGACACGGTAGTGAATGACAGTCCGGTGGACGTTCAGAGCCGGAGCGTGACCGAGCCGCAGCGAGACGGTGCCGTCCTTGACGACGGAGGGGATAAAAAAGTGGACTAAAGAAGATTTCAAGGTCGGTAAATCTCAAGGTGCGATGTGGGCATCGCACCCTACGATGAGTACAAAAATCAACACTACATAGAGTTATGATAAGAGCACAATCCGTAGAGGTCGATGACCTACGACGAAGTTCGATAAAAGCACAATCCGTAGGGGTCGAAGCCCACTTCGACCCAAGAATTTTTGCAAAAAGCCGTAAGATAATGACATTGCTCAAGAGGGCGGCCACGAATATTCCGCATCGTAATATAATGTCATCAGGCTGTTCAAGGTGCGATGCATAATAATACCGCACATTTTCTCTTATGTTTATAGAAAAGCAACCGTCTCCCCTATCGTCGGATAGCGGAAACGGTTGTTTCAATTTATTCTTTTTTATTCGGCTCGCTTTTTATTGTAGAAAAACATTGCAACGCCTGCACCGATAATCAGGACATAGCCGAAGACACTGAGCCAATCGGGAATGTCGCCGAACACGAAAAATCCCAACACGGCGGCAAAAATAACCTGCGTGTAATCGTATACGGAAATCTCCCTCGCCGGGGCGCATATATACGCTTTCGTTATGCCGAGCTGTCCTATGCATGCGAACGTGCCCGCAAGTATAAGATAAAGCAGCTGCAAGAAGCTCATGTGCTCATACTCCGCTATTAAAAACGGCAGACACAAAATACACGAAAATGCCGAGAAAAAGAAAACAATTCTGCGGCTGTTCTCCTGCTTTTGACCGAGACGGCGTACAAAAGTATATGCAATTCCGGCACCCATGCCGCCCAAAAGTCCCGCAACCGCCGGCAAAACCTGCGGATTGTCAAAGCCCGGCTTGATGATGAACAAACTGCCGACAAAAGCCACCGCAACGCCGATAATTTGTGCAAATTTAGGCTTCTCTTTCAAAAGAAAGATTGAAAAAATGATTGCAAAAAACGGTGAAAGCTTGTTGAGCATATTCGCATCGGAAAGATTCAGCCTGCCGAGTGCATAGAAATTGCAAAGCAAGCCCATTGTGCCGAAAAAACTTCTGCCGAGCAAATCGGGGATATGCTCCTTGGGCGGAATGAAGCTGACCTTTTCACGAAGCATCATGATAAAGATAAAAATGAGCGCAACAAAGTTTCTGAAAAATGCCTTTTGAAAAGCCGGCAAATCCCCTGCCAGCTTTACGAAAAGCGACATCATTGCAAAGCCGAACGCCGCCGCCATGATATAAAGTATTCCTTTTGATTTTTGACTGATTTTTGCCATATACATTCTCTGTTTCCGAATATAGATTTTAGACGTGAGGGGGAATATCGAACCGCTAAAAGGTTTAACCTCCGTCGCAACTTTTTATTTCAACATTATTATAATCAAAGTACATCCGATGTCAACCCATGAAAAAATATTTTTTAAAAAAACTATTGACTTTTATTCGCATAAATGATATCATGCAAGTGTGATAGTACAGATATCACACTTAATACACACCGAAAGAAGGTGATGCTATGTTTGAGATCGACTCCAGGAGCAGGATTCCGATCTACGAACAGATCAAAAACCAGCTGATAACGTGCATTCGTCTTGGAATCTACAAGGCCGACGAGCAGCTCCCGTCTATCAGATCGGTTTCAACTCAAACGGGCATCAATGTCAACACGGTCAAGCGTGCATTCGCAGACCTTGAGGACGAGGGAATAATATACTCGCTTGTGGGGCGAGGCAGCTTTGTCGCCTCCGGCGCAGCGGATAACACCTCAATAGCAGTGAAAGCACTCAAGGATATTGAGCCCGACCTGCATTCGCTCAAGTCAAAGGGAGTCAGCAAAGACTCGGTAATTGAGCTTATCAACAAAATATATGAGGAGGACTAATAAAATGATTGAAATAAACAATATAACAAAAACCTTCGACGATTACACGGCAATTAAGGACCTCTCATTTACGGTCAACGAATCCTCGCTTTACGGACTTGTCGGCTACAACGGAGCAGGTAAAACAACGCTTCTGAAAATTATCGCAGGCGTTTATCTCCCCGACAGCGGCGATGTAAGGCTCAACGGTCAAAGCCTTTTTGAGCATCCGGAGCTTAAATCGGACCTTTTCTATGTTCCCGACGATATTTATTTCGGTCTCGGCTCGTCAATGAACTCCATGGCAAAGTTTTACATGGGCTTTCACCCGAACTTTTGCATGGATACATTCAAAAAGCTGACAGGTCTTTTCGGCCTTGACCCGAAGAAAAAGCTTATCGGCTTTTCAAAGGGTATGCAGCGTCAGGCTGAAATGATACTCGGTCTCTCCTGCCTGCCGAAGGTAATTCTTCTCGACGAATCTTTTGACGGACTTGACCCGGCAAAGAGAAATCTGACGAAGAAGATTTTGCTCGATTACATGGCGGAAAAGGAATGCTCGATAATTATTTCCTCGCATAACCTCCATGAGCTTGCCGATATGTGCGACCACATCGCACTCATCAACGGTCAGACGATTGCAATGGACTGCACCGTTGACGATATGAACGGCACACGCTGCAAATTCCGCCTTGCATTCAAGAACGAGGTTGAGCGGGAAGCATTCGGCGATCTCAAGCTCAAGAATTTCAAAAAGGACGGCAAGATAATCACATTTACGGTCTCGGAAAATGTCGAAAAAGCTCAGGAAATTATCAATTCGCTTGACCCCGTGCTTTGCGAACGCTTCCCGCTTTCACTTGAAGAGATTTTCCTTGAAGAGATGGAGGATACGGATTATGACTTTGAACAAATCTTCTCGTAATCCCTTTGCGTCAATGTTTTGGAACTCGGTCAAAAGGACACTGTTTGTTCCGATAGCGACGCTTGTTATGTTTATTCTCGCCATACTGACAGATTTTATAGCCGAATTACTCAGTGGGCCTGATTACTCCGTTAACGGATACAGCTATTACAACAAATACGGATATTTCTGGGACAATATTTTTTCAAGCATAATACTCGTCGTTATAATCACTATTATTTTTGCAATCATCTCGGCAACTGTCCTATTCAGATTTGCGCAAAGCAAAAAGCAGGGCAACGTCATATTTTCGCTCGGTCTCAGCCGCAGGAAAATTTTCCTTGCAAAGTACCTCGGCGGAATTGTTCCGCTTGCGGCCGTTCTCACCTTTTCGGCAATCATTGAAATCATTGTCAATCTTATTTCAGGCTATATCGTCAAATTCCCGACGATCCACCTTGCACTGATTTCGGTCGTTTCCATGCTCGGAACATACGTCCTCACCTTTACAATAGTGGCAGCGGCAATGGCTTTCTCGGGCAACATTGTCGAAGCGGGAATCTTCTCGGTCATAATCGCATTTTTTCCGAATTTTGCCGGAGTTTTCTTGGGCCATATGTGCAGAGTTTTTACTCATGGCGGCATTGAAACCTACAGCGGAGATTTAAACTTTTTTAATCCCTTCTTTGCTTCGTTCTTTATGACCTTCGAAAAAGGAGGCGATACGAGCAGTTATTTGGCAGGACTATATACCGGATTCAACAAATTAACGATTTATGACTGGTCGAGCACGATATCATGCTTCGTCATCTCGGCAATAATTTTCGCAATAGCTTATTGGGTATTTCCGAAATGCAGAAATGAAATCAGCGGCTTTTTCGGCAAAGCTAAGGGTCTCAACGAAATCTGCGGCGCAATGGTCGGCTTCTATGTCGGTACAATCGTTTCAATGAACATGACCGAAAACCGCAGTTCCGTAATTGCATTCGTTTCATTCGTCTTAACTTTTATACTTGTGTATTTGGTATTCAAATTCATTTTCACCTACAAGCGAATGAAAAACATGAAGCAATCGGCAAAAAGGCTCGTTGCTTATGTTGCGGCCTTTGCCGTGATAACGGTCATTTTTTCAACGGGACTTTTCGGCTATTCTTCATACGTTCCCGACGCAAAAAAGGTTGGAAAAATTGATGTTTCTATGGAAATTACCAACCCTTACGGAGCAGTCAATTATGAGGCCGCACTTCACCGTGATGAGGTTTACGGCTACGCTCCGATGACTAAGAGCACCGTTTCGTTCACCTCGAATCTTGTTGATATTATTCTTACGGGCGAATCAACCGGTTTGGGCTTTTATTTTCCATACTACACAGTCATAGACGGCAAAGAGATTGAACAGGTTGTAGAAATACACAAGACTCTCGCCAAGGAGGGCAAGCTCAAATCTAACGCCGATAACGTTTGCGGCTATAACATACTGATTGAATACACCCTCAAGAACGGTAAAACCGTTAAACGATTTTACGACACCGTCAGCACCGAGAGTGCAATTAAAGCACTTGGTCTCAGCGACCTTTCGGACTTCAAAAGCGGCATACAGAATTACTTCGATTATCATGCCACATCAACCGGCATGATAGCAACAACCTCAAATTATCTTGACGGCTTCTGCATGCTGCCGAAGAATCTCAAAAGCTGCAAGTATGTTGACGGGCTGAAATACGACTTTATGAAAGCCATTCTCGCCGACCTTGAAAAGCAAAGTGCACAGCAGATTTATTTCCACAATCCCGAGGACGAGCTTGGAGTTATCTATTTCCCTCGTGACACAGAGCTTTCGTCAATTCTCAACCTCGCAGATAACGAAATAATCGGCAGCGACGGTACAATCATCAATGTTGATACCGACAAAATAACAGGCACCGTAAAAGAGAGACGTGCCGATTTTCCGGATCTCCTCGGTACAAGTCTTTCAATCTCGTCGGATAAGTGCATCGTTGTCACAAAGGATATGACAAATATAATTAAATATCTCACTGACAAAAATCTTATGCAATACTTTAAATCCGACGTCACAGCCGATGATGTGAAAAGAATTAAAATCGCAACGAGAGCAGAAACAGTCGGCAAGAAAAACTCCGATATGCTTCCGATCTTTGCTGCCGGCTATGCCTCAGCCGATGAGATTGCACTGAACAACACCATGAGCATACAGGCAAGCCATGACTTTGCAAACCACGTCGGCGGCTCGATAAAGGATAAATCCGCAATTCAAACGGTGCTTGACAACGCCCTGCTCTACGGCTACAACGGAAACGACGACCGTGTGGTTGAGGTAACATACAACGACGGTTCAATCGCAACCTATGCCATAAAGGCGGACGTTTACAGCAAGCTGAATATTAAACTAGGAGGGAGCAAGCTATGAAATATAAAAATACAGCGGCAGGGCCTTTCTCGGCACTGTTTAGAAATTCTTTCATAAAAACCTGTTTTGTTCCGATAATCACTTTTCTTGCGCTGTTCATGTCAACTCTTGTTAACTACATCGGCATGAAAGCGTTCCATACATTTCAAAACTCACAATTTGAAAAGGACAGATTCTTCGGCTTTTTCTGGAACGATGTGGGCGACAGTGCCGTATTCGCCGAGGTGCTGATTATACTCGGCGGAGTTCTCGCCGGAATAATCCTTTTCTCATTCGCTCCGAGCAAGAAGCAATGCAACGTCATCTTTTCGCTCGGCATGAGCAGAAGAAAAATTTTCCTTGCGAAATATCTCGGCGGACTTCTCCCCTTCTGCGCCGCCGTCATTATTGCCGCATTCTTTGAGCTTGTGGCTGTATTCGGCGTCGGTTATTCGCCGAATGCCGCAATAATCAAAATAGCGGTTTACTGGGTAGTCAGCTTTATCGGAATATACTCTATCTCGTTCACGATAACCTCGGCGGCAATCGCCTATACGGGAAATATCGTTGAAGGACTGATCTTCACCGTCATAATCGCTATGCTTCCAATGGCTGCCGGTGTGCTTTTTGGCGAGATGAGAGGCTTCTACACCGTCGGCGGAATAGGTTTATATGAGGGTGACTGGAACTTCTTCAGCCCTTACCTTTATATGTTCAGATTTTTAATTACGGACGCATATAGTGCTCCGGAGCAATATAGCGAAGGCTCGAACATGCTCTTAAGCAGATATATGATTTATTTTACATTCAATAAAAACGGCGCACCGTTCTATAACCTCACAATTTCCGAATATTCGGGCGCAATAATGGATATCATCTATGCCGCAATAATTTTTGCAATTGCTTTTCTCGCTTTTCCAAAGCGCAGAAACGAAATCAGCGGTTCTTTCGGCAGAGCAAAGGGCACCAACGAAATCTGTGCGGCACTTGCGGGAATATATGTCATGGTTTTCGGAATGCATAGCATTATCAGAAGCATGTTTGACACGGAAAGAGGAAGCTTTCTTACCTTCCTTTGCTCAATCGGCTTCTTTATTGTGTCGTATTTCGTTTTCAAAATGATCTTCGCTCATAAGCGTAAGCTGATAATAAAATCCACGCTCAAAAGAATACCGTGCTATATCGTTTCGATAGCGATAGTGACAACCGTTTTCTCCACCGGACTTTTCGGCTACGCTTCAAGGATACCGAATGCCGAGGACATTGATTCAATCGAGTTTTCTTCTACAATCTCCAATCCTTACAGCAGCGTTAACGATAGCAATGCCCTTCATCGCCGTCCGATTTACGGCTATGAATCAATGGATGCTTACATGGGTTACTCAAGCACCGGAGGCTACGACAGGTTCTTTTACGGCAGCGGTTATCAGAATATATACTATCCCACATATTCGGTTGACGACGAGAGCATGATTCACAGGCTGATTGAGATTCACAGAAGCTTTGTTCAAAAGGGTCATATCAAGAGCACGGCTTCGGACACCTGTGCAATGAACTTCCAGATAGTTTATACGCTCAAAAACGGCAAAACAATCAAGCGTTACTACAGCGTAACAACGGAAGAAAACGCAAAGAGAATCATGGGACTTTGCGATACGACGGTTGCCAAGAGCGGAATTGAAAATTTCTTTGAATCCAAGTCGGATTATTACTATACAAGCGATGATTTCCTCAGCGAAATACCGAATGAATTGAATACCGAATATTATTTCTATCTCTATTCAAAGTATCTTAAAGACAGTTACCGCTGCGGCATGATAACCGATGAGCTGAAAAAGGCGGTGCTGAAAGATCTCGAAAATCAGACGGCAAACGATATTTTCTTCCACAAGCCCGAAGATGAGCTGGGCGTTATCAGCTTCGGAATCGGCAATAATTTCGTAGACGATTTGCCCGATAATTATTACTGCAACGAATATGGGGATATTATTGACAGATATTCAGCTGAAATTGTAAAAGATAAAACTCTGCAAACAGAACAGGCTCAGGCATCAATGAAGCTTACCGACCTGACATCAAACGCTATGGGAACCGAACCGAAATCGTTTGTTATAACAAAAACTATGACGAACACGATAAAATATCTCACGGACAACGGATACATGAAGTATCTTGAGTCAAAAATCACGGCAAGCGACGTCAAGAGCATGAAGCTTTGCACGAAATCGGAGTCCGTCGGCAAGACCAATGCCGATATGCTGCCGATTTTCACAGGCGGATATAACAGCGTTGCGGATATAAAGAAATTTGATTCGGAAACGGACTATTATTACGGCAATTCTCCCGAATTAAGCCCCCATTATATCAAGAAAAACGTGCCAAACGAGATAACGAACAAGTCAACTATCCAGAAGGTGCTTGACAATTCATTCCTCTACGGCTACTGCGGCAACGATTATCGAATTGCCGAAATAACCTTCAACGACGGCTCGATCGCAACCTATTGCATCACCGGCGAGGTTTACGAAAAGCTGATGAAGTAACCGTCTCGGTACAGGAACAATCTCACCTCCCCTGCAGACAATAAAAAAGCAGATTGAAGAAAAATCCAAGGGTCGATGCGTTCCGCACCCTACGACGAGGTTCAATAAAGGCACATTTCGTAGGTGTCGATGAACCACATCGACCCAAGCTTAGAAGAAGCTCTGTAGGCTCCCTTTTAGGCCTCCACCGAAAAAGGCAGGCAAATGACATCTTCAAGCACAAAATCATATATCATTCTAAAAGAGTTTAACCTATCATTATTAAGGTGATAAAATGAAGTTCAAAATCAAGAAAAAGCAAAGAAATATTATCATTGCAGCCGTAGTTTTGGCGACGGTCGTCATTGCCGTTTGCGTACACAGCGGAGTTTTCAGGCCGAAGTACACCTACTCGGGGGACCCGTATGTTTGCCTTGATGCCGGCCACGGAGAGAACGATGTCGGCGCAGCTAACGGCGACCGTTACGAAAAAGACGACGACCTCAAGCTGACGTTAAAAATTAAAGAGAAGCTTGAAGCAATGGGCATCAAGGTTTATCTCACCCGTGACGATGACTCGGACGTTACGCTTGCCGAGCGCTGCAAGTCGGCGAACAAGAAGCATTGCACGCTCTTCATCAGCGTTCACAGGAATTCCGCCGAGGATAAAAAGGCAAACGGAATCGAAGCGTGGGTTTCGAGAAATCCCAAGGGCGACGAATACACGCTCGCCGAAAATCTTGTTGCAAATATCTGCAAGCTGACTGGTCAGCAGAACCGTGGGATAAAAAAAGGTTTTCGTGACAATTCATTCGGCGACTACTATATAAATTCCGACACCGATATGCCCTCGCTTCTTCTTGAGGTCGGATTTATCACCAATGATAATGACAACAAAGCCTTTGACGAAAAGCTCGACGAGACCGCCGAGACGATAGCAAAAACCATTTACGACCACGTTCAAAAATAACATGAGACCGTTTCATTTTTCATGATGAAACGGTCTTTTTTCTCTCTTTATATTGCATTTTTCGCCGCTTGTGCTATAATATCAAATCGGTGATAATTATGAAATACAATACATATATTTTTGACCTTGACGGAACGCTTCTTGACACATTGCAGGATTTGGCAAATGCCGTTAACTATGCAATGCGTCAAATGAATTATCCCGAAAGGACGATTGACGAGGTTCGCCGATTCATCGGCAACGGAATAAGACTGCTGATAAAGCGTGCCTCTCCGCAGGACATTTCCTCGGAGGATTATGACAAAACGCTTGCGATTTTCACGGCATACTACCTTGACCATATCGCAGACTTCACAAAGCCGTATGACGGCATTATCGACGTTATAAAGACGCTCAAGCAGAACGGCTGCAAGGTTGCCGTTGTGTCGAACAAAGCCGATGAGGCGGCCAAAAAGGTGGTTGAAGATTTCTTCGGCAACATCTTCGACCTTGTTATCGGCAAGATGGATCGCTTTCCGTCAAAGCCTGCACCCGATTCGGTGCTTTATGTTATCGAATCACTCGGAGCGGACAAGGCAAAATGCGTTTACTCCGGAGATTCGGAGGTCGACGTTCAGACGGCTCACAATGCCGGACTTCCCTGCGTCGGCGTAACATGGGGCAACCGTGACGTTTCCGAGCTTATTGCCGCCGGTGCGGAATATATTGCCGAAAGGCCTCAGGAAATTATCGAAAAAACCAAATAAAAAGTGACTGCTGCATTTAGCGCAGACCAAAGAGCAAAAAACAAATAGAAAAGGCTATAATACACAACCGGTGATTTAATTAACCGATTAAATGTGGATTATAGCCTTATTTTTGTGATTGTTAATAGAGTTTTGCTCTTTTAAACGCTTTTAGCTCTCTCGCAGTACACAAGTACAGCTTCGTGGCAAAGAAAACGCTTTCTGCATCTAAATGCAACAGACCCTTTTTCTTCATTTGAAATCAGGTCTTTATTCAAAAACTAAACGTTCCGTAATACGACGTTTCGCCTTTTTCGGTTATCTTGTCAACCTTGCCGTTTTTCTGCTTCATTGTAAATTCAGAGCTGTACGGTGTTTTAATGTTCAGCTCTTTCACTCGGCCGTTAGCGTCAGTTACCGCCTCAATGACCGTGCCGCTGTAAGTGACGCTTCCCGACGTGTAATTCTTGATTTCCGTGCCGTCCAAACCGAATTCAAACGGGAAGCCGCCGGCCGTATTGTATACCGGGTCCTTTTTCACGTCAACCTTTTCCGATTTCAGAACAAGTCTGATTTTCATTCCGCTTGACAGCTTCGTAACGGTTGCCGAGCTGAGCATATTCTCCGTGAGCTTTGTGTCCGGACCGTAAACCCATGCGGGATTGTCGTTCTCGTCAACGCCGTTTTTAAATTTGCCTGTCGTTGTGTTCGGACCGGTTTTAATCTCTTCGGATTTACCGTTGAAAGTATATGTTCCCGTTTCGTACTGCGTAACGGTAGCCGTCTTCACCTGCTGATAGGTCTTGGCAAGCGAGGCATTATAGGTCTTGACAATTTCGCTCTTAACCGTAGATGTATCGTCCGCCGACTCAAGTCCGACGGAAACTCTGAGAATTTTCAATGCGTCGGAGGAATTAATTCTACCGTCCTTGTTAACATCGGCATTTGCTTTGTTGAAATTTTTCACGCTGATTCCGACGCTGTATTGAAGCACGCCGAGAGCATCGGCGGAATTGATTTGTCCGTCGGAGTTAACGTCGCCGAGCAGTGCCGCCGACGAGCTGACGGTCAAAGCCGCCGCAAGTGAAATTGCAGAAAGAATTGAAAGAAATTTTTTCATTTAATTTACTCCTTTATGTGAATTGTTCAACCGTATCACGAATAGTATCGAGGAATGCGTCCTCGCCCCATGTATTGATTTTAAAGAAAACCGCCTGGCTTCCGCCCGAGCTTATCGCCGTGAGATGCACATCGTTTCCGCAAGCGAAAAGCGTAACACTCAGGCTGACCCGGTTGCCGCCGATGTAGCTGTAACGCTCATAAACCTTGACCGAGCAAGCGCAGTTTCCTTTCTCGCAATACGATTCGTCCTCGACCGAGGCCGAGATGCTTTTGTTAACCGCACTGTCGATGGCTTTGCTGATTTCAAGCAAAGATCCGTGAAGGTCACATTCAAGCATTGCCATAAATTTTCTCCTTTTTGTTTTCAATTTTCTTTATAAGATTCCTGCCGATATCGTGCAGAAGCTTATATGCCGCCGGGAATACCTCATCGGGAAAATTGACAAGAAAATCATCAGATTCGAATGTGAAATCGCCCTTATAATCAATATCGGCAAGAGCCTGCGTGATCTCCTCCCAGTCGAGGTCGAAGAAATATGGCGGACAATGCCTGTCCTCAAGATAATCGTTGTCATGGACGTGCAAACAGCCGACATAATCATGGCCGAGAGTCCTGAGCATCTCGGGAGCCGTCGTTCCGACAAGTCCTGCATGGCCGATATCGACGCAAGCGGTGAAATACTTCGGGTCGAGCATATCCATCATTGCTCTGAACTCCTCGCCGACGCTGCAAATATTCGGAATAATACAATGTCTGCGTCGGTCTCTGCCGAACATATTCTCGCATGCGATTTTTATATTGTACTCCTTGCAAAGCGGAATGAGATTATTGTAAAACTCGGCGTTAAGCTCAAGATTTCTCCTGCTGTCTTTGCCGTAATAAGTCGGATGAATTACAATGTTTTTCGCTCCGAGAGTACCTGCGATTTCTATTGAACGCTTGATTTTTTCAAGAATCACAGTATTGTATGTATCCTCCCCGACTTTGAAGCTTGGGAAAGGCGCATGAGCCTGATTGAAGTATTTTCCATAGCTTTCGGCAATTTTCTTCACTTCAAGTACATGCTCAAGATATGAAGGCTGATTGAGGATATAATCGTCGTCCTGCATACGGAACATTGAATAATCCAATGCGTCAAAGCCTGCCTCGCATATCATGCGAACACATTTTTCGTCACCTAAGCGTTTTGAACCCACTTCAGTCTGAGTTGATAATACCATTATAATCAAGTCCTTTCGATTTTGGTTTAAAAAGCGGTGGGATCAGTTTAAATCCGGCAAGAACTCACTCTCCGCCCTTAACTCCTCTTATGCAAAAAGCAAAGGAATAGCTGCCGCTGTGCATTTTGTACGGCTCATGCAGGCATGCCGTGCCGGGCATATCGCCGCCGACACCACGCTGTTTCGCATCAATGCAAAGCGAATAATATTCGTCCTTCTTGAGTTCGTGATTGTGCATGGCCTTTTCAATTTTCTCCTGAGAATAGCTGTGCATGGAAAACTCAAACGGGAAATCCGAGCTGACTGCGAAGCCGTTGCCGCCGTCGTCCGTGATTTCAAGTGAGCGAACATCGGTTCTGTTGCCGTTCTCCTGCGGCCTCATATAGTAATGGAAAAGCTCGTCGGCCTTCTTGCGGAATTCCGAAATTCGCTGTCCTGTTTTTCTGTCACAATACGATTCTTCCGGACCTCTGCCGTACCACTTTACATTGCAAAAATCTTTATTTATACCGAATCTTACACCCGAGCGAAGCATCGGAAGAACAGGACTGTTCATGTTCTGCCCGATATTCACACTGCCGTCGCTGTTGACGATTATATCCGTCTCAACATGGCCCGCAAACGGAGCAAACCAATGAATATTCACAATACAGGAGCCGCTGAACGGGAAGATAACAAAGCTCTTTACGCTGACGGTTCTGCTTGTTATATCCCAAAGATAGAGCGGATTGAGACGCTTAAGCATGGGCGCAAAATTGAAATAATTTGTGTCATTATCGGTCAGTGGGCGGAAGAAATTCGGCTTAAACGAGAGCGAGTTATCAAGAATATTTCCGTCGCCAAAGTCGATTCCGTAAAGCTTTTTATCTTTAAACGTAACGGTCGTGTCACCTGCGATTATTTTGTGAACATTTCCTTTTGAGAGAGCCTTAATCATGCCCTCCCTCGGCTCGGGCTTTGCCTTTTCGTTGCTGAGAGTGAACTGGTTAAAGCTGATTTCATCACCGGCCTTGTGCCACTCGTTTTCGTTCTTGTATCTGAATGAAAGCGTAAGAATATATTCGCCTGTTTCAAACTCCGTTGAATAGGGAACCGTAAGCGTCTTAGCCGTCTGCGGAGCTATTCCGTCAAGCGAAACTCTACCGCTTTCAATCTCCTTGCCGTTCTTGGCAACCGACCATTCGAGATAGCAATAATCAAGCGGAATAAAATAATTCTTATTCTTTATCTTAACTCTTTTTCTTTCAACGTCGATATCCTCGGCGCAGACATTTGAATAAACCTGCTTAACCTCATAATATGCCGGGTGCGGCGTGCGGTCGGCGGCAATTATTCCGTTGGCACAGAAATAAAAGCTTGACCAGCCTTCATTAAAATCACCGCCATAGAGCCATTTGCCGTCCCTGCGTATCGCCTGATCAACGAAATCCCAGATAAAGCCGCCCGTCATGTGGTCGTACTTTTCAAAATCGTCAACATATTCCTTGAAATTGCCGAGGCTGTTCTCCATTGAGTGAGCATACTCGCAATAAATTACAGGGTGATCATCGAATGCCGATTTCGGAACGTCCTTGTTATCGGCGGCAAGGGCATTGGCAATATTGTCGAACAAAGTTGCCGTGATCGCCTCCTTGCGAACAAGCTTGTCAACAACATTTTCCATCGGGTACATTCGGCTGATAAAATCCGACTTTGTAAGGTCAAAATCACCCTCATAGTGTATCGGATAAAGGTCGCAGAGTTTCAAAATGGCTTTTTTCATCTCGGCAAAGTTTGAGCCGTCGCCTGCTTCATTGCCGAGCGACCAGAAGCAGATGCAGGCGTGGCTTCTGTCACGCAAAACCGTCATCTCTGCCCTGTCAATTACCGCCGAGGTCCAAAGCGGATTGTCGCCGGGCACATTCTTCCTGCGCACGCCGTGACTTTCGACGTCACACTCATCCATTACATAGAATCCGAGCTCGTCGCAAAGCTCATAGAAGAACGGATCATCGGGATAATGACTGGTTCTTATGGCATTGATATTGGCCTGTTTCATGAGGTAAAGATCCTGATAGTATCTTTCCCTCGGTACTGCCCAGCCGTAGTCGGGGTCATAATCGTGACGGTTTACGCCTTTGATTATAACCTTTTGACCGTTTATATAATACACATTGCCTTTTATTTCAACTCGCTTAAAGCCGATTCTTATCTCTTTCTTGACCGAACAGCGTGTGCCCTCATAGAGCTTGAACGTAAGTGTATAAAGCTCGGGCGTTTCGGCACTCCATTTTCGGCATTTTTCGACAATATGATTAATTTTAAGCTCGCCGCTTGCCTTGCCCCTGAAAATCTCTTTTTTGTCAAGGTCAACACGGCACGTTACCTCTTTGTTTGTGCTGAATTTAAGTGTCAGGTCAAGTATGCCGTCGGTATAGCTGTCATCAAGGGTGGTTCTTGCGTATATGTCCTCAAGCGTGGTTTCAGGCTCGGCTACAAGATAAACCTCACGATAAATTCCCGAAAACTGCCACATATCCTGATTTTCAAGATAGGTTGCGTCGCTGAAACGCATGACCTTGGCCGCAACGGTGTTTTCGCCCTCATGGAGCACATCGGTTATATCAAACTCGGCAGGTGTCATTGATCCCTGCGAATAGCCGACGTATTCGCCGTTTACATAGACATAAAGTGCAGACTTTGCCGCACCGAAATGCAGAACAATTCTTCTGCCTTCAAAATTTTCCGGCAGGATGAAGCTGCGGCGATAGAAGCCTATTTCATTCCTTTCGTGGCTGACCTTCGGAATCTGCGATTCGACCGTTGAGACCTGCGGCGGCATTGATGAGCAAAGATAGATCGGCTTGCCGTAGCCCTGCATCTGCCAGACCGACGGAACAATTACCGTGTCCCAGCCGTTGTCGTCAAAATCAGGGCAGAAAAAGTTCTGCGGCTGATTTTCCACTCCCATCTGCCACTTGAATTTCCATTCGCCGTTAAGCGAAAGTTTGTATTTCGACTTGCCGTACTCAACCTTATCCCTTGCATCATAGGGCAGAGCAAGATTGTGTCCTTCAAGTTTATTTTCACGGAAAAATAATGGGTTTTCCCATTTATGAAGCGGTTTTTTCAAAAAAATCAACTCCTATCTGTTTATTATAATTATATCTGCACTTCTCCTGCAAGTCAAATAAAAATCAAACTTTTTTCTTTTATCGTTTATACTTTATATAAGCTTTGACAGAAAGCCGACTAAAAAGTATGCTTTGTGAAATAAAATCAGCAAATCTTATTGAAAAAAATTGCCGCAAGTATTATAATGAATCGAATAATGCAATTTTTGAGGTGTTGGTGTTGAAAAAAATCGGATTTGATAACGAAAAATATGTTAAGATGCAATCTGAGCATATAAGAGAAAGAATTAACAAGTTCGGCGGCAAGCTCTATCTTGAATTCGGCGGCAAGCTCTTCGACGATTACCATGCATCGAGAGTCCTCCCGGGCTTTGCACCCGACAGCAAGGTTAAAATGCTTATGAAGCTCAAGGATCAGGCGGAGATCGTTATCGTCGTCAACGCTTCCGACATTGAGAAGAACAAGATAAGAGGCGACCTTGGCATTACATACGATCTTGACGTTCTCAGGCTTATTGACGCTTTCAGAGGAATAGGACTTCTCGTCGGCAGCGTTGTCATGACACGCTACAGTGCGCAGCCGGCCGCAGATGCATTTTGTAAAAGACTTGAAAGCCTCGGCGTTAAGGTATACCACCATTACACGATTCCCGGCTATCCGTCCGACGTTGACAGAATCGTCAGCGACGAGGGATTCGGAAAAAACGAATATATCGAAACTTCCCGTTCACTCGTTGTTATCACCGCTCCCGGCCCGGGCAGCGGAAAAATGGCGACCTGCCTTTCACAGCTCTATCACGAGCACAAAAGAGGAATCAGTGCAGGCTATGCGAAATTTGAAACATTCCCGATTTGGAATCTTCCGCTCAACCACCCTGTTAATCTCGCTTATGAAGCGGCAACGGCAGACCTCAACGATATAAACATGATTGACCCGTTCCACCTTGAGGCATACGGCGAAATGACGGTCAACTACAACCGTGACGTTGAAATTTTCCCGGTTCTTGCGGCAACCTTTGACCAGATCTACGGCGAATGTCCGTATAAGTCACCCACAGACATGGGAGTTAACATGGCGGGCAACTGCATCATTGACGATGAGGCATGCTGCGAAGCTTCGAGACAGGAGATTATCAGACGTTTCTATGCCGAACAGTGCTCGGTTAAAAAGGGTCTCGGCAACCCCGAAAGCATTGACAAAATCAAGCTTATTATGAAGAAAACAGGAATTTCTCTTGACGAACGCCCGGTTATTGCCGCAGCGAAGGCCAAGGCGGAGGAAACCGGCGAGCCTGCAATGGCAATTGAGACGGGCAAGGATACTCTTGTTACGGGCAAAACCTCACTTCTCATGGGTGCAGGTGCAGCAGCAATGCTTAACGCACTTAAAAGCCTTGCGGGTATCAATGATGACATTCACCTTCTTTCGCCTGCCGTTATCGAACCGGTTCAGGAACTGAAAGTAAAATACATGGGCAACCACAACCCGAGGCTTCACGTTGACGAGGTGCTCATTGCCCTCTCCGTTTCGGCGGCGACAAATCCGCTTGCCAAGCTTGCGCTTCAGCAAATCCCGAAGCTCAAGGGCATGGAGGCTCACGCAACGGTTATCCTCAAGGAGCAGGACGAATCCGTTTTCAAAAAATTCGGCATAAATATCACCTGTGAGCCGAAATATCAGACCAAAAAGCTCTATCACAAATGAGGAGAATGACATGGGGAAAATTGTTGCAATCGGCGGCGGACGCTACAGCGACGGCGAGATAATCAATATCTTTGAAAAAATAGTCTCACTTGCGGACAAAAGGAACCCCAAGGTTCTGTTTCTTCCGACGGCAGGCTATGATGACATCAACGGCGACGAGGATATTCAGTGCAGCTTTGAAAAATACGGCTGTCAATATGACATTCTCTATCTCACGGATGAGAAAAGAACCGTCGATGATATTCATTCCGTTATTCTCGGGGCAGATATTATTTATGTCGGCGGCGGCGATGTCCGCTTCATGATGGAAACCTGGCGTAAAACGGGAGCCGATAAAGCTCTTATTGAAGCATACAACAGCGGCAAAATCATGTCGGGCTACAGTGCAGGCGCAGTCTGCTGGTTCGACGTAGGCTATGACGACTGCGGCCCGGAGCACAGCTTCATGTTTTGTGACTGCCTCGGCATTCTTCCCTACTGTGCCTGTCCGCACTATGAATCGGACCACTGGCAGACCTTCAAAAAGGCCATTCTCGACCGACCCGAGCAGGGACTTGCGATTGAAAACGGCGCCGCTTTGCTTTTCGTCGACGGCATGATAGGTACGATCAGAGGCAATGACGGCGGCGAGGTATGGATTCTTGACAAAAATAATGAACTTTGCCTCAGCAAAATTGTCGATAAAATGAACAGAATCGACTAATCGTCGGTTGACTTTACAGTTAGTTTGTGCTAACATATATACGAAAAAAATAACGGAGGGTGAAACCATGAAAAAAGTATTATCAATCTTTTTAGCTATTGTTATTCTCATTTCGGGCGTTGTTTTTGCGTCCGCAAAGGGTAATGACAAACTTCAGTTCGACGAGAACGGACAGTTTAAGATTCTTGCTCTTGCCGACATTCAGTCCGGCTTCCCGGTCGGCGAAGCACTCAAGGCTTATATAACAGAGGCTATCGACGCTTCAAATCCCGACCTTGTTATGTTCCTCGGCGATAACATTATGAGCCCCGAGGACGGCACGGTTGAAAGCTACTGGAAGGGCTACGACGAGGTATTCCCGATTCTCGAAAGCAAGGGCGTTCCGTTCACTTTCGTATTCGGCAACCACGATGATGAGTCCGCTCCGACAGTAACAAAGGAAGAGATGCTCAAAAAGTATCAGTCCTATGACGGCTGCCTTGCCTATGATGCAGACCCGTCGCTCCACGGCTGTGCAACTCACAATCTTCCGATTCTCTCAAGCGACGGCAAAAAGGTTGCTTACAACCTTTGGATGTTCGACAGCGGAGATTATGTTTTCTACGAGAACGGCAAAAGAAGAGGCTATGACTGCGTTCGTGCAGACCAGATCGAATGGTACAAGGCAGAGAGTGCAAAGCTCAAGGCGGCCAACGGCGGCGAAGCTGTTCCGTCACTTGCATTCCAGCACATCATTCCGCAGGAAGCAGCTCAGGCTGTTATGTTCTCTCTTCCGTTCCAGCTCGGCAAGCTCACTAAGAACTTTACCGACGGAACATCCGCTACATATCTTCCGAACTACTTTGCGTTCAACGGAATGCTTTCCGAAGCTCCGTGCCCTTCACCCGATAATGAGGGTCAGTGGGATGCATTCGTAGAGACAGGCGACGTTAAGGCTTGCTTCTTCGGCCATGACCATGTCAACAACTTCAGCGTTGATGTTGACGGCGTTACGGCAGTCAGCGTTCCGGGCACAACCTTCAAGTCATACAGCAGCGTTACGGATCAGGGCTCAATGGTAATTACTCTTGACGAAAAAGATCTTTCAGCCTACAGCACAGAGATTCTTTACACAAGCGATCTCGCTGTTAAGGAAGGTTCAAACATTCCGAATCAGGAGCACTCTGAGACTGTTGCAGCATACAAGTTCAGAACTGTACTTCGTTTCCTTGCACACGGTATCCTCACTGTTTTGAGAGGAATTTATGCTTGGATTCCCTCACCTCTCAGCAAGTAATTCTGACTGAAAAGTAAATATTTAAGGCAACGAGATCAAAACGATTTCGTTGCCTTTTATTTACTGTTCACTTGACTTAAAACATAGATACCTCACCGTCATAATTCTCGGCTTTTTCGAGCCGAAGACCTTTAAGGTCTTTCCGTCCAAGTTAAACTCAAATTCGGTATTTCGCTCAGGATTTCACTGTAATCCTATCACTTTGTCGGGCTTATGTATATGTTGCTCCACATCTCGTGATTATCCCTGTATTTTTCATCGTATCTTGAAATTATGTAGTCGGGCGGCGTCATATACTCGTCGTGGCGCACCCATTTTCCGTTTTTATATTCAAAGCAATAGTCACCGATATCGGCAGACTGCGTCCAGATGTTGTACGAATCCTTCTCCCAACAGATTCCCCAAAAGTCCATGGATCGTGCAGGGGAAAAGCTGTCAATCTTTTTGTTTGTTTCGGAATCATAGACCGTCACAACAATCATATTATCCTCAACGGTCTGAAGCGCATAATATTTATGATCATAGCTGTAGGTTTTGTCAGCGGTATATGAGCCCCAAAACTCGCCGGAATCACGACTTGTGCATGACACAAGCAAAACGAAAGAACAGAATACCATTAGTAATGCAATAGTTTTTTTATTTATTTTCGCTCTCCTTCTTCATTCATCAACTCGCTCAATCGGTAGCGAGCTGCATTCCTCCACGGTCCATTCGGCATAAAGCTTTTTTATCGACAAATCACAGCCGACAATTTTATCCCCTTTTTCAAAGAAATGTACCGAGCCAAGCTGAGTAACATAGCTCCAGCCTTCACTTTGCATATATTCGATAAAATCCTTATAATCGTCCTTTGCACAGCGATACACGTTCTTGTCAACCTCAATTACAGGAGCCTTTGAAAATGCTGCCAATGCGTAAATATTGTCACAATAATAGTGTTCGAGCGGCAACAAAACAGCCGCCAAAGCAATAACAACAACTATGATTTTTAAAAATTTTTTCATTATAATCTCCTCTTGAAACTCGATTAAGCTTTATTTATCCTTTGCATCCTTATTCTTGGCAAATATCATAACAAGTCCTGCGATTCCGCTGATTATACCGACCAAAGAGAACGGAAAATCGTAAAAGCTGCTTAAAAGAGTTTTGTTAATATCCGCACCGGCTACACAAAGAAGTATACCGAACAAAATCAAAGCGATGCCTTTTGCAATTTTATTATTCATAGCGTTTTCTCCCGAATTATAGAATCTTTTCAAGTCCCGACTTGACGGGCTTGGTTACATAGACCTGTTTAACGATTGATTTCAGGCTTTCTGCGGCGCACTCGGCTTTCGACTCGTCGTCAAAGATTCCGTAAACCGTCGGACCGCTTCCGCTCATGCAAGCTGCCAACGCCCCGTAGCGGTTGAGAACCGATTTTATCGGCACACGCTCGGGCACCTCGATAAGCTGCTCAAAAATATTTTTACATCGGCGGCACATCTCATAAAGATCGCCCTGCGATGCGGCATACAGCATTCCGCAGGTGTCAAGGTGGCGTATATTCTGCGCCGTATCAAAAGCAGAGTAAGCCTCTTTTGTTGAGACTCCCCTCTCCGGCTTTGCAAGCACTATCCGGCAATCCGTTAAATCGGGCAGCGGAGAAAGAATCTCACCGATATTCTGTGCAACGCATGTGCCGCCCGTCAGGCAGAACGGAACATCCGCACCGACCTTAACGCCGATTGCACAAAGCTCCTTTAATGTCAAACCTGCCGAAAAAATATCGTTAAGCGCGGCAATGACCGCCGCTCCGTCCGCACTGCCGCCTGCCATACCTGCGGCAAAAGGAATGTTCTTTTCGATGTGAATTTTTATACCTGTGTTTTTGATTTTCGTATAGTCAAAAAATGCCTGTGCCGCCTTGTATGCAATGTTCGATTTGTCGCACGGCAAAGCCGCTTCGCTGCACGTTATCGTGATTTTTTTGTCGTCCGTTGTCTCAACACTCACCGTGTCGTAAAGTCCGACAGACTGCATTACCATGAACAGGCTGTGATATCCGTTGTCAAGCGTTCTGAGTATATCGAGCATGAGGTTTATTTTGGCTGCTGCCTTGTATTCTGCTTTCATATGTTCTTTCCTTTCGGGCAGTTTAAGTCTGTATTGCGGTAGAAGGTTCATTTTTAAGGTGATTATTTCCAAATCCCAACCGCTTGCGGTGGTGGGGATTTAAAAAACATCCTAACTTTTTTAGTCTTTCCGACTCACTTTCCTATCCTCGTCTGCTTGAGGCCTGTGAACTTCTGTCCCCAAGCGTTCGCCCATGCTTCGCAATAAAGGGAATAATAGGAAACATTGTTATTTTTTCGATAGTTTATGCAGGGCTTGAAATTGCACCAGATGAATGACGGAATCGCAATGACGAGGAACCAGATCGGGCCGAGCAAAAGAGCCTGCCATGTGTGGCCGTATTCATGGATTCTTGTGTCCCGGAGCCAGTCGTCCGGGCGGTCGGGATTCATAAAAATAAATGTTCCGAATGAAATTCCGCCCCAGTCGCCAGGCACATATGTAACCGTCGCATTAAAAAATCTTTCATGCTTGCAGCCCTTGATGACCGCAAAAATTATATAGGCAATGAAGCCGATAAGGTTGATCGGCAATGCCCATGTCCATTCTATAAGATAAAACAAAAACTTTTTCATATTTTTAACCCTCCGTTCGCTTTATTCTAACATATTTTTACCTCTTTGAAAAGAGTATAAAGGCATTTAATCTTGAAAAATAATAAATAATGTGTATAATATATATAACAGTATGAAACGGAGGTTTTAATATGACAGAAGTTACTAAAGATATGCTTATAGGCGATATTCTTGATGCAGACAACGGCACAGCCGAGTTCTTCCTCAACATGGGTATGCACTGCCTCGGCTGCCCCTCGGCAAGAGGAGAGAGCCTTGAGATGGCGTGCGCCGTTCACGGTGTTGACGTTGAGCAGATGGTTGCAGACATCAACGCTTATCTTGCAAGCAAATGATTCGACTTAAGCCGAGACTTCAATCGGCGGCGGATACGGTTCGTGACGGTTCCCGTGTTGCTGACATCGGAACCGACCACGCCTACCTGCCGACAGCGCTCATTTTATCGGGCAAAATACCGTCTGCCATTGCGGCAGACCTCAGAAAAGGTCCATTGGAAAACGCCTTGGAAACCGTCCGCTCCAATCATATTGAGGACAGGGTTCAGCTTCGCCTTTCCGATGGGCTTAAATGTGTTTCTCCCGACGATGCCGACGATATCGTTATCGCAGGCATGGGCGGCATTTTGATCTCCGAAATTCTGACAGACGCCGAATGGGTCAAGAACGAAAAATACAAGCTTATCTTACAGCCGCAGTCGCATGACGAGGACGTTCGCAGATACCTTTTTGGCAACGGCTTTGATATAACAGACGAGACGGTCTGCTTTGAGGACGGCAAGGTTTACATATGTATCGGAGCTGTTTATACAGGCTCAATAACATCACACAGCGAAGCCGAGATTATGTTCGGCAGTCTCCTCACACGCCACGACGAAGCGGCAGAAGCTTTCATAAATAAAAAACTGAAAAGAATAACCGCTCGCCTTTCCGCACTCAACGCACACGGCGGTGACGAGGGCGAAAAAGAGCAGCTTGAAGCAATAATAAAAGAGGTGGAAAAATGGCAAAAGTAAAGGATTTTTACGGTTATCTTAACAGCATTGCACCCTTTGAAACGCAAGAGGACTGGGACAACAGCGGAATGCTCGTCGGCGATATGAACGCCGAGGTCAAAAAAGCCGCCGTTGTGCTCGATATCACTCACGAAGAAATCAAAAAAGCCAAAGCAATCGGTGCGGACCTGATAATCAGCCACCACCCTGTCATTTTCAACCCTATCAAATCCGTAACAAAGGGCAGCGTGCCGTATGAGCTTGTTGCAAGCTCGATCAATGCACTCTGCTGTCACACTCCGCTCGATATAGCGGACGGCGGAACGAACGACAGCCTTGCGGAACTGCTCGGAATAAACGTCACCCGTGCCGACGACCCGATATTAAGGCTCGGAACGGTTGAACCGACCACAGCACAGGAGCTTGCGGGTAAAATTGCCAATACTCTCAATACGAAAGTACGCTATGCCGACGCAGGCAAAACAATTAAAAAAATCGCAATCTGCACCGGTGCAGGCTGCTCGCTGATTGAAGCGGCAGGTGAAATTGACGCTTTCATCACGGGCGACGCATCGCATCATAACTTTCTCGACTGTGTTCAAGCAGGCATAACGCTCATTGCGGCCGGGCATTACGAAACGGAAATCATCGTTGTTCCCGTTCTTGTTAAAAAATTGCAGGCACAGTTCCCCGACATTGAAATCATTGACATTAAACAGGAAAATCCGATAAAATTTATTTGAGGTAATTATGGCACTTGACGGAATATTTCTCAGCAAAATTAAAGACGAGCTGCTCAGAGAAATCGCATTCAGCAGAGTTGAAAAGGTTCACCAGCCCTCCCGTGAGGAGCTGGTTATTCACCTACGCGGAAAAAGCGGAGCAAAGAAGCTTTTCCTTTCGATAAGGGGCAACAGCCCGAGAATTCATCTGACAGAGTACGCACCCGAGAATCCGGCTGTTCCGCCGATGTTTTGCATGCTGATGAGAAAAAAACTGCTCAACGCTCAGCTTGTCGATATCCGTCAATCGGGTCTTGACCGAATACTTTACCTTGACTTTAACGCCACGAACGAAATCGGCGATAAAATAAAGCTCATTCTCTCCATTGAGATAATGGCAAAATATTCAAATATCATTCTCTTCGACGGCGACGGAAAAATCGTTGACGCAATCAAACGTGTTGACCTCAGCCAGTCGGCGGTTCGTCAGATTCTGCCCGGCTTCAAATACATTGCACCGCCGCCGCAAAGCAAGCTCAACATAACCGACCATACGACAGAGAATATCATCGCACAGATTAAGACTTTCCCGTCAAAATCTCTCTCGTCCGCCGTGCTCGGCACCTTGCAGGGTGCTTCTCCCCTCACCTGCCGTGAGCTTTGCGGAGAGTACGGCGAACTTTACACTGACGAGATCAGTGACAAGGGCTTTGAGTATCTCTCAAAAAATCTTGATGATTTACGCAATATCATCATGAATGAATCCGGTGTTCCGTTTATGCTCAAGGACGAAACAGGCAAGCCGGTTGACTTTTCTTTCTTCCCTATCAGGCAGTACGGCGACCGCTACAGGACGGAGATAAAGTCAAGCTTTTCCGAGCTTCTTGACGAATTCTACTATGAATGTGACCGTCTTGAACGCACGAAGCAAAAGGGTCAGGACCTGGTTAAGCTGCTCAATTCGGCAATAGCGAGAGTTTCAAAAAAGCTCAGCCTGAGGCAGGCAGAGCTGGCTCACTGTGCGGACAGAGAAAAGCTAAGAATCAATGCCGAGCTTATCAACGCAAACCTTTACAGACTCGAAAAAGGTGCGCTTTTCTATGACCTTGAAAATTATTATGATGAAGACAAGCCGATAAGAATTAAGGCCGACCCGTCAAAATCTCCGGCACAGAACGCACAAAAATATTTCAAGGAATATCGCAAGGCAAAGACCGCCGAACAGCTTCTTACAGGCTTCATTGAGGAGAGTAAACAGGAGCTTGCTTACCTCGAAACGGTTGCCGACTCACTTGAGAGAGCTGATACGCAGGCTGAAATTGATGAAATTCGCAACGAGCTTTCACTCGGCGGTTATGTCAAGAAAAAGCGTGGAACGGATAAGAAATCGTCAAAAACACTTCCTCCGATCGAATACAGAACGACTGACGGATTCCGAGTTCTCGTCGGCAGAAACAATGTGCAGAACGATAAGCTTTCGCTTAAAACGGCCGCAAAAAATGATATGTGGCTTCACACGCAGAAATTTCCCGGCTCTCACGTTATAATAGTCAGCGACAACAGGGAGATAAGCGACGAAGCGATAGTTGAAGCGGCCGAAATCGCCGCCTACCACTCAAAGGCTCGTGACGCAAAGCTTGTACCCGTTGACTACACATATGTTAAAAATCTCAAAAAGCCTCAGGGTGCGCCCTACGGCAAGGTTATATACCACGTTTACTACTCGGTCAACGTCACTCCCGACCGTGACAAAATCAACGCTAAATTAAGTAAGGTGAAATAAAATGCGACTTCTTGTTATTGACGGCAACAGTATAATCAACCGTGCTTTTTACGGAATAAAGCTTCTGAGCACTAAGGACGGCAAATACACCAACGGAATTTACGGCTTCATGAACATCTTTCACAAGCTCCTTGGCGATTGCCAACCGGACAGGGTTGCCGTTGCCTTCGACGTCAAGAAGCCGACCTTTCGCCACGAAATGTATTCCGAATACAAGGCCGGCCGCCACGCCATGCCCGAGGAGCTTAAGCAGCAGATGCCTGTTCTCAAGGAGCTTTTGACGCTCATGGGTTATAAGATTGTCGAAAAAGCAGGCTGGGAAGCCGACGATATTCTCGGTACGCTCTCTGCTCAGATGAAGGACGGAGACAAGTGCTTCATTGCAACCGGAGACCGTGACAGCTTGCAGCTTGTCAGCGACACGACTACGGTTCTTCTCGCTTCGACAAAGATGGGCAGAACGCAGACTATTCCCTATGACAAAGCGAAAATCGAAGAGGACTACGGCGTTGAACCGTGGCAGATGATTGAAATTAAGGCTCTCCAGGGCGACAGCTCAGATAATATTCCCGGAGTTGCGGGAGTAGGCCCTAAAACCGCCGGCGACCTGATTCAGCGTTTCGGCTCGGTTGAAAATATCTACAACAATATTGACACCATCGATATAAAGGACAAGCTTCGTGAAAAGCTCGTCAATTCAAAGGACAGCGCAATGCTCAGCCACACGCTCGGTACGATTCGCACGGACGCTCCGATTGACACAAACATGGATTATTACATTCCGTCCGCTCCCGAAAGCGGCAAGGCTTCAAGGCTTCTCGCTTCGCTTGAAATGTTCAGCATGATTGAAAAATTCGACCTTGGCAAGAGTGAGCAGACCGATGTTGAAACGGTCAGTGTTCCCGTCAAGCACCTTGACTCACTCTCTGAAATTCGGCTCGGAGAAAAAGCTTATTTTGTCCCCGAATTTTCCGACGGCGATATAATTTCAATCGCATTCGACTGCGGCGAATTCATTGCCGTCGTCGAGAACAGCAGCTTCACCTTTGCTTCGGAGCTTGCCGATATTCTCTCAAACGAAAAAATCGAAAAAATAACATGTAACGCAAAGTCTCTCTATTCATGGGCGTTCATGCGTGGCGTTCGGATAAAAGGGAAAGTCAGCGACATCATGATCGCAGGCTATATTCTCAACCCCTCGGCGAGCGACTATTCGCCTGTCAGAATGGCGCAGGAATACGGTGCGCTATGCCCCGAGATAAGCGAAGAAAACGAGACGGCTCTCAAAGCCGCCGCTTTAAATGGCGCATGGGAAAAGGTTATCAAACAAATTGAAGAAAATGACCAGCTTTCCCTTTTATACGATATTGAAATGCCGCTTTCAAAGGTGCTTTCTTCAATGGAGGTCACGGGATTCCTTGTTGACCGTGAGAGCATTCAACAATACGGAGCGGTGCTTGAAGAAAAAATCAACTCCCTTGTCAGCGAGATATACGACCTTGCAGGCGAGGAATTCAATATAAATTCGCCAAAGCAGCTCGGAACAATTCTTTTCGAAAAGCTCCGGCTGCCTGCAAAGAAAAAAACAAAATCGGGATACTCGACCAATGCCGACGTGCTTGAAAGTCTTGCACCCGATTATCCGATAGTTTCGCTCATTCTCGAATACAGAACGCTTGCGAAGCTCAAATCGACCTACTGCGACGGCTTACAGAAATGCATTGCGCCCGACGGCAGAATTCATTCAACGCTCAACCAGACCGAAACAAAGACCGGACGAATTTCTTCGACAGAACCCAATCTGCAAAATATTCCCGTCAGAACACCTGTCGGACGTGAGCTTAGAAAATTCTTTATCGCCAAGGACGGCTGTGTACTTGTTGACGCCGACTATTCGCAGATTGAGCTTCGTGTTCTCTCTGACATTGCGAACGACGAAACAATGATCTCCGCCTTCAACAACGGCGACGATATCCACACAATAACGGCTTCGCAGGTTTTCAATATGCCTGTTGAGGCGGTAACTCCGCTGATGAGAAGCCGTGCTAAGGCGGTCAATTTCGGCATAGTTTACGGTATCGGCGCATTCTCGCTCGCCCACGACATCGGTGTAACGAGAGCCGAGGCAGATAAATACATCAAGGGATATCTTCACCATTTCTCGGGCGTTGACAGCTATATGAAAAACGTCATTGCCCGGGCAAAGGAGGACGGCTACGTTCAAACTTTGTTCAAGCGTCGCCGCTATTTGCCCGAGCTTACCGCATCAAATGCTATGATTCGCAACTTCGGCGAGCGTGTTGCAAGAAACATGCCGATTCAGGGAACGGCCGCAGACATAATCAAAATTGCAATGGTTCGTGTCTACGACAGGCTTGAAAAAGAAAATCTCAAGGCGAAGCTTATCATGCAGATTCATGACGAACTGATTGTCGAAGCTCCTGAAAATGAGCAGGAACAGGTTCAGAAAATTGTTCGTGAAGAGATGGAAAACGCCTGCAAAATGAAAGTCAAGCTCACCGCAGATGTTCATTGCGGCAAGAGCTGGTACGATGCAAAAGGATAATGCAAAATGAAGGTTGTTGTTACGGCAAGAAATTTTTCGACAGATGACAAAACTGCTCTTCAAATGCTCAAAAATGCAGGATTTGAAGTTGAGGATCACAGCAAAGAGGACATAGGCAGCGGCACAAACGAGGAATATATCCGTTCACTCGTGCTTGATGCCGACGCAGTTATATGCGGTCCCGAAAAAATCAGCAACAAGGCAATAGAAGAAAGCAAAAATCTCAAAATTGTCTCCCGCCGCGGAATCGGCTACGATTCGATAGACATTGATTTCTGCAAAAAGAACGGCATAGCAGTTGCCCGTGCTCTCGGTACGGTTGAGGGCTCGGTTGCAGAAAGCGTTATGGCATATATTCTCTATTTTGCAAGGCGAATCGACCTGCAAAGCGAGAGCATGAACAAGGGCGAATGGAAGCGAATCATGACCCCGGGCGCAAAAAGTCACACGCTCGGCCTTATCGGATTCGGCGGAATCGGCAAGGAAATCGCAAAGCGTGCCGTTCCGTTCGGTATGGACGTGCTTTACTATTGCCGCCACCCCAAGGATGAATTCGGTGCACATTACACCGAGCTTGACGAGCTTCTCGCAAAAAGCGATTACGTTTCAATCAACGTTCCGCTCAACGAAAGCACCGTCAACATGATAGACAAAAAAATATTTTCAAAAATGAAGAACGGAGCAGTCCTCATCAACACGGCAAGGAGCAAAATTGTTGATACAAATGCACTTGTCGATGCGTTGAAATCCGGCAAGCTCTCCGGTGCGGCGGTCGATGTCTTTGACAATGAGCCTTGCACGGACTCCCCTCTTATCGGTTTACCGAACGTTGTGCTGACCCCTCACACAGCTCCGTTCACAATAGAAAATTTCCGTGAAATGAACAACAGGGCTGCCAAAAGCGTTATCGAATTCTTTAACGGAACGCTTGACAGCCGCTATCTGATAGGATGATAATATGACAATTACCTTTGTTTGCACAGGCAATACCTGCCGCAGTGCAATGGCAGAGGGCATTTGCAAAAGGCTCATTGCCGACAGAAAAATCGAAAACATAACCTGTCAAAGCTGCGGTCTCGGCGCATTTACGGGCGACAGTGCATCGCCGCTTGCACTTTGGGCGGCAAGAATGCACGGCACGGACATTTCCGACCACCGTTCAAGGCAGATCAATCAATATATTTTTAACGAAACCGACCTCATGGTATGCATGACGAAGGCACATAAGCAGGCAATCATGACGCTGAATCCGAAATTCAAGGTCATTGTTCCCGAGCCTGAAATCTCCGACCCTTACGGCGGCGACGAGGACGTTTACTCCGCCTGTGCGGATCAGATTGAAAGCTTCGTTTCAAGGCTTCTCGACGCCCTGACTGCCGAAATCAAGCCTATGTCGGCAGAACATGTTTCGGAAATTGCCGAGATAGAAAAGCTCTGCTTTTCCGCTCCGTGGACGGAGAAAGGAATCGCCGAGGAGCTTGATAATGATAACGCTCATTTTCTCGTCGCTCAGTCGGGCAAAAATGTTCTCGGCTACATCGGCGTTCACGAGGTTTGCGGCGAGGCATATATTGACAATATCGCAGTGCGTCCCGATTACAGGCGGCTCGGACTCGGCGAAAAGCTTCTAAAGGCGGCACAGAAAAATGCGTTCGGCAGGAAGTGTGAATTCATTACGCTTGAGGTTCGCAGAAGCAACGAAAAAGCGATTTCGCTGTATAAAAAGCTCGGCTACCAAACGGCAGGCGAGCGTAAAAATTTCTATACAAATCCCGCCGAAGATGCGGTCATCATGACATTGAAAGAATGTGATATCAAATGAAAATATTATCCCTCGAATCCTCGTGTGACGAGACTGCGGCCGCCGTCGTTGAGGACGGCAGAAAGGTACTGTCAAGCGTTGTAGCTTCCCAGGTGCAGGAGCATATTATCTACGGCGGAGTTGTGCCGGAGATTGCCTCACGCCGTCATGTTGAAGCCGTTTCCGGCGTTATCGGCAAGGCCCTGAGCGATGCCGGCTGTACCCTTGACGACATTTCGGCAATCGCCGTTACATATGCGCCCGGACTTATCGGCGCACTTTTGGTCGGTGTAAATTATGCAAAGGGTCTGTCGCTTGCGAGCGGAATTCCGCTTGTTCCCGTGCATCACCTGCGTTCACACATTGCCGCAAACTACATCACCCACCCCGAGCTTGAGCCTGAATTTCTCTGCCTTGTTGTTTCGGGCGGACACAGCCATATTGTCGAGGTCAGGGACTATACAAAGTTTAAAATCGTCGGCTACACTCATGACGACGCAGCAGGCGAAGCGATGGATAAAGCGGCAAGAGCGATGGGTCTGCCCTACCCAGGCGGTCTTAACCTTGACCGTGTTGCAAAGGACGGCGACCCGACGGCATACAAAATGCCGCACCCGAGAGTTGACGGTGCACCCTATGATTTCAGCTTTTCGGGGCTGAAAACCGCCGCATTGAACACAATAAATATTGCAAAGCAGAAGGGCGAGGAGATAAACGTTCCCGACCTTGGCGCATCGTATATAAAGGCCGTTGTACGCTGCCTGACCGAAAACACGGAGAAAGCGGCAAAGGACCTCGGTTATAAAAAGATCGTGCTTGCCGGCGGCGTTTCGGCCAACTCGGTTCTCCGCAGGGATATGGAGGCTCTTTGCAAAAAGAACGGCTGGGAGCTTTTCGCTCCCGAACTTAAATATTGCGGCGACAACGGCGCAATGGTCGGCGCACAGGGCTATTATGAA
This sequence comes from Ruminococcus sp. CAG:563, assembly GCA_000434915.1. GTDB lineage: Bacteria > Bacillota > Clostridia > Oscillospirales > Acutalibacteraceae > CAG-488. The sequence continues at coordinate 42,179 of FR882087.1, forward strand.
TTCATCGGTGGCAATACCGCCGATATGTCATTGAACGCCTATGCGACAATGAGTATTGAATAAAAAAATTTCAGCCGCAAAGCAAATTGTGATGCTTGCTTTGCGGCTGTTTTTATTTATTGTCTTTTGATTTTTTCTTTCCTGTCAGCTTATTCAAAATTGTTGCACAAATTATTATAATTCCTATAACAATAAAAATTCCAAGCATACCTTTCCCCATATACGGGAGCGTTTCTATGAAAGCGTACGGATTAAAACCTAATAAATTCATAAATAAATCTCCTTTCATCATGCAAAAAAGTTAAGTATGAGACCGCCGGCAATTACCGAAGCAATCTGACCCGAAACATTAACGCCCATCGACTGCATAAGCAAAAAGTTATGTGGATCCTCGGCAAGGCCTATTTTGTGAACAACACGGCCCGACATCGGAAAAGCTGAAATTCCGGCGGCACCAATCATAGGATTGATTTTTTCCTTGAGGAAAAGATTTAAAAATTTTGCAAAAATAACGCCGCCTGCCGTATCGAATATAAACGCAATAAACCCGAGGCCGAGAATAAGCAGCGTCTCCTTTTGAAGGAATTTGTCAAACTGCATCTGTGTCGCAATGGTAATTCCGAGAAAAATCGTGACAAGATTTGCGAGCACCCTTTGCGCCGTTTCAGACAGCGAATCAAGCACACCGCATTCACGGATAAGATTTCCGAACATGAGAAATCCTACGAGTGCAACGGAGTTTGGCGAAACAACTCCGGCAATTATTGTTATCACAACCGGGAACAGTATTTTTGTAAGCTTCGAAACCTGATTCGGCTTATATTTCATTCGTATTTTTCGTTCTTTTTCCGTTGTAAGGAGCTTTATTACCGGTGGCTGAATAATAGGTACAAGTGCCATATAGGAATATGGCGCAACCATTATTGCGCCGAGATATTTTGAATCCAGCATTTGAGCAACCACTATTGCGGTCGGTCCGTCTGCCGCTCCGATCGTTGCTATCGCCGCAGCGTCCTTGATGTCAAAAAACATTGACGATGTGCAAAGGGTAAAAAATATTCCGAACTGCGCTGCCGCACCGAATATCATCAGCTTCGGATTTGCAAGAATCGGTCCGAAATCGATCATTGCCCCTATGCCGATAAAAAGTATCAGCGGAAAAAGTTCATTTGCAATTCCTGCCTTGTAGAGAATGCTGAGCGCACCCTCCTGCGGCAAGCCGTTTACCACACGGTCAACCACTCCCGAGAGCGGCAGGTTAACAAGAATAACGCCGAAGCCTATCGGCAAAAGCAGCGTCGGTTCCATATTCTTTTTGATTGCAAGAAAAATCAGCAATCCGCCTATCGCCCACATGATAAGCATTCTGTAATCAAAATTATCTACGGCATTTTGATACAGAAAAGAGAAAAAATCCATAAACAAACTCCTTTTTTGAAAATTTCGGAAGAATCGGCATAAAAAAAGAGACTTCTACTGCAATAGCAATAAAAGTCTCGTCATTTAATACAAAAGCGGGTCTTTTTGACCGAATTGACGCTGAATGTAACGGTTTTCGCCGACTACTCCCTTTCGGTGATTATTAATATACCATATATTTTTAAATTATGCAAGCTTTTTTCTGTTTTATCCTTATATTTTCTTCCGGTAAACTAAAAATCATATTAATAATCAATCATCACTTTGTCGAATATTCCGTTTAAAAAGATCCTGAACCTCTGCTTTTCATCAGAGTAAAAAGCAGTCTGTACATTTTGTTTTTAAGCAAGCGGAATTTCAGAACGGTCATTCTTGACGAACCGTAATCGGCATCGTTATCAATCGCAATTTTATAAATATCGGTATCGGCCACTGATTTGACCGTGCCGATTTTTTCTTTCATGCTCATACCGGAATCAGAAAGTCCGAGTAAGAGAGTGTTGACAACCTTTCTCGCATAGGCTTTCCACATTGCCTCGACATCGGCATCAAAATATCCGTCATCAATAATCATCGCTTTCACGTCCGAAAGCGAATCGGAATTGAGCCTAAACGAATCGAGGTCAAAGCTGTGAGAAAGACTCGAGCCGAGGTTGCGATAATGATACATCGGTCGCCGAAGATAATAGCCTGTTTTCATTTTGTAAACCTGAACTGCAGATTGAAACCAGTCCTCGCCGTGACACATCGAAAGATATTTCAAAAAGTCAAACGACCTGCCATAAATTTCTCTGCGGCAGCATTTTGTGCAAAGGGAATTCATGCAGCGATTCAGCAAAATCAAATACAATTCTTTTTTATTATTTTCATCGTAAAAGCAGCTTTTTTCCGCCATCTTTTTTATTGTAACCTTGCCCGTTTTGTTGTCGAAAATCGACAGATCGAACATGACAATATCGCAGGAATATTTTTTAATAATTTCATCGACTCTTTCAAGCAAATCGAGGTCAATTATATCGTCGCAATCGACTGTTAAAATATACTCACCGGCTGAATTTTCAAAAGCGGTTTTGCGGGCAACATTTACGCCCTCATTCGCCTTATGAATCACCTTAATCCGGCTATCCTTTTTTGCATATTTATCGCAGATTTTTCCGCTTGAATCGGTTGACTCATCATCGACGACAACAATTTCAAAATCGGTAAATGTCTGAGACAAAATCGAATTAAAACACTCGTCAAGATATTTTTCGCTGTTGTAAACCGTCAACAGCACGCTGTATTTCGGCATCGGCTCACCTCTTTTTCGTAAAGCGAAACTCGCTTATCATAAAGCCGTCGAGCGGTTCGGTAATTTCAAGCTCGGCACAGCCGTTTTGCAAATATTTCTTCGGCACATCATAGACAATGCTTCTGTATCCGTCGGCAAGGAATTTTTTTTCATACTTCTCGTCACGTCTGCCGCCGAACTGTGTACCGTCATGAATAACGTTACCGTTTATTGTAACTTTATGGTGAATAATTTTATCATTCGGCCGTGATTTATACGTCACTCTCATCTCGTAATCTCCGCCCGTAAGTCCGGAAACCTTGCAATCAAAATTGAAATGGTCGTACACCTTAGTCATGCACATCGGAAGTCTTGCATCGGCGTTATCGTCACCCTGAAAACTCATATAGAATTCTCCCTCTTGCTTGCCGCAGACCTCAAAACCGTGCTCGGCAAAAGAGAAATAATATTCGTCCTTTTCGACCTTGTTCCTGTCAATTATTTCAACAAGATACTTCTTGTCGGGGTGATCTTCGATTTTATTTAAAAGATATTTTCTGTCGGTCACAGGCATGTCGATCGTATCAAGAACACAGCCTCTCTCAACGTTCATTCCACCGAAATGCTCAACGTCGAGCTGCATGCCGATGAGGTTGAAAAGCTTCTCGGCAAGGGAGAATAATTCCGTCCGCAGATTTTTGTATTCTTCGTCGAAATCCGTTGATAGAATTTCTTTTGCAAGTTCAATATTTCCTTTTCTTATCTGAACCTTTGCATCATCAATTAAATTGAGCTCAAAAATTCTTCTGTCACGAATAATTTTATCGCAACTCGCTCTGAAAAGAAAAAGAACATATCTCCAGTTTTTCATCAGCTTATCGGACTTCATTTCAATAAGCATTCCGTAAACATTTTCAACCGAAGAATTTTCGGCCGGGTCACCGTTCCAGCTCTGCTCCATGCCGAAAATAACGTCAACAATTTTTTCGTAATCCTCACCCGGAAAAAACGCACGGGCATAATCCCTGAGAATTTCACGAAGGTCGGCATCGGGATCAAAATCAAGAGCGCCGAAAACAAATTTATTAACGTCGTCATTGACTCCCTCGGAATAGGAAACACTACCGCAAACATATTGCTTGGTCAGACGGTGAAGCAATCTGTACTCGCTCGGTCTCGGATTGATTGCTTCACGGCTGAGCGTCGACGCAAAGGCATAATGCCAGTCATCACGGTCAAAGTGAACGGGGATTTCACAGCGCAGATTATGACAAATATCCGGATAGTATCTTATCCGATATTTTGTGTCGATCGAGCGACGCATTTCATCAAGTGTAAACGGATGATTCGGGCCGTAAATAAGTCCGTCGATTTCTTCGGGCTTTTTTGCCATTTCTTTTATAAATCGTTCGCCCCAATCGGCATACTGATGCGGAGCCTGAGCCGACGGCCAAAGCTCAATATTCGGAAATTCTTTTTGCAGATCTTTTTTTATCTTTTTGCAGCGCACAAAAAATTTTTCCGCCTGCAAATCACCCGGGTCTCCTCCCGGCGGAAAATAAAAATTAAACTTAGGAATTCCGTTGCAGCAGCCGCAGAAATAATCGCTGCTTTCTTCATCGGAAAGTCTCTTTGCATATGCGCAGAAAATCGAGAAATTGATATCAAGCTTTTCACAAATTTGCGACTTGATTTTTGTGATTTCTTCAAAGCTGTATTTCATTAAATCCGTGTGCTTTTCATCGTCGCCGAGACAAGCCTCAACCGTGTTCGTTCCAAACATCATCAGGTCACGGATATATCTTTCGTATTGCTTGCGGTCCCATGTTTCGTATGTATTGTTCATGTCCGTATAGCTGAGCTGATGACCTCTTATCGGCATATACGGGGAATAATCTCCGCCGATATCTTTCGTCAGAACAAGCTCGCCGTCAACCGTCCTGCACTTTCTGAGAAAAACCGAATATCCGTAAATCAGGCTGCGCAAACGATGTGCCGTGACTGTTATTTTTTTTTCGTCGTGTTGAATCGAAAAATCCTCGCTTTCGCTTTCATCAATGATTTTCAGCTCGACAAAACATTCCCCGGTTTTTTTATCAAAGACGGGCGGCTTTTTGTTTGTTCTGATTTCAATTTCTTCGCTAAAAAGCTCGGCGGTAATTTTTTCTTTTTCACCGTCGGCTATAACTTTTATGTCGTCAAAAATAAAATTCATTTGATCACAGCCTTGATTATTTTTTCAATTTAGTATATCATAAAACAAGGTAATTTAGCAATAGAAAGCGGTGAAATAATGATTGAAAAAATTCACGAAAAAAACGTCTGGGATTCATTGAAGGAAACCGATCTTCCCATTGTCATTTACGGCATGGGGAACGGAGCCGATATGATTATTGAAAATCTTCAAAGCATCGGTGCGGACTTTGCCGATATTTTTGCGAGCGACGAATTCGTCCGAGGCCACAGCTTCCACGGCAAAAGGGTTCTGAAATACTCTGAGGTTCAGGAAAAATATTCCGATTTCGTTATTGTGATGGCTTTCGCCGTTCATGACGAAAAAATGCTTGCAAGAGTAAAAGAGCTTTCGCAGGAACATACACTTTATTTCCCCGACGTTCCCGTTGTAGGAGACGGAATTTTTTCGAGAGAATATATTGAAGAGCACGAAGAAGAATTTGATAAAGCATATTCGTTTTTAAGCGATGAAAAATCGAAGCAAAGCTATATTGATATTCTCAATTTTAAAGTCAGCGGAAAAACGGAATATCTTTTTAAATGCGAACGAAATAAAGAAGAAATTTACGCCGATTATCTTTGTCCGAACGACGATGAAATTTTAATGGATCTCGGTGCATACGACGGTGACACAATAAGAGAATTTCTCAACGTAACCGATAACAAATATCGAAAAATTTATGCCGTTGAAGCCGACGAAAAAAATTACAAAAAATTAATTGACAAAACATCACATCTTGAAAGAATCGAAACATTTAACATTGCAGCATGGGACAAAAAAGAAACTCTTTTCTTTGAAAAGAAAAAGGGAAGAAATTCCAAGCTCTCATCTTCGGGCAATTTTGAATTGCAGGCAGACAGCGTTGACAACATTCTGCAAGGAAAAGAAATCACTCTGCTCAAAATGGACATTGAGGGCAGCGAGAAAAAAGCTCTCGAAGGAGCAATAAAAACAATTCAAGAACACCGTCCCAAGCTTTACGTCTGTGCTTACCATCGCAACAGCGATATGTTTACTCTGCCGCTGAAAATTAATGAGATATGCCCCGATTATAAGATTTATTTCGCTCATCATCCGTATGTTCCCGCATGGGAATCAAATTTTTATTGTTGTATTGATTAGTTTTCAAAAGCATGATATAATAAATCATATTTTTCAGAAAAAGGAGTGAGCCGATGAGTGATCCAAAAGGCAAAGCGTTACCCGATTTGATTTCAATGTACCTGATAATGCTTGTTATCTACTGTTTGGATGTATTCTTCCTTAAATCCGATCTCACGGTTCTCGGCGATAACTTTTATTCACGTTTTCTTTGCTTCACGGTGCTTTTGATGACTGTGGTTTTCAAAAGGGAACATCTAAAAAGCTTTGGAATCAGCAGAAAAAAAGAAAAATTCAAATCCGCTTTGATTTTCGGAACAGTTTTCTCTGCCGTTCCGATATTCATTGTGTCCGCTGTTGAGTTTTTTATTTTCAAGTCAACCGATCCCGATAACATTCATGTTACTTTTACTCCCCCTAGTCTCAGCTATGTCCAGACCGAAGGCTATCTTACCCCTGCGTTTTGTATTACAATTTATATTTTAACCTCCCTTTTTGCCGCATGCTTTAAGGAGATGTTTTTTCGAGGCTTTCTGCTTCATAAGCTTGAAAAGCTGACTGTCTTTAAGAGTGCAAATACCTTCCAGGCTCTTCTTTACACAACGTTTATTATTCCGAAGCTTGTGCGTAATTTTGTCATGAACTACTACAGCAAGGAAATTATAAGCATTGCAGCCTTTGTAATTATTTTCTATCTCATCCATGAGTTCATCACGGGCCTCAAATGGGGTATGCTTGCCAAGGTCAGCGGAGCAACATACATCTCGATTATTGATAACTTCTTATATGTTTTTCTTGCCAACAGTCTTCACATTGTTTCACACCAATCAAAATGGCTGTTTATGATCCACATGCTTTCGGCTCAGCTGATTTCCCTTGCGCTGGTTGCCGTCTATTGCAAAAAGGCTTCCGGCAGCAAGGAAGAGCTTAATGAAGCCGAGAAAAAAGAAACATCTGCAAAGAAAGCAGAGCCGATTATTAAAAACGAAAAAGAAATAATTACAGAAAAAACCGAATCCGACGAATTAAAATCCGAGGAATTTGATAAGCATACGGAAATCAGTCCGAATCAATTTAAAGAAATTATAAAAGAATCCTCCGTTAAAGCCGAGAAATCTCACAACGGCGAGCTTTCCGAGGCTGAAATTGACAACTATCTCAAGGATTTCGGCAAGCCGAAGGCGCACTACAATCCGCCGCAGAAGCCGTCACAACCAAACTCGTCCGAAGAAGAATCCGAAAGCTTTGACGTTGACGATTTTCTCAAAGGCTTTTCAAAAACCTAAGTCGTGCGAAAAATTTGTGCGGTGCTGCATTAAAGCAAAAAAGAGCTGTATCTTTGTTCGCTTTACGAACTCTGATACAGCTCCTCAATTATTCTCGGATTAGCCCTCTTCTTTCATCTTTGCAAAGCACTCGCTGCAATATACAGGACGGTCTTCTCTCGGACGGAAAGGAACCTTAGCAACGCCGCCGCAGTTTGCGCATGTTGCTTCGAACATTTCACGCTCGCCTCTGGCTGCGTTCTTTCTTGCGTCACGGCAAGCCTTGCAACGCTGAGGCTCGTTTACAAAGCCTTTCTCAGCATAGAACTCCTGCTCACCTGCGGTGAAAGTGAACTCCTGACCGCAATCCTTACATACCAACGTCTTGTCTTCGTACATGATTATTTACCTCGCTAATTTTTTTATTTACGCTCTGCGCACGTTTCTAACACGTTATGTACAGCGCAGGCATATAGGGTATCATTTTTCCTTGAGCTTTTTTCTTGCCCTTTGCAAAGCATTGTCAACACTTTTGACGCTTATCGAAAGCACTTCGGCAATAGAACTGTAATTATGACCTCCGATATGGAGCCTCAGCACATCTTTTTCAAGACTCGTCAGCTTTTTTTCAATGCTCTCGCTGAGATCCTCAAACTGCTCCTGCATTACGATTATCGTCTGCGGGTCGGACATATCGTCGCTGATATCAACATCGTCAATATCAACGTAGCCGTTCAGCGGAATATGCTTGCTCCGCAGCTGATTACGCACGGCACTTTTGATGCGATTGGAAATGCAAACCGTTGCATAGGTTTCAAACCTCACGCCCTCATCAGGGTCGTACCCGTAAACAGAACCGAGAAGACCTATCATGCCCTCCTGAATGAGATCGCTGCGGCTCATCGGACACCGTCCGACATAGCCCGAGGCAATGCTCTCAACAGTCGGTGCAAGAGATGAAATCAGTTCATTCATTGCTGCTTTATCGCCGTAACGTGCCGCATAAACCGTATCCGAATTTATCGGAATTTTGCTCATACGCACACCTCACAGGACTAAGATACATTTATATGATATCTCATTAGGGAATTAATGTCAATAAAAATTGTTTCATTTTTTCAAATTTTGAAGATTGTTACAAATTAAACGGCCTGTTTTTGGGCGATTTAACAATTAAATTTGCACTAATATTGATGCAGATATTTTATTTGCACAAACATTTGCCCTTTTTATTACAGCTAAAGTTCAAATTCCGACCATTGTTTGACTTTTTACCGCTAATCCTGTATAATTGCTTTTATGAGGTGATTTGATGAAAAATGATGATATTCTCGTTTCCGTTATAGTTCCTGCTTATAATGCCGGGAAATATCTCGGATTTTGTCTTGACACTGTTATTGCTCAAACACACAAAAACCTTGAAATAATTGTTGTCGATGACGGTTCAACTGACAATACAGGTAAAATTTGCGATGAATACGCAAATAAAGACAGCAGGATTAAGGTCATTCATCAAGAAAATAAAGGTCTTTCAAGTGCCCGAAATGCAGCGCTTGATATCATGACCGGAGAGTATATCGCCTTCATTGACAGCGATGATTTCATTGAGCCTCAAACTATTGAATTGCTTCTTTTTGACTGTATTGAATATAACAGCGAAATAATTATATACGATTCCATTGACGTATCCGAAATGAAATTTGTTGACCACACAATAACCAACAACGTACGAACCTATTCTTCAAATTTCCTTTTACAGAATCTTGAGTTATTAAGTAACCGTGAATCGGCTTGCACACGTTTTTTTCACAAATCCATCTTTGACAGATTGCGCTTTCCTATAAATAAACGATACGAGGATAGCTATATAGCCTATCAGACAATTGAGCTTTCAAATACCGTTTCTTTTACAGATGCAAAATTATATTACTATTATCTTTCTCCCAACAGCATAATGCGTTCAGATTTTTCTGCTAAAAACTATGACGTTATTTACTCCTATGATAACAAGATTGATGTTCTAATTCGAAACAACTGTGAAAAATCCGCACAAATGGTTTACAGAGATTATCTTTACAACGTTTCCCGAATGATCGGCCAAACAAAATACTGTGATAAGTTCACTTCCGAATTTAAAAAGCAAAAAATCAAGGAACTGCGTAAAAAATACAGAGAGCTGAAAAGAATAAACAAGAACAATCCGTATTTCAAGGGCAGATTCAGGCTTGTTTCCGACGTGCTTTACCTTTGCCCCGTTATTAAAAAATTCCATTGATCCTCGGAGGGATAAATTTGACAGGTTTCATTTTTCTTGACAAACCGGAGGGGTTAACCTCCTTCGTTGCGGCAAACAGAGTCAAGAGAATATTGAAAATAAGCAAAACAGGACACACCGGCACGCTTGACCCTATGGCAACCGGCGTGCTTCCTGTCATGCTCGGCGGAGCGACGAGATTCTCCCAATACCTGCCGACGCACGACAAGGCTTACCGTGCAAAAATTTTACTCGGCACTGTCACAGACACGCTTGACATTACAGGTACGGTGCTTCAGAAAAATCCCGTTAACGTCAGCGTTGACAGGCTCAACGAGGCAGTCAACCGTTTTGTCGGCTCAATAAACCAACTTCCTCCGATGTATTCCGCCGTTTCAAAGGACGGCGTTCGTCTTTACAAGCTTGCCCGTCAGGGCATTGAAATAGAAAGAGAAGCAAGAAATGTGGTTATTCACTATATAAAGCTTCTCGACGTTCCGGACGAAAACAACGAATTTGAGATCGAGGTCTCATGCAGTGCCGGAACATATATCCGCTCGCTTGCCGCCGATATCGGTTCCGAGCTTGGCTGCGGTGCCACGATAACCGCACTGCGGCGCATTGAAGCCAACGGAATTTCAATCGACAAAACCGTTACGCTTGAAACGGTTCAGCAATTCGCCGACAACGGACGAATTAATGAGCTGATTACCCCGTGCGATGAAATGCTTCGGTGCTACCCTGCCGTCAACATCAGTGAAAAGCAGACGGTACGCTTTGAAAACGGCGGAGAACTCGACCTCAAAAGAATCAAGGGTGAAAAGTCGGACGGCTTCCGTCGTGTTTATTCACCCGAAAAGAAGTTCCTCGGTCTCGGCAGAATCAGCCTTACCGACGGAACGCTTTATGTTGAAAAAAAATTAGTCTATTGAGGTTTTTATTATGAAATGGTTTATTTTATCTATTGTTGCTCTGCTTTGCTGGAGCTTTTCGGATTTGTTTTCAAAAATCGGCTGTGCCGACTCAAAGGATAAGCACAGTGCGCTGAAAATGGTTACGGCTGTCGGCGTAGTTATGGGTCTTCATGCGGCATACACACTGATCTTCACCGATGTCGAGTTTTCGTTCCGCACAATGCTCACCTATTTACCGGTATCATTCCTTTATATATCGTCAATGACTATCGGCTATGTCGGTCTCCGTTTTATTGAGCTTTCAATTTCTTCGCCGATATGCAATTCCTCGGGCACTTTGGCTTCGATTATCAGCATTATCACAGGCATGGCGGTGCTTGTTAAGGCTCAGTATATTGCAATAGCACTTGTTGCAGTCGGCATTGTCGGACTCAGCATTGCCGAGATGACAGAGGATGACGATCTCAGAGCGGCACGTCAGAGCAAAAGCAACTACAAATACACAAAGAGCATTCTCGCAATTCTTTTGCCCGTCATTTACTGTCTGCTTGATGCTCTCGGATCATTTGCCGACAGCCTTGTTCTTGAAAAGCTTGACGAGGATGCCGCCAACACATCATATGAGCTGACGTTCCTCATTTGCGGCATACTTTGCTTCATTTATGTTAAATTCATCAAAAAGGATAAGTTCTTCCCGAAGAAGGAAGCTCCGAAATACATCGGCGCAGCCTTTGAAACCGCAGGCCAGTTTGCATATATCTATGCTATTGCCGATAAGGATCACTTCGCACTCTCGGCTCCGATTATCTCCGCATACTGTGCGGCATCGGTTCTCTGGGGCAGAATTTTCCTCAAGGAAAAGCTTTCATGGAAGCATTATTTGTGCATTCTCCTCACGGTCGCAGGTATAGTTATAATGGGAGTTTACGACGGCTGATACAATCAAATCAATTTATTAACGGCACATAGGAGCTAATCTCCCGTGTGCCTTTTCTTTTTGCGAAAAGGTCAAAGACTTTGCCGCCATTTCATAATAACTCTGCTGCTGAAATATTTTTATTGCAGACACAAATATGTAATAAAAAATGAGATAAAATGCGAAAAAGTTTAAAAAAATCAGTAATAAAGAGTATTTTAACGATAATCTCAAAAATCGGACTGCAAGAATACATTTTTGACCTTTTCTGACTTTTGACAAAAGGTCAAAGAAGGTCTATAATTTGACTTGTCAAAAGGTCAAAGAAAGTCAAAGTCAAAAGGAGATGATGATATGAGTATGAGCAATGAGATCGCCAAACTGATCCTCGACATGCTCAGCGACGACGGAGAAACGGAGATTCAAAGAAACGAGATGGCTCAGCATCTCGGCTGTGTTCCGAGTCAGATTAATTACGTCATATCCTCAAGGTTTACTCCCGAGCAGGGATATATCGTAGAAAGCAGACGTGGAGGCGGCGGCTACATCAAAATCACCCGAGCGAAATACGACAGCAAATCGGCAATGCTGATGCACGTTGTAAACTCAATCGGCGATTCGATTGATGAGGCAAGCTGCAAAGCGCATATATATAATCTGAATTATCAGAACATTTTGTCTCCCGAAATTTCAAAGCTTATGCTTGCGGCAACCGGCGAAAGATGCCTGCGTGAGGTTCCCGCAGATCTGAGAGACAAGGTCAGAGCATCATTATTTAAACAAATGCTGTTAGTTAACCAGTAACCACGAAAGGATGATTTATATGTTGTGTCAGAATTGCGGAAAGAATGAAGCTACAACCCATGTAAAGCGTGTTGTCAACGGCGACACGACCGAAATGCACCTTTGTCAGAATTGTGCCGAGCACCTCGGCTACGGAGATTTGTTCTCCGGCTTCGGATTTGATCTCGGCAATATCTTCTCGGGACTTTTGGGTGAAGATATGCCGCTTCTCAGCTCGGCTCATGAGGAAAAATGTCCGAAATGCGGATACACCTTCTCGGATATAGTTAAAAACGGACGTCTCGGCTGCGCCGATTGCTACAGAAAGTTTTACGACAAACTTCTCCCGAGTTTGCAGAGAATTCACGGTAAAATAAAGCATACCGGCAAACAGGCAACAATGGTTCCCCACGTTGCCGAGGAGGAAAAAGCTCCGAAAATCGACCCGATAATGAAGCTCAAAGAGGATATGCAAAAGGCCATTGAAGAACAGAACTTCGAGCAGGCGGCAGTCCTCAGAGACAGAATAAAGGAAATGGAGGCAGGCAATAATGAATAAGTGGTATATTGAAAACGGCGACCAGGGCGATGTTGTTATCAGCACACGAGTTCGTCTTGCAAGAAACCTTGAAGAATACCCGTTCCCCTGCCGACTTACCGTAAAAGGCAAGGAAAAGGTTTGCGAGGAAATCAAAAATGCCGTGCTCAGCGACGACCATTGGGGCTTCGGCTTCACATGGATGAAGGATTTCACCCGTTCACAGGCTGTATCGCTTGCCGAACGTCATCTTGTCAGCCCGGAATTCGCTTCCGACAGAGCCGGCAGAGGCTTGCTCCTGACGGACGACGAAGCAATCAGTATAATGCTCTGCGAGGAGGATCACATCAGACTTCAGGTCATGATGGCAGGTCTTGCGCTCAAGGAAGCATACAGCGTTGCCGACAAGGTTGACAACATCATCGGCAGCAAGCTCAACTACGCATACGACGAAAGAATCGGTTATCTGACCCAGTGTCCGACCAATCTCGGCACGGCAATGAGAGCCTCAGTCATGCTTCACCTGCCCGCCCTGACCCGCTGCGGTCAGATAGGCAAGCTTGCCGCAACCGTATCAAAGCTCGGACTTGTAATCCGCGGTGCTTACGGCGAAGGCAGCAGCCCCCGTGGAGATGTCTACCAGCTCAGCAATCAGATAACTCTCGGAATTTCCGAGGAAACTGCGCTGGACAATCTCCAGTCAATTACATTGCAGCTTGTCGCACAGGAACGTGCGGCGGCCGAAAAGCTTCTGGAAAATCCCGTTGAGGAGGATAAAATCTTCCGTGCAAAGGGAATTCTCCAGAATGCAAGAGTTCTCAGCGGTGATGAGTTCATGGAGCTTGCATCGCTTCTCAGAATGGGCATCTCAAACAAGACGCTTGACTTTGATATTACGAGGCTCAATGAGCTTTCGGTCAAGGTTCAGCCGGCCACAATCAACGCCCTTGAGGGCAAGGAGCTTTCTCCGCAGGAGAGAGACATTATCCGAGCCGAATGGGTAAGAAAGGCATTCGAATAAGAGATGCAAAAGGAATTTTGAAAGCCTCGTGTTTTTGAATGACCAATGATAATTGATACGGGGCTTGTCGGATTGCAAAGCAATCGCTGACAGGTCCCGTTTTGAAAGACAATAAGCTCCCCGCAAGGGAGGCAAATTCAATAAGCAAAGGAGAGATTTTTATGTATAAGTTTACAGGCTTTACTCAGAAAGCAAACACGGCACTCAATGCCGCAATAGAATATGCGGAGAATCTCGGTCACACATATATAGGCAGCGAGCATCTTCTGCTCGGTCTGCTCTCAAGCGAGGGAAGCGTTGCATACACTGCCCTCACGGCAAGAAACATTACGGCGGATAATGTCGAAACCGCTGTCAGAAACAGCGTCGGCATCGGCACTCCGACAGTTCTTTCGCCGAACGATTTCACACCGAGAAGCAAGAACATTATCGAAACAGCAGTCACGATTGCAAGAAGTCTCGGCCACGGCTACGTCGGCACAGAGCATCTTCTGATAGCAATTCTTCGTGACAGCAGCTGCTACGCAATGGATATTTTGGATGCGATGAACGTTTCCGCCGCAGACGTTGCAGAGGAAATCACAAAATCAGTCAACGTTTCGCAGAACGACGCAAGTCCGAAGTCCAAGACTCAGTCCAAGGGCAAGACGGAGACTCCGACCCTTGACCAGTTCGGCCGTGACCTTACCGCCATTGCACGTCAGGGCAAGATTGACCCGGTCATCGGCAGGCAGAAAGAGATTGAAAGAGTTATTCAGATTCTTTGCCGCAGAACAAAGAACAACCCCTGCCTTATCGGTGAACCCGGCGTAGGTAAAACCGCTATCGCCGAGGGACTGGCTCTTAAAATCGCATCGGGCGAGGTTCCCGAAATTCTTAAGGACAAGAGAATTGTTGCTCTTGACCTGACCGGCATGGTCGCAGGTACAAAATACCGTGGCGACTTTGAGGAAAGAATTAAATCGGCTATTGACGAGGTTTCAAAGGCCGGCAACATTATCCTCTTCATTGATGAGGTTCACACCCTTATCGGTGCAGGCGCCGCAGAGGGTGCGGTTGACGCCGCAAATATTCTCAAGCCCGCTCTTGCAAGGGGCGAAATGCAGGTTATCGGCGCAACGACAATCGAGGAATACAGGAAGAACATTGAAAAAGATTCCGCTCTTGAGCGTCGTTTCCAGTCCGTTCTCGTCGGAGAGCCGAGCCGTGAAGAGGCAGTCGAGATACTCAAGGGTATCAGAGACAAGTACGAAGCTCATCACAAGGTAAAGATTACCGATGAGGCTATCGAAGCGGCAGTCAAGATGTCATCAAGATACATCGGCGACAGATTCCTGCCCGATAAAGCAATCGACCTTATCGACGAGGCGGCTTCAAAGGTTCGTCTGCGTGCCTACACTCCGCCCGAGGATATCAGAGAGCTTGAAGAGAAAATCAAGCGTATAAATGAAGAAAAGGCTTCGGCTGTCAACAGTCAGAACTTTGAGCAGGCAGCGGCCTTGCGTGACGAGGAAAAAGAGGTTAAGGCTCACCTTGAAAACGCAAAGGAAAGTTGGAAGAAGCAGAATTCCGAGACAAACGGCGTTGTAACTCCCGATGAGATTGCCGCCATTGTTTCCGAGTGGACGCACATTCCCGTTGTTCAGCTCACTGAGGAGGAAAGCCAAAGACTTCTCCACATGGAGGAGGAGCTTCACAGAAGAATTGTCGGTCAGGACCAGGCCGTTTCCGCAGTTGCCAAGGCTATCCGCCGCGGCAGAGTCGGACTTAAAGACCCGAACAGACCCACGGGTTCGTTCATCTTCCTCGGCCCGACAGGCGTAGGTAAAACAGAGCTTTGCAAGACTCTTGCCGCAACGCTTTTCGGCGATGAGAGCGCAATGATAAGACTTGATATGTCCGAGTTCATGGAGAAGCACACAGTCTCCAAGCTTGTAGGTTCACCTCCGGGCTATGTCGGATATGACGAGGGCGGTCAGCTCACCGAAAAGGTTCGCCGTAAGCCCTACAGCGTGGTTCTTTTCGATGAGATTGAAAAAGCTCACCCCGATGTATTCAACATGCTCCTTCAGATCCTTGACGACGGTGTTCTCACCGATTCGCAGGGCAGAAAGGTTGACTTCAAGAACTGCATCATCATCATGACTTCAAACGTCGGTGCAAAGCTCATCACAAACGCCGGCAACGCCGCACTCGGCTTCAAGGGCGAGGAAGGCAACGGCACAATGAGCCAGAGCGACATCAAGGACGCAGTCATGGGCGAATTGAAGAAGTGCTTCCGTCCCGAGTTCCTTAACAGGGTTGACGATATCATTGTATTCGAGCAGCTCAACAAGGACGACATCAAGGAAATCGCACGCAGAATGCTCAAAACACTCAAGAACCGTGTTCATGACATGGGCATTGAGCTTGACTTTGATGACAGCGCAATCGAGAAGATTTCCGACGAGGGCTTCGACCCGGTATACGGTGCAAGACCGCTCAGACGTGCTATTCAGTCGCAAATTGAGGATAAACTCAGCGAGGAAATGCTTGACGGTCACATCACCTCCGGCAACAAGTATGTTTGCAAGCATACCGACGATGGATTTGTATTTGAATCCGTCGAGACCAAGGCCGAATAATAAACCGAATAGAACACGCCGCCGAGCAGTGAAAATCTGTTCGGCGGCGGTTTTTGTTTCGCAGCAATCGAGCTATGCGATATTACAACGTATGTAATATTTCAACATCGTTATATCAAAATGTGTTCTAATTGTCAATAACAACATCTGTAATATTCGGAGGGCATTATGGCAGTTTACACGGACATTTTAAAAGAGCTTAGACGTGACAAGCATTTAACACAGCTTGACTTGGCTAAGCATTTCGGAATCAGTCAAACAATGTATTCAATGTATGAGAGCGGAAGAAGAACAATGAAACTTGAAATGCTTTGCGAGCTTGCCGATATTCTTGAAACCTCAACAGATTATATTCTCGGCCGAACCGCTCAGCAAAAGCCGTATCCCAAAAGATAAATATTTTATGTTAAAACAGTTAATACTCACCGCTGCCTAACAGGAAATCTGTTCGGCGGCGGTTTTTGTTTCGCAGCAATCGAGATATACATATAATCAAAATATACATCACGCAATATTATATCCGTTTTAAATAGATATGTCAAGAGAAAAATCCGAAATAATCGGACGAATCATGCTTCTTTATACGGTATAATTAGATAGAGGTGATTCGTCTTGGATAAAAATGAATTTAGCCGTCGTGTTGAGCAATTAAGAAAAAACAAGGGAGTATCTGCAAGGGATATGAGCTTATCTTTGGGGCAAAGTCCCGGATATATAAATAGTATTGAAAACGCCGTAAACTATCCGTCAATGACAGTATTCTTTTATATATGTGAATATCTCGGAATAACTCCGGCGGAATTTTTTGAAACGGATTCCGTAAATCCGTCAAAAGAAACAGAGCTTGCACAGGCGGTCAGAGGTTTAAGCAATCAGCAGCTGGATACTTTAATTACGCTTGCTAAAGGATTAAAAAAATAACATATATCACCGTTGAACATATTCTGTTCGGCGGTGGTTTTTGTTTCGCAGCAATCGAGCAATGCGGTTTGATTTAATATCCCCCTTGATGAGAGTAAGAAAAACTGCGTCTGAAGCAAAATTATCAGATTTCAGTGCAAAAACTTCGTGGCCGTCCTCTTGAGGCAATGTCATTAACTTAAGGCTTTTTGCAAAAATCTTTTGGGTCGATGTAGTCATCGACCCCTACGGAATGTGCTTTTATCGTAACTCTGCGTAACATTACTTTTCTGTGCCTATCGTAGGGTGCGATGCCCACATCGCACCATAAAGATTTCAGCTTAATCTGTCATTTTTATTTATCCCCTCCGTCGTCAAGGACGATACCTCCCCTTTTTCATTATTTTCTTGACGGCGGAATACATATTGTGATAGAATAAAACACATATCAACAAGTTTCAAGGGGGATATGTAATGCAAGATTTTAAAGAAAGCGGATTTATGTACGGACTTGCGGCAATGGTCATTGTCTTTGTCCTTGCACAGTCCCTGTTTTTCCTCATTCGTGCATGGAAACACGGCAAAGAGGTCGGCCTCACAGCCTCAGACATGAAAAAGGCGGTTACTTCAAGCGCACTTTTCACAATAGCTCCGGCCATTGCGATTTTTGCGACCGTTGTTACTCTGGCAAGCACACTCGGAATTGTTCTTCCGTGGATTCGTCTTACCGTTGTCGGCAACCTTCAGTATGAGGTTACGGCGGCTCAGGCGGCTCTCGAATCCTTCCAGGACGGTTCAAGCATTGCTGTTTTCGGTCAGAACATAACAGACCCGAAAATTTTCGCTGCCGTTTCATGGGTTATGACAATCGGTGTTATCTTCTCGCTTCTGCTCATTCCGATTTTCCTCAAGAAAATTCAGAGCAAGGTCGGTCAGGTAACAAATAATTCAAGCGGTGACAACAAGTTCGGCGACATTATCTCCGCCGCTACATTCATCGGACTTATTTCGGCATTCATCGGTAATGCAATCGCAGGTACAGCTCCGACTATCAAAGAAAACGGCAAGCTTACACCGGTCGGAATGGGCGCAGGTGTTATGTCAGTTACCGTTCTCATCACCTCCGTTATAGTCGTTGTTGTTCTTCAGGCACTTTGCAAGAAGTTCAAGTGGGAAAAATTTGAGCCGTTCGTCATGCCGATCGGTATGTTCGCCGGCATGGGCATGGCTGTACTTATGCATTATGTTCTTCCCGCAAGCATTTCAACATTTGAATGGAGGCCGATCGTATGAACAAGACAAAACGTAATTATATGGACTCTACCCATACATGGGGACGTATCTTCATGGTTACGGCGATCTGCGTTCTGGTCGCTGTTCCCGTTGCAATATGCATAAAGTTTGACGCATGGCCGACATTCAATCAGGTTTTCAAAGGTCTTTTGAAGGTTATTCCGATTTTCTGGACATCGGCTGTTCTTGAAATTATTGTTTACGCTCCTATGCTCGGCACGGGTGCAACATATCTTTCATTTGTTACAGGTAACATCACAAACCTCAAGCTTCCCTGCGTTCTCAATTCCCGTGAGCTTGCAAAGACGAAGCCCGGCACAGAGGCGGACGAGGTTATCTCAACAATCGCAACGGCTACGTCATCTATTGTTACAACAGTCATTCTTGCGGTTGGCGTTCTTGCACTCACGCCTGTCCTCCCTGCTCTTACGGGTGATGACTCGGCGCTCAAGCCTGCATTCGATCAGGTTCTCCCGGCACTTTTCGGTGCCCTCGGTGCAGGATATCTTGCAAAGCACTGGAGAATTTCATTCGTTCCCGTTATCGCAGCCGTTATCGTGCTTATGTTTGACGGCAGCCTCGGCACAGGAACACTTATCCCGATTTGCGTTGTTGTTTCAATTCTTGCAGCGTACCTCATGTATATCAGCGGCTTCCTTACAGGCGGCGTAAAGCCGGAAAATCCGCTCAAAGGCATGAAGAAAAAGAAATAATAAAAAACACTTGATATTTACATTATAGTGTGGTATTATATATATGTAAATTAACTAAGGTATTGACAAAGGAGTGGGGCGACCCGCTCCTTTGTATTGTAAAGGAGGCGTTACAATGGCTTCAAAAGGAAAGGGCGGAATCACCGTCAACACCGTTTGGGATATTGCTCAGCCGATTGCCGAGAGACTCGGCCTTGAGCTTTGGGACGTGCGCTTTGAAAAAGAAGGTGCAGACTGGTTTCTCAGAGTTTTCATCGACAAGGACGGCGGAGTTTCAATCGACGATTGTGTTGATATGAGCCACGCTCTCGATAAGCCGCTTGACGAGGCTGACCCGATCGAGCAGAGCTATTGCCTTGAGGTTTGCTCTCCCGGACTGGAGCGCAGTCTCAAAAGAGACAGCCATTTTGAAAAATGCATCGGCAAACCGATTCAGGTTAAGCTGATTCGTCCGCTTGAGGGCTGCAGAGAGTATAAGGGCACTCTCGAAAGCTACGACAACGGAAATTTTGAGCTTCTTACTCAGGACGGGGCGAAGCTCGTTATAAATAAAAAAGAAACATCTTATGTTAAACTTGATGATTTCGGAGGAGAAGAACAATGGTAAACAAAGAGCTTTTTATGGCACTTGAAATGCTTGAAAAAGAAAAAGGAATACCGATGGACGTACTCTGCGAGGGTATTCAAAAAGCACTTGTCACGGCAATCAAGCGTGACTACAACAACAAGGACATCGTTTTCTGCGAGCTTGACCCGGAGAAGAAGACAATTCGTGTTTTCGTTAGAAAGAACGTTGTCTCCGAGGTTATTGATCCCGACGAGGATTTGACTGTTGAGCAGGCACAGAAATACAAGCCGACAGCTATGGTCGGCGATATCATTGAGATTGAGCTTGAGACGAAAGAGGTCAGCAGAATTGCAGCCGATAAGGGCAAGCACGTTATCCGTCAGGGTATTCGTGAGGCCGAGCACGGCAGACTTCGTGAAGAGTTCCAGGCTCACAATCAGGAGATTGTCACAGCTAAGGTTTCACGAGTTGACCCCGAGACAAAGGACGCTATCGTCGAAATCGGCAAGGCTCAGGAGCCGCTCTTCAGAAGCGAGCAGATCCCGAACGAAACGCTTCTTCCCGGCATGCTCATCAAGGTCTACATTGCCGGCGTTGCAGACGCCAAGGAAGGCAGAAGAGGCCCGAGAGTTACAATTTCAAGAACTCACCCCGGCCTTGTCAAGAGACTGTTTGAGTCCGAAGTTCCCGAGATCTATGACGGAACGGTTGAGATTAAGGCTGTTTCCCGTGAAGCGGGTTCAAGGACGAAGATCGCCGTTTATTCGGCAGATGAGAACGTTGACGCAGTCGGCGCATGCATAGGCCCGAGAGGTGCCCGTGTAGGCAAGATTGTTGATATGCTCTACGGCGAGAAGATAGACATTGTTAAATACAGCGACGATCCGAAAGAGTTCATTGCCGCTTCCCTTGCTCCGGCAGAGGTCATTTCGGTCACAATAGATGAAAACGCAGAAAAGTCATGCCGAGTTATTGTTCCCGACCTTCAGCTTTCGCTCGCTATCGGCAACAAGGGACAGAACGCAAGACTTGCCGCTAAGCTTACGGGCTGGAAGATAGATATTAAGCCCGAGAGCGGAAAGACCGACCCGTCGGTAGAGCTTTAATTTTAAAGGAGGTGCAGGAATGCAGCAGAAGAAAATCCCATTGCGCAAATGCATGGGCTGCGGCGAGATGAAGCCGAAGAAAGAGCTTGTTCGTGTTGTTAAAACTCCCGAGGACGAGATTGTTCTTGACCTTACGGGCAGAAAGAACGGCAGAGGGGCTTATATCTGCCGTGATGTCGAATGTCTCAAAAAAGCGAGAAAAGCAAAAAGAATCGAAAAATCATTCCTGTGCCGAATTCCCGACGAGGTCTACGATAAAATGGCAGAGGAGCTAAAAAACGATGAATGATTCGGTGCTCAATCTTTTAGGCCTTTGCAGACGTGCAGGCAGGCTCAGCCTGGGCCATGACGCTTGCAAGCAGGCAATCAACAGCGGCAAGGCAAAGCTTTGCATAATCTGTTCGGATGCCTCGGAAAGGCTTTCCGATGAAATATCGGGGCTTGCAAAGGCGCACAACAAAACGGTTTACGACGTGAAATACACGATGCTTGACATTAAGCAGGCACTGAGCTTCAAAGCGGCGGTTTTCACCGTTGATGATGAAGGCTTCGCAAAGTCATTGATCGCTAAACTTAATGAAAATCAATCCGGGGAGGAACGCATTTTATGATAAATAAATATCGTGTCCACGAAGTGGCAAAGGATTTTGATTGCCCCAGTAAGGAAATTCTTGATATTGTAACCAAGCATTTTGAGGGACAGAAAAAATCTATGACGGCTCTTGAGGAGGCCGAGCTTGACGTTATATTTGAAATTGTAACGCAGGAAAACAGCGTTGAAAGCTTCGACGCTTATTTTGCAACGGCAAACGAGCCGAAAAAGGAAGAAAAGAAAAAGGAAAAGGCTGATAAAAAGGAGGAGCCGAAAAAGAAGGACACAAAGTCCGACGCTCCCGACAAGGACGAGAAAAAAGCTCCGGCCAAAAATAATGATCAGCCGAAGAAAAAGCAGAAAGACCCCAACGCAGTTCCGCAGAGCAGAACCAAGGGCGAATTCAGAACGATTGACACAAGGGCAAGCAACGTTGACCTTGATAAATACAACGAAAAGTACGAGAATATTTCTCCCGTCAATCAGGACAGAAGAAGCGACAGAACGGTCAACAAGCAGAAGCTCAAGCAGAAGTCTCAGCAGCGCAGACCCGGTATGAAATCTCGCCGTGAGACCGAAGCGGAAAGGCTCAAGAGAATTGCGGCCGAGAGAGCAAAGAAGCCGCAGCTTCACATTCAGGTTCCCGAGGAGATTACGGTCGGCGACCTTGCCGCACTTCTCCACATGACGGCGGCAGAGGTTATCAAAAAGCTCTTCGCCCTCGGTCAGATGGCAACGGTCAATGAGGTTATCGACTACGATACAGCCGAAATCGTTGCAACCGAGCTTGGTGCAAAGTGCGAAAAGGCAGTTGTTGTTACAATCGAGGACAGAATTATCGACGACAGCGAGGATGACGATAAGGATCTTGTTGCCCGTGATCCCGTTGTATGCGTAATGGGTCACGTTGACCACGGCAAAACATCTCTCCTTGATGCAATCAGACACACCTCCGTTACCTCGACCGAAGCCGGCGGAATTACCCAGCATATAGGCGCTTACAGAGTTGACCTCAACGGTCAGAAGATTACATTCCTTGACACTCCGGGTCACGCCGCATTTACATCCATGCGTGCAAGAGGCGCACAGGCAACGGATATTGCTGTTCTTGTTGTTGCCGCCGATGACGGTATCATGCCGCAGACAATCGAGGCTATCAACCATGCCAAGGCAGCAGACGTTCAGATTATCGTTGCTATCAACAAGATGGACAGACCGGGTGCAAATCCGGACAGAATCATGCAGCAGCTCACCGAGCACAGCCTTGTTCCCGAGGAATGGGGCGGCGACATCATCTGCGTACCCGTATCGGCAAAAACGCATATGGGTATCGACAAGCTGCTTGAAAGCATTCTCCTCGTTGCCGAAATGCAGGAGCTTAAGGCTAACCCGAACAGAGCGGCAAAGGGTATCGTTATCGAAGCTCGTCTTGATAAGGGCAGAGGCCCAATCGCAACCCTCCTTGTTCAGAAGGGTACGCTTAATTCAGGCGACATCATCGTTGCCGGTCAGTCTGTCGGCCGTGTCCGCGTAATGGTTGACGACAAGGGCAGAAAGATCAAATCTGCAGGCCCGTCCGTTCCGGTTGAGATTACCGGCCTTGCTGATGTTCCGAATTCAGGCGATATCTTTGATGCCGTAACAGACGAGCGTCTTGCCCGTGAGCTTGTTGAGCAGAGAAAGGCAGAGGCCAAGGAGGAGCAGTTCAAGTCTGTTCAGAAGGTTACTCTCGACAATCTCTTTGATTCTCTCAAGGACGGCGAGATGAAGGAGCTTAACATAATCGTTAAGGCTGACGTTCAGGGCTCGGCTGAGGCTGTTAAACAGAGCCTCGAGAAGCTCTCAAACGAGGAAGTCCGAGTTCGTGTTATCCACAGCGGAGTCGGTGCTCCGAGCGAATCAGATGTTATGCTTGCAAACGCTTCCGACGCAATTATCGTCGGCTTCAATGTTCGTCCCGATCCGGTTGCTATCAACCTTGCAGAGCGTGACGGCGTTGAGATGAGAATGTACAGAATTATCTACGACTGTATCGAGGAGATTCAGGCGGCAATCAAGGGTATGCTTGCTCCGAAATTCCGTGAGGTTGAGCAGGGCCGTGCCGAGGTCAGAAACGTTATTACGATTTCCTCCGTCGGCAAAATTGCAGGCTGCTATGTTCTTGACGGAAAGATTACAAGGAACTCAAAGGTTCGTGTTGTCCGTGACGGCATCGTGCTTGCTGTTGACGACATTGCTTCGCTTCGCCGATTCAAGGACGACGTGAAAGAGGTCGCTTCCAACTATGAGTGCGGTATCGGTCTTACAAAGTTCTCCGACATCAAGGAGGGCGACATATTTGAAGCCTACACTGTCGAAGAATACAGAGATTAAGAGGTAGCTTATGGCAGGTTACAGAATAGACAGAGTATCCGAGGACATTAAGCGTGAAATTATTGCGGTAATAAGAGAGCTTAAAGATCCGAGGGTAATGGATAAAATGCTTACCGTGGTGAGGGTCGAAGTCAGCTCCGATGCCTCCTACGCCAAGGTTTATATCAGTGCAATGGAGGGGCTTGACGTTGCCAAAGAGGCCGTTAAAGGTCTTAAGAGCGCAACGGGCTATATCCGCAGAGAGGTCGGCAAGCGGCTTCACCTGAGGAAAACTCCCGAGCTTAGCTTTGTTGCCGATGATTCCATCGAGCACGGTATGCATATTGTTAAGATTATGGATGATTTGAGGACTGAGGACTAATGGTTATCAATCTTGAAACGGCGGTTGAATTTTTAAAATCAAGGGACAATTTTTTGATATTGACCCATTCGCACCCGGACGGAGACACGCTCGGCTCGGCTTTTGCGCTCAAATATGCACTTGAAGCTCTCGGCAAAAGTGCAAACGTCAGGTGTAATGACACGATTGCGAAAAAATTTGATTATCTCGGAAAGGTCTGCGAGGACGAGTGTGCCTTTGACACCCTCGTTGCGGTTGATGTGGCCGACACAAAGCTACTCGGCAAGGACTTTGAGGAGAAATTCGCCGACAGGATTGAGCTTTGCATTGACCACCACGGTTCAAACCGCATGTTCGCCGAAAGAACCTTGCTTGAAGCAAACGCTGCGGCGGCATGCGAAATAATCCTTGAAGTTATTCATGCACTCGGGGTTAAACCGACAAAGCAGATTGCCGATTGTATCTACACGGGAATTTCAACCGATACCGGCTGCTTCCGCTATTCGAACGTCACCCCACGCACAATGCGTATGGCGGCGGAAATGATTGAGTGCGGCGCAGACAATGTGACAATAAACACGGTCATGTTCGAGACGAAAACAAGAACCTATGTCGCTCTCGAAAAGCTGGCTGTCGGCGGCATGAAAATGTTCCTTGACGGCAAATGCGCACTGATAACGGTCACGCAGGAAATGTATCGTCAGAGCGGCTCCGACGAGAGCGAGGTCGATGCAATAGCATCGCTTCCGAGGCAGATTGAGGGTGTGCTGGTCGGCGTTACAATGCGTGAACGCAAGGACGGCAGCTACAAAATCTCAATGAGAAGCAACCGCCCGATTAACGTTTCCGAAATTTGTGCGGCAATGGGCGGAGGCGGACATCCGCAGGCGGCAGGCTGTCAGGTAGGCGGCACGCTTGAGGAAGCGACCGAAGCCGTGATAGATAACGTTAAAAAATATATAGAAAAAATATAGAGAAAAACGCAAGCTCGAAAATTTATCGAACTTGCGTTTTTTATCTTTTTAAGTTGTTTAGTTTATGATGTCAGACGGAAATAAAAGCAGCGAACCTACTCAGCGGCAAATATTACTTATCATTACTCAGACCGAGCAGATAATCGGCTGAAACATTGTAGTATTTCGCAAGCGTGACAATGTGGTGACTCGGAATGTCTCTTACGCCACGCTCATATGCACTGTAATATTGATACGTTGTGTTTAACACTTCGGCAATATCCTTTTGAGTTTTGTCGTTATCCTCACGAATATCTTTCAATCTGGGATAGTAGTATTCTTGCATAAAATTACCACCGATTCTTTGTGTATTTGTCTGAATTATATCATATGTGGTTAGTTTATGTTGATTTTTAACCATATATGGTTTATAATATTGCTGTAACACAAAAGCCGATATCTGATTAGAACGCTTAAAAGCTCTATAATGTGAGCGAAAATTTTCTGCCGATTTTTTATCTGTCTCGCATGGATTTATATAAACCGCATAGCTCCGATTGCTGCAAAACAAAACCACCGCCGAACAGATTTTCACTGCTCGGCGGTGGTACCGTTTATATATTCGGCTTTGGTTTATTAATACATTCCGCCGCCCTGGCTTGCCATTGCTGCGGCTGCAGCTGCGTCGGCCTGCGGGTCGGGCTTGTCGGCAACGAGAGACTCTGTTGTGAGTACCATTGCTGCAACGCTCGATGCATTCTGAATAGCCGAACGTGTAACCTTTGTCGGGTCAAGAATACCTGCCTCGAACATGTCAACGAACTCGCCTGTTGCGAAGTTATAGCCGTAGCCCGTCTTGCCGCTCGAAACGATATCGTTTACGATAACCGAACCCTCAAGGCCTGCGTTTGCGGCAATCTGACGTGCCGGAGCTTCAAGAGCCTTAAGAACAATCTTGATACCTGTCTTTTCGTCAGCGTCCTCTGTTGAATCAAGGAGAGCCTTAACAGCCGGGATAGCGTTAAGAAGTGCAACGCCGCCGCCTGCAACAGTACCCTCTTCAACGGCTGCCTTTGTTGCCGAAAGAGCATCCTCAATACGGAGCTTCTTGTCCTTCATTTCGGTCTCTGTAGCAGCACCGACACGGATAACAGCTACGCCGCCCGAAAGCTTTGCAAGTCTTTCCTGAAGCTTTTCACGATCGAAGTCGGAAGTTGTGTTCTCAAGCTGTGACTTAATCTGAGCAACTCTGCCCTTGATCTCGTCCTTATCACCTGCACCGTCAACGATAATGGTATTCTCCTTAGAAATCTTAACCTGACGGGCCTGACCGAGCTGAGCCATTGTTGCGTCTGCAAGCTCAAGTCCGAGGTCGGATGTGATAACCTCGCCGCCGGTAAGGATAGCGATATCACGAAGCATTTCCTTACGTCTGTCGCCGAAGCCGGGAGCCTTAACGGCAACGCAGGTGAATGTGCCACGGAGCTTATTGACAAGGATTGTCGAAAGAGCCTCGCCCTCAACATCCTCGGCGATAATAACAAGCTTCTTGCCTCCCTTGAGAACCTGCTCAAGAAGCGGAAGAATTTCCTGAATGTTTGAAATCTTCTTATCTGTGATAAGGATGAGAGCGTCGTCGATAACTGCTTCCATCTTATCGGTATCTGTTACCATGTAAGGTGAAATATAGCCACGGTCGAACTGCATACCTTCAACGATATCGGAATCTGTAACCGCTGTCTTTGACTCCTCAACGGTGATAACGCCGTCTGCGGTAACCTTTTCCATAGCCTCGGCGATAATCTTGCCGATTTCCTCATCTGCGGCCGAAACCGTAGCAACACGGGCGATATCGTTTGAAGATGTAACAGGCTTTGAATTTGCCTTAACAGCCTCAACGGCTGCGTCAACGCCCATCTTGATGCCCTTCTTGACTACCATCGGGTTTGCGCCTGCGGCAACGTTCTTCATGCCCTCACGGACAAAAGCCTGTGCAAGAAGAGTAGCGGTTGTTGTGCCGTCGCCTGCAACGTCATTTGTCTTGGTTGCAACTTCCTTAACGAGCTGTGCGCCCATGTTCTCGAACGGATCCTCAAGTTCAACGTCCTTAGCGATTGTAACGCCATCGTTTGTGATTAACGGTGAGCCGTACTTCTTGTCAAGAACAACGTTTCTGCCCTTGGGGCCGAGTGTGATTTTAACTGTATCGGCAAGCTTATCAATACCTGCCTGGAGAGCCTTTCTGGCTTCTTCTCCGTAAATAATCTGTTTAGCCATGATGAATTCCTCCTGTTATTCTACTATTGCAAGAATATCGCTCTGACGAACGATGATGTACTCTTCTTTATCGAGCTTGACCTCTGTGCCTGCATATTTGCCGGTGATTACCTTATCGCCGACCTTAACATACATTTCAACCTCCTTGCCGTCAACAAGTCCTCCCGGACCTACGGCAAGAACCTCAGCGATCTGCGGTTTCTCCTTAGCGGAAGAAGCAAGAATGATTCCACTCTGTGTTTTTTCTTCAGCCTCTGTCATCTTAACAACAACACGGTCTGCAAGCGGTTTGATTTTCATTGTGAAAGCCTCCTATAAAAACTAAATATTTATCGTTTTAGCACTCTTGTTCCCTGAGTGCTAAATATATTATAGCCCGATTATTGTAAAAATCAAGTGTTTTTGAAAAAATTAACAATTTGATAATATTTTCTGCAAATAACAGAAAAAAACTCTTTACCGAAAGCGAATATGGTGCTAAAATATCCGTAGAAAAGGCAGGTGTTGATATGGAAATCGGAGTTTCCTCCTCGTGCTTCTATCCGGCGCTGATTGAGGAATCCTTTGAAGCGGTCGGACGCTCGGGAGCGAAAACGGCGGAGATATTTTTTAATTCTGCCTGCGAGCTTGAGAGCGAATATCTAAAGAAGCTTTGCCGAATCAGGGAATACTATGGTATACAGGTGCGCTCGATTCACCCTTTTACATCGGCATTTGAGCCGTTTATGTTCTTCAGCAATTATGAACGGCGCACAAATGACAGCATTGATTTTTATAAGCGATATTTTGCCGCAGCGAATATGCTCGGTGCTCAGCTGGTTGTTCTCCACGGAGGAAAAAGCCGAAAAAGATATTCCCCTGAATTATATGCCGAGAACTATCTTAATTTGCACAATGCGGCAAGAAAAGAGGGCGTTTTTATCGCTCATGAGAATGTGAATAATTGCCTGTGCTCCGACCCTCACTATATGAAAAAGGTTGCCGACCTTGTAGGTGATGATTTCAAAGCGGTGCTGGACATCAAGCAATGCCGCAGGACAAATCAAAACGAATTTGAGTTCATTAACCTGCTCGGCGGTAAAATAGCTCAGGTACATCTGAGCGACGGTACGGCAGAGCACGACTGCCTTGCCCCCGGCGCAGGCAAATACGATTTTGGAAAGCTTTTCAAGGCGCTGAAAGCGCACGGCTACGACAAAACTGCCGTAATTGAGCTTTATCGCGACAATTTCAAGGAAGAAAATAATATTAAAGAGTCGCTCAAATATTTGCAAAATATAATTGGTAACAATGCGTAAGTGCATTTTACGCAGGGATAAAAACGCAACGTGCTTTCTGCACCAGAGCCGGTAGGTAGCCCGGCCGTCTGAGTTCACTCAGGTAAGTAACCCTCCCCTCCGGGTCGTCCGTTCCCTGAAATATATTTTTGGAGGGATTCGTATGGACACGATGACCAGACTGACGGTATTTTTTGATGACCCGTTTTGGGTTGGGGTGTTTGAACGAACAGAAAACGGATGGCTGTCCGTTTGCAAGGTCACCTTCGGCGCAGAGCCGAAAGACTTTGAGGTTTTGAATTACATTCAAAAAAATTATTGCAGGCTGAAATTCAGTCCGTCTGTTGAAACGGCTGTAAAAAATGACTCGACAAATCCGAAGCGCAAGCAGCGAGAAGCAAAGAAGTTGACGGCTCAAAGCGGGATCGGAACAAAAAGCCAGCAGGCTTTACAGCTTCAGCGAGAGGAAAACAAGCTTAAACGCAAAACTCTCAGCAAGCAACAGCGTGATGCCGAAAAAGAATGGCGGTTTGAGCTGAAACAACAGAAACGAAAAGAAAAACACAGAGGTCACTGATCTCTGTGTTTTTTCGTTCTGTTATGCAAGAGTTTCTATTCAATTTCCTTGAGCGTCTCCGCCATGTTAATTCTATCTATCTTATACCTGATAGGCAACGACGAAATGAGCGATATCAATGAAATAATAGCAATCGTTACAAGATAGCTCCACCATGCGATCGAGCTGCTGTAAACGATGTTGTCAACCGAGATAAAGCCGACCAAAACCTTATGAAGGAAAATTCCGGCAATCAATCCGATTACAACTCCGTAAACAGTTGAAATCACGCTTTCACGGATAACATATATCAAAACCTCGTGATCGCTAAAACCGATAACCTTAATGTTAGCAATTTCTCTTGTACGCTCGCTGAGGTTGACGTTAGAGTTTGTGTACATAACTATCAACGCAAGCAGACACGCAGAAAGGACAAACATCATAACGACAGCAAGAATTCGGCTTATGGAAACATCAACGGAGCTTGCCATCTCGGAAGCGGTTGACGCACCCGTTACAATATCTTCCTTAAGGAAATCGGAAGCGAGATTTTTTATATCCTGCTCGTCAACATATGACTTTGCGGCAACGATTATATACTTGCACTGCGGCTCTGCTCCGAAAACCTCCTTATAGGTTTCATCGGTCATATAGACATAATGATTGGTATAATTCGTCACAATTCCGCTGACCGTTGCGCTTCGCTTCACGCCGTCTGATGACGACAAATAAATCTCTCCGCCGACATTTATTCCGAGATCCTGAGCCATCTGACTTGTTATAATTACATTACCATTGCCAAAATCAAGGCTGCCGGCAGTCAAATTAAGATTAACATAGTCTGAGATTTCTTCGCTGCTTTTCATTGTGATAATGCTGACCGTTCGCTTAACCTGCGCCGTTTCACCGGCAAAGGCAAATGCACTTCGGTTGCAAAAAAGTGTTGCATTTTGAGTTCGTTGGTCGCTCTGAATTTTCTTGAGCACCTTTGCGTCGTCCTGCTGCGGAGTTCTGAGAACAAACATTATATCATACTTAAACACTCCGTCATCGGCATATTGTGCACCGGAAACTGCCGTTGTTGAATTAATCAATCCGAGTGAGGAAAGAATCAAAGCAGTGCAGCATGCAATACCGAGTGTTCCGGCTGTTACTCTCTCTCTGCTTCGTGAAACCGTTCTTGCAACAACGATCATTCCGTAGCTCATTTTTCCCCAAAGACCGGGGATTTTTTCCAATATATGACGGCGGTTATAAGCGATATTTTTCGGCCGCATCAAAATCGCCGGGTTGTGCCTTATCTCATGAATGACGGCAATCAACGTCGCCGTAACAATCATTATAAATGAAAGTGCAATTCCGAAGAAAACATAATCCGCAAGGAAAACAGTGCCAACATTCGGAACGCTGTAAGTCATGTTGTAAATTGAGCAGATTACAAACGGGAGCACGCATGTGCCCATAACGGTTCCGGCGAAAATTCCTATTATCCATGCGAGCAAGGCGTAAAGAAGGAACTTGCATGCAATGGAAAGATTTGAATATCCAAGCGCTTTCAAAACGCCGATTCCTTTTCTTTCTTCCTCAACATTCTTTATCATGATAACAAGACAAGCTATCATAGCCGTGAGGAAAAATACAATCGGGAAAACAGTCGACATTGACTTGATATTTTCAAGGCTGACGGCTAAGCTCCCCATTCCCGAAAAATCATTTCTCGGGATCGCATTCCACCTGAGATTTGCAAGATTGTTGAGTGTTGTCTGATAATTTCTCAGCTCGCCGTTCAACGTATCTGTTTTACTGTCGATATCGTTTTTCAGCTCTGTGTATTCATCATCAACCGTTCCATAGCGGCTTTTCGCAACCTTTAAGTCATACTCGGCCTTTGTGATTTCAATCGAGCTGTTCCTTGCGGCAAGCGTATAGTTGATTTGCGCCTCTGTCACACGTCTTTTGAGAGTTTCAATCTCCTCGGCTTCGCTTTCGACCAGGGCGATGAGCTTTGTGAGACTGCTCTGACCTTTCGTCAGCTCATTCATTGAAGAAACATATTTCGCAAGCGTAGCCGAATCCGCATCATAATTCTTTTTGGCAGAATTATAATTTGTCGCAGCGTTCGAGCACTCGGTTCTCAGAATATCTCTCTGTGATTTTGCCGTTGAGAGTGCCGTTCTTTCATTTGAAAGGGCAAGCGAATAATTCTTCTTTTCGGTTTCCTTTTTCGCCTTTTCGGACTTAGCCGCCGCAAGCTGAGACTGTGCGTTTTCAAGCTCGGTCTTTCTCGAAGTCAGCTCTTTTTGTGCCCTTGAAAGGTCGCTGTTGAGCTTTGTCCTTTTGCTCAATGCCGAAAGCTTTTCTTCATTCGTCGCTGCGGAATCGGAAATAATATCATTCTGCTTTTTGATGTCCGCTTTGATACCGTTAACAACGGAATTCTGATAATCAACACGCTGATTATAATAGCTCATGTTTGAGTTGATTGACGAAATTGTCTTATCAAGCTCCTCTATCTCGGATGTCAGCTTTGAAATTGTCGATTCATAGCTTGAAATATTGCTTTCATGGCGAGCTATCTCGGCATTTTTTGCGCCGAGCTCGCTCTTTTTGTTTAGATAATTGCCCTCAAGCGAATCCAATTCCGTTTTGGACGCAGTATGCTTTTTGTTAAGATCGTCATACAGCTTTTTTAACTCACTGTAGCCCTTTATTTCAGAGCTTTGACTGTCTCTCGATTTAACATGTGCATCATAGCTTTTCCGGACGGTGGAAAGCCGACTTTCAAGACCGCTTAACGTTGATGCGGCAGATTTTGTTTTGCTTTCATTTGAAGCTTTCAGGTCTTTTAGTATCTTATCCTCGCTGTCAACATATTCCTTAAACTCTTTAATTGACGCTTCTTTTTCTTCAAGCTGCTTGCTGCTCGTTTCGGAAAAAGCTTTTATCTCCGCCTCTTTGTCCTTTATCTTCTGCGTATACTCATTTTTCAACTCAACGAGCTTTGAATCAATGGCGTCCTTGGAAATCGCTCCGATTTGCTCGGCTATAAGGTTGGCACGGTCGGAATATTCGTCCGAGAAAGTATCCAAGGCGTCGGAATACTTCATCTTAACGGCAAGCTCATTAACCTCGCTTGAGGAAAAAGCCTCCGGCAAAACATAAATATATGAATCAAGATTTCCCGTGCCGAGCTTTGTCTGTCCTCTGTCCAGTGAGATGTAAATCGGCGACGTAACCGTTCCGACTATTACAAACTTAGTGCTCTCTAACGAAACTCCCGCACTGCTGTCGGCGTCGTTTATATTCAGCGTCTTGCCGATCTCGATATCGTCATAAAGCTCGGCTGACTTCTCGTCAACGACGCACTCCCCGACCTTCTCGGGCAATCGGCCCTCTTTGAGGTCAAGACGGTTCAAAAATGTTGAATCTTTCTCCCCTTGAAGAAACTTCTTTTCCTTTTCAACATCAAGAGAGCTTATTCTGAAAACAAGCTCTGTACCGTTTTTATTAACAAGCGTTTCTCTGCCAAGGGTTGCATAACCGTCAATGTAGCTTGACGGCATAACCTGAGTAACATTCTTTATATTTTTAATTTTTTTTATATCTTCGTTCGTGAAAGGAATTGACGATGAAACATAAACGTCCATCAAATTATTCCGGTCAAAATACTCGTTCGCCTCATAGTTCATAGCCGGGCTTGCCGAGTTTATTCCGACATAAAAGCTCATTCCCATCGCAATAATTATTGCAACCGAGAGGAAGCGGAGCTTGTTGGCGGCAATGGAACGAAGAGCTTCCTTAATGAGGGTTTTCGTCATTACCACTCTATCCTTTCAACCGGCATCGGCGTATCATTAATCTCAATTTTACTTATTTTTCCGCTTTTCATCGAAATAATCCGATCTGCTATCGGTGCAATCGCATGGTTATGGGTTATTATTACTACCGTCATTTTCATGATTTCGGAAACCTTTTTGATAAGCTTCAAGACCTGAATTCCTGTCTCATAGTCAAGCGCACCCGTCGGCTCATCGCAAAGAAGAAGCTTGGGCTTTTTAACCAATGCCCTTGCAATCGCAACTCGCTGCTGCTCACCGCCCGAAAGCTGCGACGGGAAAAGATTGGCTCTTTTCTCCAGTCCGACAAGCCTCAAAAGGGCCATGCAGTCAACCGCCTTATCGCTGAGGTTGGCAACCAGTTCAAGATTCTCGACCGCAGTGAGATTCGGCACAAGATTATACGACTGAAAAATAAATCCGACCTCCTGCCTGCGATAAAGCATCAGCATACGCTTACCGAAATCGGTTATTATCTTGTCATCTACAGCAATCTGGCCGTCCGAGCATCTGTCCATACCGCCCAAAACGTTGAGAAGTGTGGTTTTTCCCGCACCGCTCGGGCCGACAACAACGCAAAGCTCACCCTGTTCTATGGAAAAGCTGACCCCGTCCAGAGCATTTACCGTCTCCGAACCGGATTTATACCTTTTATATACATCTGCAAATTCAATGTAACCCATAATACACCGCCTTTTCGGCATTATAAAAATTATCCATAATAATTATACAACACATAAGCGCTGTTTGCAAGAAATAACTTATCTCCATATAAAATATTTTTATACAAATATTACCATGTGAACAAAAATACTTCCTTTATTTGTATCATTACGGTACAGTTTTGAAAATTTTCCTTGATTTTCATCTGTAAATACACTATAATGTATTTATAATTTACAAACGTATAATTCTCTAAGGAGGACTCTTAATGAAAACGTTCAAAAAAGTCTTGGCTCTTGTTCTTGTCGCCATGCTTTGCTTTGCACTCGCTTCATGTAGCATGGTTGATGACACCGACATTACAAAGGATAACATCAAAATCGGTGTTATCGTCCCCGGACAGCGTGAGGATGCGGATGATTATGTTCCGGATCTTTCAACTCTCCAGTGTCTTTCTGCCATTGATGATCTGCTTTCCTTCAATGCAGGTATTAACAAAGACAGATTCCGCTACATTGAAAACGTTGATCCTTCGGACGAACAGGCAGCATACAACGCTATTCATTCTCTTACAAACCAGGAGTGCTCAATAGTTTTTCTCGCCGATCCCGGCTATATGACCGCTGTTAACAAGTACGTTGCAACCTCTTCTGACGGAGATGCTCAGAATTCAAAGGTTCAGTATATTGTATTTAACGGTGAAGATAACGGAAAGAACATACATTCCTACACCGCTAATATCTCCGGTGCGGTTTATCTCTCCGGCGTTGCCGCAGGTCTCAAGGCTAAGGAGCTTAAGGTTCCGAAGATAGGTTATCTTCTTCAGTCGGCAGACAGCCTTGCTCTCCTCAATGCCTTTGCACTCGGTGCAGAGTCCGTTTACTCAGAGGTTAAGATTGACGCAAGAGTTTGCAAGGACGTAAAGGCCGATTGCCATACTCTCGTTGCAAACGGAAATGTTGTTATCGCTTCCGATTTCTACAGCCAGGAGATTGCCGACAACCGTGAAGATGCATTCTTCTGCGGATTCGGTTCGGATAAGCTTGCCGATAATGAGGGCTTTATCTGTGCTCCCCGCTACGACTTCGCTCAGTATTATCTCAACACCATAAATGAGGTGATTGACTATGATAACGTTGAGTATGATGAAAACGGCAAGGAAATCGACAAGTCAAATGCACTCCCTGAAATTCCTGCTTACAACGGCGACTACAAGGGCGGCGCAACATACCTTTCAAGACTCGGCACAGCTGCTGCCCCCGGCACACAGGAAGCAGTTGACAGCACAGAATCAATGATTCTCAACGGTACACTCTCTCAGAAAGTCAGTGTAGCCGTTCCTGTTGCAGGCGTTACACTTGCAAAATAAAACCGTATAAAATTCAAGACGGAGGTCAAATTCGATCTCCGTCTTTTCTTATGCCTTCTATTTATATTTTGTATTTATTTTTTACATTGCCGTCAAAATCTTTCCAAAGGAATTCGCCGCCTTCAAGTATCATATATCCGTGACAGCTGTTCTCCTTCGGGATAGAAACCGAACCCGGGTTCATGTATACATAGTTTTCGTGCTCAACGCATTTAGGAACATGGGTATGTCCGTGGAGAAGCACATCTCCCCTTTTCATCGGCGGCACATTGTTTTCATTATAAATATGTCCGTGAGTCAGATATATCATTTTCTCGCCTAAATCGAGCAATGCATAATCGGCAAGAACAGGAAATTCAAGCACCATTTGGTCGACCTCGGCCTCACAATTACCTCTGACGCAAAAAATTTCATCTTTCATTTCATTGAGCATTGCAATGACCTTCTTGGGTGCATATTCGTCCGGCAAATCATTTCTCGGGCCATGATAAAGCACATCACCCAGCAGAATAAGCCTGTCTGCTTTTTCTTCTTTGTACTTTTCAATGAGCTTGCGGCACCAATACGCACTGCCGTGAATATCCGATGCGATCATCAGTTTCATTGCTCACATCTCCTCTCCAAACGTTTCTCTTTTAGCTTTCACAAGCTCCTCAATAAACATATTGTCAATCTCGGACAGCGTGTAATCTTTGCGATGAATAAGAACATCCTTGTAAACTCTTTTATTATCCCTGCAATACCTTTGAGTGAGGCCGTATCGTTCAAGCAGCGGACGGGGAATCGGCGATGACCACATAAAGGTCTCATGGTTCTCGGCCAGCAATTCAAATTGACTTGCACGCTCAAAAACAAGAATCTTTCTGTCGGAATTATCGGGAAGTTCCTCTTTTTTGACCTCTGAAAACGGGAGCGACGGCACATACGGGTCGGCGTGTGCAATCATAACAAGATCACGCAAATCGTCGTATGTCACCTCGTCCATTTGCGCAAGCGGACTGTCCTTGTGAAAAAGAAGCTTGTAACGGAACTCGGCTATCAGCTCGTACTCCAGCCCCTTTTCATCCATCATATTTTTATAGTATTTATCAAAGCTCTCGGCATAGCGAACTATTCCGAGCTTGAATTCGTCATTGAGCAGATTTTTAATTGCACGCAGGGCGTTTGTTTCCTTATAAAAAAGCTCCGCATCCGTTCCTTTTTCGATAAGCTTTGAAAATTTAGCAAAAGCGTCGGCAATATAGCTTGCTCTCGGAACAGAGATTGAAAACTGAGTTTTAGCGGCATGGTCGCCGCTGAACATGTTTTCAATCGCATCAACCTGTTTTAATACTGTCTTTGCATAGCGGACAAAAACCTCACCGTCGGGTGTCGGGAACATTCCTTTGGCACTTCTTTCAAAAAGCGTTACTCCGAGACTTGCCTCCAAATCCTTTATGGCACGGCTAAGAGCAGACTGACCGACAAAAAGCTTTTCGGCCGCCTTGTTAATAGACTTTGTCTCCGCTATTTCTACAGCGTATTTCATGTGCAACAGGTTCATATTCCGGCCTCCGTTTACGATATGATATTATATAGTATATCATAAAAAGTTGTTTTTTCAATAGAAAGAACTGCAAAGAATATTTTTAACGGTCTAAAATACGGCCAAATAGTATCTAACCTTGACAAGTCGAATCTACATTATTTTTATGCACGGATTTATGTATAAAATATTTTTCCGAAATTATTCAAAAGTTGTTGCATTTTTTATTATTTTATAGTATAATATATCCCGTCGAACATTTGTACGGATACGGAGTGTGATTATTAATGGCTGATAAACAAAAAGCTCTTGAAACAGCTATCGCTCAGCTTGAAAAACAATACGGAAAAGGAACAGTTATGCGTTTGGGACAGAACGTTGCCATGAACGTTGAGGCCATCTCGACCGGCTCAATGGCTCTTGATGCCGCAACAGGTATCGGCGGACTCCCCAAGGGCAGAATTGTCGAAATATACGGACCGGAATCTTCCGGTAAAACTACACTTGCCCTGCATGCGGTCGCCGAAGCTCAGAAAGCCGGCGGTGAAGCCGCCTTCATCGACGCAGAGCATGCGCTTGACCCCGTTTATGCCGCAAACCTCGGTGTGGATGTTGACTCCTTGCTTGTTTCCCAACCGGATAACGGCGAACAGGCTCTTGAAATTGCCGAAGCTCTTGTGCGTTCGGGTGCGATTGACATTGTTGTCGTCGACTCGGTTGCCGCCCTTGTTCCCCGCTCGGAAATCGAGGGTGACATGGGTGATTCCCACGTCGGTCAGCACGCAAGACTTATGTCGCAGGCTCTCAGAAAGCTCGCAGGCGCAATCAACAAATCGAATACAATCATTATTTTCATAAATCAGCTTCGTGAAAAAATCGGTGTTATGTACGGCAATCCCGAAACAACGACCGGCGGCCGTGCGCTTAAGTTCTACGCTTCGATGCGTATGGATGTCAGAAAAGCCGAAACGATCAAGGGCGCAAACGGCGAATTTGTAGGCTCGAGAACCAGAGTCAAAATCGTCAAAAACAAGGTCGCTCCCCCGTTCAAGGAGGCCGAATTTGATATCATTTACGGCGAAGGAATTTCCAAGGTCGGAGAGCTTCTTGATATTGCCGTCGCAATGGATATTATCCACAAGAGCGGTGCATGGTTCTCTTACGGCGACTCGCGTCTCGGACAGGGCCGTGAAAATGTTAAGGAGCTTCTGAAGAACGATCAGGCTCTTTATGACGAGATTAAAGCAAAGGTCTATGCCGATAAGGACAAAATGCTTCAGGCATGCAAGTCCGGCTCTACGAAGAAAGGCGTCAAGGGCAAGGCTGCCGCAAAGCCTGCCGCAGATGAAGCACCGGCAGAAAATGTTTCCGCCAAAGCCAAGCTTGACATAGCTGTTGATGACGAATAATGAAGATCACGGCTAAAAGCGGACGCAAGGATAAAATGCATATATATATCGACGGAGAATATCTGCTGACGGTCGACGAGGTTTTCTGGTTTTCCAGCGGCTACATCTCCGGCGATGAAATAAACAAGGAAGAGCTTACTGCCTTTGAGGAGGCGGCAGGCTCTCGCCGTGCTTTTAACAGTGCACTGAACAGTCTTGATTACCGTGACCATTCGGAAAAGGAGATACGTGCGAAGCTGTTGCGAAAGCACGATGCGGATTATGTTGACGAAGCTGTTGAGAAGCTCATTGAGCTTGACCTTGTCAACGATGAACGCTATGCCGAAAACTATGCCCATGAGCTTTTTGAACACAAAAAATTCGGTAAAATGCGTATAAAATCCGAGCTTAGAGCAAAGGGAATCTCCGCCGACATAGCAAATGCCGCCGTCGAAGAGCTTTTTGACGAGGAAGAACCCGATAATATTCAAAGAATAGTTGATATTATCGGCAAAAGATATTATAATAGAATGAATGATGAAGTCGGACGAAAAAAAGTTTTTTCCGCTTTGCAAAGAATGGGATATTCTTTTTCCGATATTCGTGAAGCAATGAGCGAATTCTCCGACGATGAATATTATGAGGACTATTAAATTACTAAAGGTGATTTTATGAATTACAAAGTTGGAATGATTTCTCTCGGCTGCCCCAAGAATCAGGTTGATGCCGAGCATATGCTTGCAATGATGGATGCCGAGGGGTGGAAAATTGTTGATTACGTTGACGGCTGTGACGTCGTTATCGTTAACACCTGCGGCTTTATTGATGACGCAAAAAAAGAAGCCATCGAAAATATTCTTGACATGGTTGAACTGAAAAAGGAAGGCGTTATCAGCAAGATTATTGTCACGGGTTGCCTTGCGCAGAGATACAAGGATGAAATTGTCAAGGAAATCCCCGAGGTTGATGCCGTAGTGGGTATCGGTGCAAACGGCGATATAATCAAAACAGTTGAAGAGGTCATGTCCGGCGTTGATACAATCGAGAAATATCCGCCGCAGTGCGAGCTTCCGCTTGAGGGACAGCGAATTCTTACCACACCGCAGTATTGGGCGTATCTCAAAATCGGCGAGGGTTGCTCAAACCGCTGCACATACTGCACGATTCCGTCAATCAGAGGAAATATGCGCAGCCGCAGCATGGAGAATGTTATCGACGAAGCAAAGCAGCTTGCCGAGCTTGGCGTCAAGGAGCTTATTCTCATCGCTCAGGACACAACGAGCTACGGTCTTGACCTTTACGGCGAGCTTAAATTGCCCGAGCTTCTCAATGAGCTTTGCAAAATCAACTCTATCGAATGGATAAGACTGCTTTATTGCTACCCGGACAGAATTACGGACGAGCTTATTGAAACCATGAAGAATCAGGAGAAGATTGTTAATTATATTGACCTTCCGCTTCAGCATGCCGACGATAAAATCCTCAAAGCGATGAATCGCAGAGGCGATCAGGCTCTCATTCGCAGTGTAATCTCCAAGCTCAGATCAGAAATTCCCGACGTTGTAATAAGAACAACATTCATTGTCGGATTCCCGGGCGAGGGAGAAGAAGAATTTGAAACACTTGCCGAATTCGTCAACGAGATTGAATTTGACCGTTTGGGTGTGTTTACTTTCTCTCCGCAGGAGGGCACTCCGGCTTATGATATGGATAACCAGGTTGAAGATGATGTCAAAACCCGTCGCGGCGAGGTCATAATGCAGGATCAGTACAGCATCATGGAGGAAAAGAACAACGAGAAAATCGGCAAGACCTATAAGGTTGTTGTTGAAGATTATGACGGATATTCCGACAGCTATACAGGCAGAACATATATGGACGCTCCGGAGATTGACGGACTTGTAAAGTTTACTTCACACAAGGATCTCGATATCGGTGACTTCGTTGATGTTGAAATTTTTGACATTGAGGATTACGACCTGATTGGCGAGGCAAAGGCTTAATTAAACTCCCTATAGCACATTGTTAAGGTAAGGTTATAAAATGAATTTACCAAATAAAATTACAATCGGCAGAATGTTTATCGCTCCGATCTTTCTTGCGATATACCTTGCCGGGATTGAACATAAATTTTTATTTTCCGCAATTATTTTTGCTCTCGGTGCAATAACGGATGCGGTGGACGGACGAATTGCTCGAAAGAATCATATTGTCACGAATTTCGGCAAGCTGCTTGACCCGATTGCCGACAAAATGCTTGTAACGGCAGGCCTGCTTGCATTCATGAAAGACGGCCTTTGCAGCATATGGATAGTTATGATAATACTCACCCGTGATTTTGCAATAACCTCTTTAAGGATGATAGCTGCGTCGCAGAACGTCGTTATTCCGGCAAATATCGGAGGCAAAATCAAAACCGTTATGCAGATGGTTTCCTTTGTTGCCGTCATGCTGCTTTGCGAAATTTCATCTGTTTATTCGCTCGGTTTCAATATGAGCCTTGTTTCAAATATTCTTATGGGCATTACGGCACTAATTTCAGTTGTCTCAGGCATTGTATATATTGCCGACGGATGGAAAATAATTAATTTTAAAGAATAAATTTAATTCAAAGAACGAAGGTGTTTTATATGGTTGTTTCTTCGGCAAGACTCATGAAAAGAGCCGAAAAAGAAAACTATGCGATTCCCGCATTCAACATCGACAATCTCGAATCGGCAATGGCGGTTTCGGAGATCATGCATGAGATGCGTACTCCGGTCATCGTCCAGATGATTCCGAGAACGCTCAACTACGGCGGAATTGCGATTTATCCGGCAATGATGCGTGAGCTTATGGCCGATTGTCCTGTGGATTATGCTCTGCATCTTGATCACGGCAGCAGTCTCAGCCTTGCAAAAAAATGCGTCGCCGGCGGCTTCTCCTCCGTTATGTTTGACGGAAGCCTCATGCCGTTTGAAGATAACGTTAAATTCACAAAAGAAGTTACCGATTTTGCGCTTCCGATGGACGTTTCCGTCGAGGGTGAGCTTGGTACGATCGGCGGCAAGGAAGAGGGCGACACAGACCTCGAAGCCAGCTATACAAAGGTCAGCGAAGCCGAAGAATTTGTCAGAAGAACAAATGTAAGCACTCTTGCAATCGGCGTCGGCACGGCTCACGGCGTTTATAAGGGAACACCGCACATCAACGTCGAGCGTATAAAAGAAATTCACGCCGCAATCGGCACTCCGCTGGTTCTTCACGGTGCGTCCGGACTTTCCGACGAGGTTCTCAAGGACTGCATTGCCGCAGGAATCACAAAGATAAACTTCGCTACCGAGCTTCGCCAAGCCTACACCGACGGAATCAAGGCTGAGTTTGCCAAAGATCCCGAGGTTTTTGACCCGAAGATTTATATGCGAGGTGCAATCGATAATATAAAAGAGGTTCTCAGGCACAAGATTAATATCTGCTATAATATCTGAGGAAGTGAAAAAGATGATTTATTCCGAATGGATGTCATATATCAAGGATGACGTTAAGCTTTGCAGCGTTGTCATGCCAAGCGCGCACAATGCCGGCAGCTTCAAGATGAAGCCTATCGCCTGCTGCCAGGACGGCGACCTTACTCAACAGTTTAACTACGGTATCCGTCATTTCTGCGTTCGTATTGACACGGATAAAAACGGTCAGATTGTTTTCTGCCACGGCATAACAAAGGGATTGCCGTTTGAACCCGAGATGGAAAAATTTCGCAAGGTGATGGATGAACATCCGAGTGAATTCTTTATTCTCGACCTCAGAGAGTATCAGCCGCAAAAGCTCGGCCCTTTCAATCTTCGTTTCCACGCAGACCCCAAAAAGGTTGATGAAATTCTCGAAAGAACGATTGAACCGTCGAAATACGCATTTACCGATTTTGAAAACATCGGCGACGTTACAATGGGCGACATGAGAAAATCCGGCAAGCGTTACATAATGATCAACTATTGCGAAGAATACAAATACAGCGTCAACTGTCCGCACATACTTCCGTGGGAAAAGAAGCGTCACGGTAAGCATGCCCACGAATTTGTAACCGAAGCAACCGAATTTTTTGACACAAACGACACGAGCGGATTTTACTGGTTCCAAACTCAGCAGACTCCGAATCTCGGTACAGACATTGGTGTTGTTTTCCCGAGGAAGCTCGACAAAGCTCTCCGCTGGCATTTCAAAGCACTCATCAACACAATAGCAAACACTCCGAGATATCTTGCCCGTGCAAATATTATCGCAGGCGATTTCATGACGGAAGATTTCTTTAAGGTCAGAGAGATTCTAAGCCTCAATCTTAATAAAGACAATGTCATTGAAAGCAAGCGTGACGAATATAAAAACAGACTTAAAACCTGCACATAAATCTGTGTGCATTTAATGCGGACAGGGAAAATAATAATCGGCTGTTTCTACAGCCTTATATACAAAAGTTTAAAAATGATGAGCCGTTTCGAGACGCCTGATTACATATTTCAAAGCAAGTGTTCCATACGGAGTATGAACGGTTCCGTGCCGGCACAAGGGATCGAATCGCCGTTAAAGGCAAATATTTTTCGGAAGCACAAAACAGCTCCGATCTTAACTGTGTCGAGGATAAAAGATACTTTGACCAAATCGTTGCAAAAATACTTTAAAATAAGCGTGCAGGTAATCTCTTGCACGCTCTTTTTTTACCTTTTCGGAACAGGACATTCGCAATTTACAAGTATCGTATCCTCCCCTATTACGTCAATGTCGCTCCATGGAATTACAATATCCTCACTTTTTCCGAAGACGCCCATTATTTTTCCTTTGCCGTAAATAATAATTGAAACGAGACGGCCGTTATTTATATCAAGCTCCACATCATCAACGTTTCCTATCCTCGTTCCGTTCAGCTTGCATATGACTTCCTTATTTCTCAGCTCAGCTATAGAACAACCCATACAAAAATCAGCTCCTTTTTTCGGTAATTTTTCACAATACCGTTTCTGTTGTAAAATTACGGTTTTTGTGATAAAATTATATTCACAGAATTATATTCAGAAAGGTGATATATTATGAAAAAAGTAATATCATTGCTCCTTTCCGTCGTTATGGTTTTCACCGTTTTCAGCGTTGCTTTAACAAGCAGTGCTTTTGCGGCTGACACGGCGGCAAGCGAATCCGTTGCAGTTACAAGCATTGACTTCGGCGGAATCAAGCTCCCGACATCTTGGGATGAGCTTGGCGGCATGATGCTCAAGTCACTTTACAAGCTGGCGGATCAGATAATC
>FR882087.1:85551-152092 GCA_000434915.1 Ruminococcus sp. CAG:563
GCTCTTGTCAAGGGTATCAACAAGAATATTCCGTCGGTTAAATTTGAGCAGAAAGAAAACTTCACAAGCGAGATGTTCTTTGAGGGCATGGAGGATTATCTCAGTGCTCCTGCGTCAAATGCAGTTTGGAGCCTCGGCTACGGCAGTGCTTCTCTTCAGACAGGCGACGAGCTTGATGGTAAGCACTATGTCGGCGGAAGTCTCTCTTTCCCGAAAACAAAGGCGGCAACAGCTATCTATGACGACCAGCGTGTCCGCGTTATCGCAATCAATGACGGCAGCGGCAGAGGAACTCTTGTTTTTGCCGTTATCGACGGATTCGGCATTTCGAGCACAGACGTAAGAGGTATTCGCAAGGAACTTGCCGATTTTGCAAAAGCAAACAACATAGTCGGTATCAATATCTCCGTTCTCCATCAGCACAGTTGCGTTGATACATTCGGAATGAACGGCGACCTTGTAAAAATGATTTTTACAAATCCGGCTCTTAACAGAATCAACAATACCTTCGGCACGGACTACAAACTTCTCAACGGTCAGAATGCAAGCTTCATGAAACATCTTTATGACGTCACCGTTGACTCGGTAAAAGAGGCTGTCAATTCAATGACAACCGGTAAAATGTACTATTCCGAGATTGAAGCGGGCGAATATATCCGTGACAAGCGTGAACCCATGGTTTTCGACTCGAAGATTCACCGCTTCCGCTTTGTTCCCGATAACGGTACAAAGGAAACATGGCTTTGCAACATGGCTATCCATGCTGTCGGCAACGGCGCGGCAGGAACTGAGATAACCGGTGACTACCCATACTATATCGAGCAGGAAGTCAACAAGGCCGGTGCAAACTTCATTCAGATTCAGGGCGCGGAGCTTGCAATCTCTTC
This sequence comes from Ruminococcus sp. CAG:563, assembly GCA_000434915.1. Lineage (GTDB taxonomy): Bacteria > Bacillota > Clostridia > Oscillospirales > Acutalibacteraceae > CAG-488. The sequence continues at coordinate 86,439 of FR882087.1, forward strand.
AAAGCATGACAGTCTTAACCTTCCCGAAGGAACACCGAGACTTGAATCTCTCAAGATTTACGGTACAACACTCGGCAAGCTCATTGTTGAGTCCAACGAAGCCGAAACAGAAGTCGCTCCCCTCCTCAACTACAGGATGAAAGAATACTATGTTCCCGTAACAAATCAAATCCTTGAATTTGCAGGTAAGCTCGGTGCGCTCACCAACACCGTTGTTGCAACAGACGATTCTAACAACGTACTTGAGGTTGCAACAGAGCTTGGTTACCTTGAAATCGGCACAAAGCTTGCAGTTGCAATTATCCCCGGTGAACTTGAACCGGCAATCGCTTACGGCGGATATCTTGATGCCGACCACTCATGGACAGGAACCGATTTCGACTATCCGTCACTTCAGGACATTGTCGGAACAGATAAGGAACTTCTTGTATTCGGCCTTATGAATGACCAGATCGGCTACATACTTGAGGATAACGACTACAGCAGCATCCTTTCGGGCGTTAATGAAGAGATCGTTGCAACAGGTAACCTTGCAGGCTCTACAACAATAAACGCTTTTGAAGAGCTTATAAAGTCTATCCACTAAAATAGAATTGTTACAGCCGTTGAATAAATTTTCAGCGGCTGTTAATTTAAGGAGGACAATATGATCAGCGGTTTTAAATCAATTATTTCAATTATAACCACAATCTTGCTTCTCGTCAGCACGATGCTCGGATTCTACGGGACGGACGGCACGAAAAACGAATACAAAACCTACAAAAATGTTATACTTATGATTGGCGACGGAATGGGATTTAACACAGTCGAAGCGACCAAAAGCAGATACGACATTCATGAGCTTCCGATGGAAACCTTTCCGGTTCACAGCCAATCAAAAACACGCAGCGCATCAAATGAAGTAACCGACAGTGCGGCAGGCGCAACAGCTCTTTCCTGCGGCGTGAGAACCTATAATAACGCTGTCGGTGTTTACGCCTTTGCCCCGTTTGCAAAGAAATTCAATACGCCCAAATCTCTCACTGAGCTTGCAAAGGAAAACGGCAAAGCGGCCGGCGTTGTAACAACAGACAAAACAAGCGGAGCAACTCCTGCATCTTTCTCGGCTCATTCTTTTATCAGACAATTTGAGCCTGATATCTCAACCGACCAGATGAGCTCCGATCTCGACCTCATTTGGGGTTCAAAGAGTACGACAGTCACTAAACTCGGCTGCAAGCACGGCGGATTCAAGTATATTTCAAGCGCAAAAGAAATGAACGCTCTTCAGCCCGGCACTCGCTCGTTTGCTCAGTTTGATATGGACTCATTCGCAAATGTTACAAATGACAATGACAACCCGTATCTTGCCGATATGACAAAGAAAGCGATTGAGCTGCTCAACAGCAACGAGAACGGATTTTTCCTTATGGTTGAGGCGGCACACATCGACAAGTTCTCGCATAAAAACATTCTTGAAGGTTCAACGGCACAGGTTATTGAATTCAACAAGGCAATTCAGGTTGCGTATGATTTTGCAAGCCGAGACGGTGACACGCTTGTTCTTGTAACAGCGGATCATGAAACAGGCGGAATTACTTACAACGAGGAAACCGGTGAATATTACTACACAACAAAAAGCCACACCGGAGTCAATGTTCCTGTTTATGTTTCAGCGAGTGACGCAGGATTCATCACAGGTGAAGCTTACGACAATTATTGCATAAGCACTCAACTGGCAAGAGTCATGGGCTATGATAAATCTCAATTTCCCAAGACAAAATAAAACACAACAAAAGAGACTGCCTCGAATGAGACAGTCTCAAATTTTTTATTAAAATATTATGTGCCCTGTGCCCAGCACCATGAAACGTTTACGCCGTCACGGTCTGCTTTAACGCCCTTCTTGTTAGCGGCATTGACAAACAACTCGGCGAACTCTTCGTCCGGGAATTCTATCGTACCCTTAGCGGTGAGATACTTACCGTCATAGACCTTCTCTTCAACGGAGAATCCGATAACCCACCAATGAAGCTGAGCTTCACGAACAAAGATTCTTCTGCTGCCCTGGAAAAGCTCAAGGCTCATTACCATCATGTCCTCGTCGGGAGCACACTTGAATACCGTTGTCCAAACCTTCTGCTCGGGGCGGTTATAGATACCTATCTCGGCACCGTTTGATATCCAATAAATTCCTTTCCAAATCTGGAAAAGCCAATCCTTGCCGCCGTAAGTAATATAGATACGCTTCGTATCATAATCGTAAATTGTAAGGTTAGCAAGAATGTCATATGCTATGCAGAATCCAAAATTTCTCTGCCATGTGTTCTTGACGGCATAGATAACATAATCATCGGCATCAATGTTGAATCCAAAAACGCCTCTGTCATTCTTTCTCTTAAGCTCATGAGTGTTTACATCGTAAACAAAATCAGACTTAACCTTTTCCGTTTTACCGTTCTTATAGTAAATCATAATGTAGACATTATAGATTGACGGATCTTTCTTGTTCTGATCGGCGTCAATAGCCATGTGGTCAATTCTGAGAATATACAGTCTTGCGAAGTCAACAAAAAGACCTCCAAGAGAATTTCCGTTTTTGTAAAGCTCATTTGCCTTGTCCTTCATGATCGGTGCAAGCGTATCAACGTCAATTTTCAAAAGGTCGCAAACCTTATCCGAGCCCTCTGTAAAATCAGGCAAAGAATTAACTATCTTCATGATGTCAAGCGTACCGCCGCTCTTGCGGGTCCACTCGGTGAAGATATCGTTCATGACGCCGTTAACCTCAACCTTGATCTTATTCTCATTGATGAGATTAAAACCGAATGTTTTTTTGAATACTGCGTTAATCGTGTCAACAATATCAAAAAATCCTTGCGTTGTCAGATGATCTTTTCCCGCATTATAGCCCGGATCATTCTCGTCAAAAATGACATCACCCGAGGGAATATCAACATCCGTCTTTGCGTAAGCAAATGCTGTTCCCGTGCCGAAAATAATTGTCAATGACATTATTACGGCCAATACTCTTTCCGAAATTCTTTTCATTAAAAATGTCTCCTCTCACTTTTCTTTCTCTAAATAATCTCTATAATAATATTACAAGTCAGACTGTATAATATTATAGTTTAATTGAAAAGCTCAACCGTCTTGTCACAAGCGGTTATTATAAGGTGCTATATTTCCAAAAGGAAATGCTGATATCAAAGTTTAACAAAAGGTGTATTTACTATACAATAAAAAAGTGTATTTGTCAAACAAATTTACAGAATTAAGTTCAATTTTTCATAAATAAAATAGATAAATTTAGTACAGCTTATTGAAATTGTATAATACACCTTGACACAAGCGTTAAAATGTATTAAAATAGTACAGATGTTATTATAGTTTGCCGGATTATAATATCATCCTCGGGCAGACGGAAACGAACAGCCGTCCGTCGGAGATAATTATTGATTTATTACTTAATTAAAATTCTAAGACAGGAGGTGCATTTATACTTTGTTGACAATCAAAATATCACTTTTTATAGTGATCATAGTCGCCTGTGTTGTTGTCGCTGCGGCCGCAGGAGCCGTAATCGGTGTAATCTACCGTAAAAAGGTTGCAGAAGCCACTATCGGTTCCGCTCAGCAGGAAGCTACCAGAATTGTGAACGACGCCGTTTCAAAGGCCGAGTCCAAGAAGAAGGAAGCTATCCTTGAGGCTAAGGATGAAATCCACCGTCAGCGCAACGAGCTTGAAAAAGAGCTTCGTGAAAGAAGAAGCGAGGTTCAGCGTCAGGAGCGCAGACTTTCCCAAAAAGAGGAAAGCCTTGACAGAAAGACGGAAAATATCGAGAAGAAAGACGAACAGCTCAGCAATAAACTCAAAGCAGCCGAAAAGAAAGCTGAAGAGATTGAGCTTGTTAAGCGAAGTCAGATCGAAATGCTCGAGAAAATTTCAGGCTTTAACAAGGAACAGGCTAAAGATTATCTGCTTAAAACTCTTGAGTCCGATCTCGTTCATGAGAAAGCGGTCAAGGTCATGGAATATGAGCAGAAAACAAAGGATGAAGCAGACGAAAAAGCTCGTGAAATTATTGCGACGGCAATTCAGCGCTGCGCCGCAGATCACAGTGCGGACGCTACGGTTTCGGTCGTTGCTCTGCCTAACGATGAGATGAAGGGTCGCATAATCGGCCGTGAAGGACGTAATATCAGAACTCTTGAAACAATCACCGGAGTCGATCTTATTATTGACGACACACCGGAAGCAATCACAGTTTCATGTTTTGACCCCGTTCGCCGTGAAATTGCAAGACTTACCCTTGAAAAGCTCATTGCCGACGGACGAATTCATCCGACCAGAATTGAAGAGCTTTATGAAAAATCAAAGCGTGAGGTTGAACATACCATCAAGCAAACGGGTGAAAGAGCAGCTATTGACGCCGGTGTCAACGGAATTCATCCTGAGCTTATTAAGCAGCTCGGCAAGCTGAAATACCGTACCAGCTACGGTCAGAATGTGCTCAACCATTCACTTGAGGTTTCTTACCTCGCCGGTCTTATGGCTGCCGAACTCGGTGCAGATGTTAAGACGGCAAAGCGTGCGGGTCTTCTTCACGATATCGGAAAGGCCCTCGACCACGAAATGGAAGGTTCTCACATTGAGCTTGGCGTTGAATACGCTAAGAAATACAAGGAGAACGATAATGTTGTTCATGCAATCGAAGCTCACCACGGCGACGTTGAAGCAAGAACAATCGTTGCTTGCCTCGTTCAGGCGGCCGATGCAATATCCGCTGCAAGACCGGGCGCAAGAAGAGAAAATCTTCAGAACTATATCAAGAGACTTGAAAAGCTTGAAGAGATCACAAACTCATTCCCATGCGTTGAAAAATCGTATGCAATTCAGGCCGGCCGTGAGGTTCGTATCATGGTTAAGCCGGATGCTGTTTCGGACGATCAGATGGTGCTCGTCGCCAGAGATATCGTCAAGAAAATTGAGGATGAACTGGAGTATCCCGGACAGATCAAGGTCAACGTTATTCGTGAAAATCGTGTAATAGACGTTGCTAAATAATTTTTTGAAATAGAGTTAAGCTGAAAGTAATCAGGCGTTTCGGAAAAATCCGAAACGCCTTTTTAATTATATTCTTTTATTAATATACTTCAAACGTTGTTATTGTTGCAAAATCTCTTGTCTTTTCAATAACAAGCTTCAAGCGTCTTGCATCCATTGTCGGCAGAAGGCAGATTTTCTTTCTGCCAATCGTTGTGCCGCTGTAAAGCTTATGCCATTTTTTATCAAAGAAATAATAGAGTTTAAACTTTTCGACCTGCTGACCTGTTTCAATATTCTCGGCAAGAACAACCTTGTTAATGTTTTTGACCTCGCCCATGTCAAGGGTAATAACACTCTTGCGTGCTTTCGGCGCACTCTTGAAATAGGACTTGCCGGAATTAATAAAGCATGCGGAGTGCAGATCATCGCTGTGACCCTCATCTTCAAATTTTCCGTTCTCTGCGTGATTCTCCTTGAATTCTATTCCGAGCTGAACGCCGAGAGTAACAAGGTGCTCTACGTCGACCTTGTCAATTTTACCCGTGTGCGACGGTGAGATATTCAATATCAGCGAACCGTTGTTGCCTACCGACTTAAAATAAACCTCAAGGGCCTTTGAAAGCACCTTAACATCAAAATTTTCCGTCTCATGGAAGAACCAACCGGGTCTGAGCGAAATATCGGTAATTGACGGGAACCAAACAAGCTCCTTTGCTCTTTTGATTTTGCTGCGGCTGCCGAGATCGGGTTCAACAAGCTTTTTTGACGGTGCATTATTGATTAAATCCTTCGGCACAACGCTCCATTCGCTTGTTCTGCTCACTCCGACATGGTTTCCGCACCAGCGAATATCCGGACCGCAGTTACATATCATTGCATTCGGCTGATATTTGCGAACCGTATCGTAATATCTCTGCCAATCATACTTCTGCCGGCCGCTGTTGTCACGTTCAAACCACACGCAAAAGATATCGCCGTAATCCGTGCAAAGCTCTTTGATCTGATTGACAAAAAAGTCGTTGTATTTTTCCGTGCCGAATGTCGGCTCATGCATGTCGTAAGGCGAAAGATAAATTCCAAACTTTATACCCTCGGCGGCACATTCATCGGCAAGTTCGTTTACAAGGTCGCCCTCGCCGTCTCGCCACGGTGAATTTTTTACACTATGCTCCGTGTACTTGCTCGGCCAAAGGCAGAATCCGTCAGAATATTTGCACGTCAGCACAATTCCTCTCATCTTTGCAGCCTTAACCGTACTGACCCACTGCTTTGCCGAAAAATCAGCCGGCTTGAAATATTTTTCGGGTTCACGGCCCGTTCCCCACTCCGTATTACAGAATGTATTCATTCCGAAATGTATGAATGCCATGAATTCCGTATTCATAAAATCTATCTGCGCCTTTGACGGCACAATACTGTTTGCTCTTTCAATATAATCCGACATTGCAATACCGTTCCAATCCTAAAACTAACATCTTTTCTCCGATTTAATCCATAAATTTTACCTCCAAAATAATATTGTTTCGGAGGCCGAAAATCTACAAACTTTTGTAATCGTAAATCAGCCGTTGTTTTTCATTTTTTCTTTTATCCGGGTTGTCGAAATGCCCTTGGTATACGGCAAATACTCTATGCTTACACCGATTTTCGCAAATTGCTGTTCGGTTTTGTTATATCTTTCCGTGCCCTTCCAGTCATCTCCGGAAAACAAAACATCAAACTTATATTTACTTTGGCAAAGCATCTTATCCTCGGTCTCCTCGGGGTTGATCACAACAACTTCATCAACACATTTAAGTGCCGCCAAAATTCTTACTCTGTCCTCAAGCGGGTAAACAGGTTCCTTATGCTTTACATTTCTCACATAATCGTCGTCGCAAACCGCAACAATCAGATGCGAACACATTGCCTTGCATTTTTCAAGCAAATTCAAATGTCCGACATGAAAGACATCAAATACTCCGGTTGTGAAGCCTATGTTATACATAACTCATGCCAGCTCCTTATTCGTAAATTCTTCTATTTTTTCAAAAACTTCCTCCGGGAAAACAACTGTATCTAACGGAAAATGAGAATGGCTTACAACAGGAGTCATATAGTTATCACCGTAATACAGTCTCAAATATCCGTCATAATCCTTAGGGATTTTAAATTTTCTTGTTTCAAAAACATGCTCGTCCAATTCCTCGATAAATCTTCTCGGAATTACTCTGTAATTTGTGTGCATACAAAGGTTGAAAACTTTATCGTTTTTGCTTCCCAACAAACATATCGCCGCCCTGAGCAACGAGACCAATTTAATTCTCAAAAACTCCGGCAAGCTCTCGGATATGTCATAAATCCGTGTATTTTGAAAATCTATGTTATGTCTTCTCTTATATCTGTTGAGATATTTCTCAAGTATCATGAAAATGCAGCCAAGCAATTTTTTCTGAATTTCCACAAGCTTGTCGTTTTTTGCACAATCGCAGAAAACAAAAATATCTACCCATATACCTTTATTGATATTCAGCTCATCTGTTGCATACTCATCAACACATGTGCCGTCCAGCCTTATCCTCGGCAGGAAATGAATCGTTTCATGATCGGTTGAATAATCGGCAAAAAATAAGCCGTCAATATGGTTGTTATGCTTTTTAAAATATTTCTTCAGCTTTTTAAAATCCACGTCGCTCATCAATACATCTATGTCATCATCCCAAGGGATAAATCCATCGTGTCTTATTGCACCCAGCAGCGTTCCGCAAGCCAAAACCAAGTTAACTCCGATTTTCTTGCAAATCTCATCCAGTTTGCAAAGTATATAGTATTGTGTATGTTGAAGATCTTTGAGATCAAAATCCTTCTTTTTCATTTCAAGCACCACCATATTGTTTCATTCAGTTTATTCTATCAATATTTTAATTAAAAGTCAACATTAACATAATGCTGTTTTCGTTTGATATATCATAAAAAGTGATTGACTGTTTTCGATTAAATTAGTATAATAGATTTATCTTTATTTTGGAGGCATTGTCTAATGAAAAAGTATATCAAAATCATCATCTCTTTCCTGCTTGTTCTCGCCCTTATGATCGGCGTCGGAACAATCGCTTTTGCCGAAGAGAACACATCGAACAAGCTTACAATTATTTCTTCAAATGTTGCGGGACTTCCGATTCCGTCAAAGTTTGACAAAGACGGCAAGGTTGTTCCGAAAACACAGAAAATCATGGGCGAAATGCTCAACAACAGCGGCATTGACATCATCTGCGTTCAGGAGGATTTTCAATACCATTCCATTCTCGCAAAGCAGATGACAAACTACCCGTATCAGACCTACACAAGCGGCGGTGTACCCGTCGGCGACGGTTTGAACATTTTCTCCAAGTATCCTATCTACAACATCGAGCGTGTTGAATGGGAGGCTTACAACGGAATTCTTGACGCTGCAAACGATGGTCTTACTCCCAAGGGTTTCCTTAAATGCACAGTTGATTTCAACGGCGTTCTCGTCGATGTTTACGACACTCACCTCGATGCCAACGGTTCGCTTGCAGACTGCGCAGCCAAGAAAGCTCAGCTTGAGCAGCTTAAGGCTTACATAAACGAAAATTCAAAGGACATGCCTGTTGTTATCACCGGTGACATGAATATCGCAATGCACTGTGACATCAACGCAGAATTCTACCCGGTAATGATTGAAAGCGGCGGATTTAAGGACGCATGGTCAGAGTATTGCAACGACGGCGTTTATTTCACAAGCCGACTCTCGCCCGAGGTTAATGCAGAATATGAGGCAAAATTCGGCGGCAACTATTGGGGTCGCTGGGACTCCGTTGAGCGTGTTGTTTATCGCAGCAGCAGCAACGTTGAGCTTACGCCGACCGATTTCCGCTATGAGGACTACAACAACCGTGACGGTCACGGTGTAGTTACAGATCACAGTGTTATGATTTGCGAGCTTGAGGTTGCAGCAAATGATTATGTTGCTCCTGCAATCGAACTCAACAAACAGCAGAAAGAGCCGCTTGCAGACAGAATCGCACGCACAATCAAGCTTACGGCAAGATGTATTTACAGAATTCTCACCGACCTTATCGCAAAAATCAAGTCGGGCGAAATTACAATAAAGTAAGGTGCTTATAATAATGAAAAAGACTTTTAAAATAATTCTCTCGGCAACGCTTGCGATCATGATGTTGCTTTCCGTAGGCACGGCAGCATTCGCCGAGGATGATACACCAAATATAACGGAAAGCTCTCTTTCTGTCATGTCGGCTAATGTTGCAGGTCTTCCGATTCCGTCAAAGTTTGATAAGGACGGCAAGGTTGTTCCGAAAACACAAAAGATTCTCGGTCAGCTTCTCAATGAAAGCGGTGTTGACATTATCTGTGTTCAGGAGGATTTCCAGTATCACGCAATCCTTGCCGCTCAGATGAAAAACTATCCTTATACAACCTTCACCAGCGGCGGCGTTCCTGTCGGTGACGGCATGAACATCTACTCAAAGTACCCGATCTACAATGTTGAGCGTGTAGCATGGGAAGTTTTTAACGGCATACTCGACGCTGCAAATGACGGTCTTACACCCAAAGGCTTTATGAAATGCACGGTTGACTTCAACGGAATCCTCATTGACCTTTATGACGTTCATTCCGATGCAAACGGCTCTCCGAATGATGTCAAGGCGAAACACGCGCAAAATGAACAGCTCGCCGCCTACATTGACAAAAACTCCGCAGACCGTCCCGTTATAATCACGGGTGATATGAATGTTTACACTCATTCCGAGCAGGATGTAGGTATCTATGAAATCTATGTTTCCCGTGAGGGATTCGATGACGGCTGGACAATGTTCTGCCATGACGGAATTTATTTTGAGCATAATGTAACCTGGCAGGAACGCCAGGAGCTTGAACAGCGCTACGGCGGTGATCCGTGGGGCCGTTGGGATTCCGCCGAAAGACTTCTTTATCGAGGAAATTCAAGCATCGGCTTCGAGGTTACGGATTTCAGATATGACGATTACAATGCGCTTGCCGGTCAGCCCGTCTCCGACCATAACATGATGGTTTGTGAGCTTAAGGTTACGGCAACGGATTATGTACGCCCCGAGATGGAGCTTAACGTTGAAACAAGACGTCCCCTTGCCGAAAGACTTTCGCACGGCGTTAAAATGGTGTTCAGATGCCTCAAGCTCATCCTCACTGACCTTATCGCAAAAATTAAATCGGGTGAAATAACATTCCCGACCAAATAAAGGAGCTACATATGAGACCGATTACAACATTCGTCAGGCACAATTCAATCAAAGCCATGCTTGCCGCAGAGCATGGGCTGAAAGCTGTCTCAAATGGCAAGCTCGGCAAAAATCTTTTTGACGTTGAGCCAAAATTCATCGGCACGGATGTCAGAATAATTAAAGAAACAGACGATTCAACATTTATCGCAAAATGCGACACAAGCGGCCGAATTGTTAACAAGCCGTTCAAGATTCTTGTAACGACCGATCTTCACCTTTGCGATGATTATGAACTTATCAATAAGTCCCTTTCCATGCTTGCAAAGCATGTTGAGGCAGAAAGACCCGACCTTATTCTTTTCACGGGCGATATTGTTCTGACTGATCATCAGCAGGTTGACTGTGTTCAGTTTGGCCGTTTCATGGAAAAAATGGGCATCTACTGGGCTTACGTTTTCGGCAATCACGAGGCGAGAGCCGAGAAAGAATATCACAAATATTTCATGCTCAAGAATCTTATCAGCTTTCCCCACTGCCTTTCGAAGTTCGGCGATCCGTCACTTTTCGGCTACGGCAACTTTTTTATCAACATTCTTTCCTCACCGACATCAATTCAGCAGAGCATTGTAATGCTTGATTCCGGCAGAAACACAAGTCCGACTCACAACGCCGAAAACGGTGCGCCTGCCGAGCTGAAATGCTATGACTTTCTGAAGAAAGATCAAATTGACTGGTACAGAAAAAATATTATCAGCCTTGAAAGCGAGTATGGCAAATTCAAGTCGATAATGGCTATGCACATCGCTCTTTGCGAATACGAAAATGTCATGCAGCTTGACGGAAACGGCAAGTATGTTCCGACCGGCAAAGCGGAAATTCTTTACGGCGGAATGTATGAATCAGTCGGCTGCTCCGAATTCAACAGCGGAATGTTCGACGTTATCAAGGAGCTTGGCAATACTCAGGCCGTTATCGTCGGCCATGACCATGTCAACGATTTCTGTGCTAAATATGACGGTGTTTACCTTGTCTATGCTCAGTGCGACGGCTACAATACTTATACAATGGGTACAAATTTCGGCTGGGATGAAAAGGACTGGATGCAAGGCGTAACAATGATTGACATGGACAAAGACGGTGAAATCGGTTTCAGACAGCGTTTCAACAGAAATTATTTATAAGGAGACTTTTAATGGCCCCATATATACTCAAAAAACATTTAGCAAGAAAAATCACTTTTCTCGATAAGAATGACCCTAAAATTCCCACCGCTCTTTTCAGCGCAGTGAGTGAAGCTCCCGATCTTTCGGGCTTTCCCTATCCCCTTCCCTCGGCAAAGAACGAATATACCTGTTCGGCCAAGGGTGACAATTCGGTCATGTGGTACGGCGGCAAAACAGGAATTACCCGCTATGACCCGAACGGTGAGAGCATTGAGGATAAAATCATGTATTTCAGCGCTCACCGTCACCTCCCGCATCACGCTGTTGACGCAATGCTTGCCGACGGAATGAACCTTTGGGCACTTTGCAGAGATAAGGTTGCTCACATTGAGATGATTATGCTCACGGCGGAGGAAAAAGCGGAAATTCTTCTTGACGAGACTAACAATTATGTTATGCGTCGTGGAATGGTAAGTCAGCGTGACCTTAAGGAATTCAGAGATTATGAGTCACGATATCCTTATGCCGCCTGCGACAACGACGGACTTTTCACATCGGGCTATGCAATCGGCGAGATGTACCGTTATGCAACGCTCAAAGAGAAGCTCGGCAAGAATCACCCGAGAGTTCAGGACGCAAGGAAGAACGCAACAAAGGCTTGCGAGGCGTGCTTGCTTTTGATGTATATTCACGGCAGACCCGAGGGCTTCATTGCACGTTCATATCACGTTACCGGAGAGCCTATCCCCGACGACGGTATTTTCTATAAGAGAGAGGGCAAAACGGCCCATTGCGTTTTCACAAACGACGCAAAGAACAGCGGCAGGCTCGGCGAAGAAGTTCCCTGCGACTACCCTGTTCCCGAAAGACTTGCCGCTCTTTATCGTGACCTCGGATACACAGACGATGACATCTATTATAAGGCCGATACCTCCAGCGATGAGGTTACAGGCCACTTCCTCCAGATGAAAATTGCGCACGATTTTCTCGCCGAGAACGACCCGGAGCTTGACGAGCTCATCAAGGATGCTTGCAAGAGAACAACAAAGCACATCATTGACCACGGATTCGAATTCTGCGAATCCTCAGGCAAGCCGACCACATGGGCCAAATGGAGCAAACGTTATTTTGACAACGACCCTATCGGCTATGTTGACGCTCCGCTCAATTCCTCCGAAATGCTTGTTTATCTCAAGATTACAATGTACATAACAGGCGAAAAGGGAATTTGGCAGGAAACCTACGATAAGCTCATTTCCGAGGGCTATGCCGACCTCGGTGCAAAGCACTATGACCGTTTCTATCAGGGTGCAATGAGAGAAAAAGTAAACCCCGAAGAGGATCTCATGTACGGCGACAATATGCTTGCACTGATGACATACTGGATGCTCTGCACGCTTGAAACGGACGAGGAGCTTCTCGCAAAATACCGTGCCGCATTCAAATCCTGGAGCGGACTTATTCTGCGTGAGCACACTCCGGGCTACGACTTTATGTACAAGCTCGGCGTTCCCGATGCGGAAATCGACCTTGAAAAGGATGCAAAATGGTTCACCCACTTTGAGCCGACCCGACTCACATCATCCATTAATACCGGTCGTCATGACGTTGCCGCCAAGCTCGGCAGAAATTACGACGAAAAGAGAGAGGTTGAGATCTCCGCTCTGCTGATGCCGAATGAAAGATTTATTTCAAAGTATGACAGAAACCCGTATTACCTTTCCGAAAACAATAACAAGGGCACAGCCATTGAAAGCTGCTACATTTACACCTACGCCTATTGGATAGGCAGATACTACGGATTTATCGACGAGGAGGGACAGGCATGAGCAAAACAGCAATATTAAACGAATTCAGCATTGAAGCCGTCAAGGACGCTTTGCAGAAGCTCGAGTCTTTCCCGAATCTCAAGGTCAACGGTCTTAACGCATATCAGCTCACCGAGCTTTCGGCTATTGATCCTGAGCTTTTTGCGGAAATTTCCGATATGATCAAGGCTGACCGCTGGTTTCCGTATGTCGGCACATGGACAAACACCGACGAGCTGTCTGAAATTGCACTTACCAAAAGCTGCCTTTATTCCGTTAGGTACTTCCTTGACAATTTCGGCAAGAAATACCGTGTTTTTCACGGCAAAAAGCTTTATAACAACATGCTGCCGCAGATAGTATATTCTTCTCTTTTCGACGCAGTTGTGCTTGAAAGCGAGACCGAAAGCAAGTGGCTTCACGGTGCAGACGATTTCAGAACCCTCGTTATGACAGCCGATACCGTTGACATCAACGACCTTGACGACGACGGCATTTCGGCAAACGATTTCATTTCATACGAGGATTTGGCGGATGAATTCTTTGATGCCCATCTTGAATTGGAAACCGTTTTTCTTCCTGCGGGAAATGTAAATCCCGAGGGAATCGAAAAAGCTCTCGTTGATGCGGAAAAATTCGCTGCAATCAACGGTGAAGACAGAACAGCCAAAATAAAAGATGCATGGCTCGCTTATTTCGACGGCGAGTGTGAAGCAGCAAGAGAGATTGCCGACGGCATTACGGGCGGCTCATCTCCCGACGAAAGCGTTTTCAAACTCAGCGATGGCAGCATCGTTCTTACAGAGGTTAAGCTCGCCGAGAACGGAAGCGGAGATACGGTTATCCGTGTAGCAGAAACAAGCGGCAAAGAGCAGTCGGCATACATCATGTGCGACCGTCTTGACGCAGGCTTCCGATTTGAGATCATGCCTTATGAGATGCCGACCTTCCGTATTCCGAAAGGCTCGGACGGATATTCAAAGGAAATCTACATCTGTGAATAAAGATATGAGGGATTGCTGCTCAACGCGGCGATCCTTTTTATTGCATTATATCCGTTTTGTGACATAATTATATGAAAACTGACTCGGAGGGGTTACATATGTCCAAAAAAATCATACTTCACGGCGAGTTTGTCTATGTGATGGCAATACTTCTGCTTTCGCTCGCCGTTGCAATGCTCAGTGCAGCAAATTTCGGCGTTTCAATGATTGTTGCGCCTGCCTACATAATCAGCCAAAAGCTCGGTGTTATCACCTTCGGTCAGGGCGAATACCTTGTTCAAAGCTTGCTCTTTATTGCTTTTTGCATACTCATGAAAAAGGTTAAGCTTGTTTATTTCAGCTCGTTCGCAACCTGTCTGATTTACGGTGCAGTGCTTGACCTTTGGCGAAAATTCGTTCCGCTTTTCAATCCCGACATCACAGCTCCCGGTTCAATGGGCTTGCCTGTGCGTATTTTTCTTTTCATCGGCGGAATGATTTTAACTTCGTTTTCGGTTATGCTCTTTTACAAGACGTACTTATACCCGTAGGTTTACGACTTTTTCGTTAAGGGCATAAGTGCACGATTTGACAAAGACAGAACAAAATTCAAAATTGCGTTCGACTTCTCATGTCTCGCCGTTTCATGCATACTCACCCTCGTTTTGTTCCGCAAATTTGTCGGAATCGGTGTCGGAACTCTTGTTCTTACTGCACTCAACGGCTTCATAATCGGTTGGTTCGACAAGCTCTTTGACAAATGCGTTGATCTCAAGCCAATGTTCCCGAAATTCGCCGCAAAATTTGATTTATAAATCCGTAAAAAAGAATTAACAAATAATTCACTTGAATTATCGGGCAAAATGTTGTATGCTTATATCAAAGGAAAATGTTTTTGCTTCAGTCGTTTTCCTAAATTACGGAGGTAACAATCATGAAAAAAGGTTTATGTATAGTTCTCTCAGCTCTTATGGTAGCTTTCTCGTTCGCTTCATGCGGCAAGAAGGACGTCAGCGACGAGCCGACAAAGATTGATGAAAACGGTTCGGCTTATGTTGAGGTAACCGACAAGGACGGCAAGGAGGTAACATCGGTTCTTTCCGATAAGGATAAATCCAAGGCAGACAAAAAAGCGGCTAAGGATAATAAAGAAACGACAACCGCAGACGCCTCCGAGATTGCCTCAAAAGCAGAAGGAGCCATATCGGGCTTCACAAATGTTGATGAAAAGAACATCCAGTCCGATAAGAAAGACCTTATTAAAGACGGTACATCCACTAAAAAAACATCTCTGCGTGATGATGTTATCATTAAAACGTCAAAAACCGGAAAGTTTACTTTAAAAGCAAAAATCAAGGCTTCATCAGGCGAGAATACCCCTGTAACATGCGTTACAAACGGCAAAAAATTTGCTTATGACATGACAATGAACGGTTCGCAAGTCAGAATAATAATGGACGGTAACAACCTTTATTTATTGTTACCTGCTATTAAATGGTATTTTAAAATGTCAACCGATGACATTGGCCTTGAAAGCATGGACGATATGATGTCCAATCTTGCAAGTACCGAAGATAAATATGTCGGCTCAACAAAGGTAACCGTTAACGGCACTGAATACACTTGTGAGGAATATAAAAACAGTGACGGAAGGATAACCAAGTATTATTTTGATAAAAACAATAATTGGAAGCGTATTGAAGGAATCAACGGTGACGAAGTTACCATTATGGAAATTGACTCATTCTCAGGAAAAGTTGATGACAGCGTTTTCTCACTCAAGGGCTATACGGATATGACAGCACTTGCGATGGGACAGGCAAATATCACTACAACCACTAAAAAAAGCTAATGAAAAATGTACTTATAACAGGCTCGGCAAGAGGCATCGGCGCACAGACGGCGAAGCTCTTTGCCGCAGAGGGATACAACGTTATCGTAAATTATAATACAAGTGAAAACGAAGCCGCTGAGACTTGTCGTGAGATAAGGCTCGGCGGCGGCAATTCTGTCATGATCCGGGCGGACGTTTCAAAAAGAAGCGAGGCCAAGCGCCTTTTTGCCGAAGCAAAAAAAGAATTCGGCCCTGTTGACGTGCTTGTAAATAATGCAGGCGTTGCACAAATCAAGCTTTTTACGGATATCACGGACGAGGACTATGACCGAATGTTTGACTGCAACGTAAGGAGCGTTTTCAACTGCTGTCAGCTTGCGCTTCCCGATATGATTCACAAAAAGCATGGCAGAATTATCAACATATCGTCCATGTGGGGCGTTACAGGCGCATCGTGCGAGGTTCACTACTCTGCCTCCAAAGCTGCCGTAATCGGCCTCACAAAGGCTCTGGCAAGAGAGGTTGCCCCGTCGGGAATAACCGTAAACGCCGTAGCCCCCGGAGTTATCGACACGCCGATGAACAACGGCTTTGATAAAGAAACAATGGAGGCTCTAAGGGAGGAAACTCCCGTCGGCAGAATCGGCACTCCCGAGGATGTAGCAAGAGCGATACTTTTCCTTGCCGACGAGAAATCCTCTTTTATTACAGGTCAAACTCTCGGCGTTGACGGAGCTTTCATTTAAGCGTAACTTGGTTTTTTCTACAAAATGTATTTATACATTTTGTAGAAAAAGATTCTTGATTTTATGATAAATATGTGTTAGAATATCCTATACGCTAAAGTGATTACTGAAATGGAGGAATCCTAATGGCTGTTTGCCCGAAATGCGGAAGAAAACTTAAAATTACAGATATCAAACCCACCTGTCCGGGTTGCGGTGTCAATCTTCTCTATTACAAGATTGAAGAAAGACTTGAGGTCGACGCTATCAACGCTGAGCTTGAGCACGCAAAAACTCAGAAGAGAGTTGACCGTGCCAAGGACGCAATGTTCGGTACACCTCTTGCAATCGTAAGACTTGTTCTTTTGGTGCTGGTTGTTGGAATGTTCTTCGTTCCGCTCGCCACGTTCCATGCAGTTGGTCCGTATTTTGACAAGACAACATCGCTCAATGCTCTTGAGATTTACAATTCGGTTTCGTCTCTTGACTTTGACGGAATGTTTGTTCTCGCAGGCTCACCTGTTCTTAAGACAAGCTTTATGTTCCTTGCCATTTCGGCTGTAACGATTGTTGTTTCTGTTCTTTGTGCATTGCTTGAGCTGATTTTCAGCTTCCTTTCAAGCTCGCCGCACGGTTTTTCGAGAAACATCACCCTTGCCTCCGTCGGCATTGTTTCGGCAGTTGCTTCCCTCATTACATACAAGAAATTCCTTGTAAACATTGAATCCGTTTTTAGCGGAATCATCGACGGCTCTGTTAAGGTTGGTATTTATCTTGTAATTGCAGCATTTGTTCTTTGCATTGCAATAAACATTATCATCAAGGTTCAGCACAAGCCCATCAAGTATAAGGACACATACGTTGACAGCGTTCCTTACGAAGTTTTCGTTGAGAAGTTCGGCATTAAAAAGTACGATATGGAATCTCTTGACGCTATCAAGGCCGATATGGAACAGTACAAAGTTGTTGAAGACTAATTTATGAAAATTAACGGTCATAAGGTTAAAAGCCTTATGACCGTATTTTTTTGCCTAAAATAAATCGAGCTGCCGCTTCGGATTAACCGATTGCGACAGCTTTTATTTATTATTAATAGATTATACAAGAACCTTGGAAAGGAATTCCTTGCAGCGTTCCGTTTTGGGATTCGAGAAAAACTCCGCCGGAGTGTTTTCCTCAACCATTCTTCCGTCGTCCATGAAAATAACTCTTGTTGCCGCCTCTTTGGCAAAGCCCATCTCGTGAGTAACAACAACCATCGTCATGTTTTCTTCCGCAAGCTCTTTCATAAGTTCAAGAACTTCGCCGACCATTTCCGGGTCAAGCGCCGACGTAGGCTCATCAAAAAGGATAACCTCCGGATGCATTGCAAGCGAACGGATAATCGCAATTCTCTGCTTCTGTCCGCCGGAAAGCGTTGACGGGTATGCGTTTGCCTTCTCTTCAAGGCCTATTCTTTTAAGAAGTGCCATTGCTTCTTCTTTTTTCTGAGCCTTGATCTCTTTTGCGCTTGGAATATTTTCCGTATACGGATGCTTTTTCATTCCGAGCTTATGGAAAAAATTATCCTTTTTAGCTTTCTTCATTTTCTTTTTCTCAACAAGATACGGAGAAAGCATTATATTTTCAAGCACCGTCTTGTTATTGAAAAGGTTAAAGTGCTGGAAAACCATTCCGATTCGCTCTCTGTAGGTGTTTATATTAACGCTGAGATCTGCAATATTAACTCCCTCAAAGATGACCTGGCCTGAGGTCGGATCCTCCATACAGTTGAGGCAACGGAGAAAGGTTGATTTTCCCGAACCCGACGGTCCGATAATAACAACTCGTTCGCCCTTTTCAATCGTTACGGAAATGTCCTTAAGAACATGATGATCGCCGAAACTTTTATTCAGCTTAACTACGTCTATCACTCTTCCTCAGTCTCCTTTCCATAAACTTAATGCCAAGCGTGATGAGGCAAACAATTATAATATAAATGACTGCCATTACAAGGTACGGCACCATAAATTCATAGTTGTTTGTTCCGATATCGTTAAATACCTTATACAAATCCATTGCTCCGACGAAAGAAACGATTGATGTTTCCTTAACGAGCGTGATGAACTCATTGCCGAGAGTCGGAAGAATATTCTTGATAGCCTGAGGAATAACGATTTTAAACATTGTTGTCGCATAGCTCATGCCGACCGAGCGTCCGCCCTCAAGCTGACCCGGGTCAACGGATAGAATACCGCCACGCATTATTTCCGAAACATAAGCACCGCTGTTCAGTCCGAAAACCGTAATCGCAACATTCAGGCCGTCAATCTTAAATCCCATCAAGGGCATAAGAACATAATAGAACACAAGCAGCTGAACGACCATAGGCGTTCCTCTGAAAATTGCAACATAAAACGAGCATATCTTATCGAGAACTCTCGGAAGCGTCCTGTATTTCGGAAGAACACGGATCGATGCAATCAGCGTACCGATTGCAATACCGATGAGCAAACCGATTATTGCAATTTCCATTGTATTCTTCAAGCCCGTGAGAACGTTGTGATAACCGCCGTTGTCGATAAAGGCTTTGAGAAACTTTTCGATTTTGATATCAAAATTACCCATAAAAAATCCTCTTATAAGAACAAATACCCCACTTATTCAGTGGGGCTCTGCTTTTATTCCACTTTAATTATGCAACTTCGTTAATCGACTTAACAATGCTGTCTGCCGGAGCAGAGTCAATAATAACGTAGTTGATGTTTCCGTTGATAAGGTCCTGAATTGCAAGAGAACCGTTCTTGTAGCCCTTGCCCGTAACCTTGAGGTTGTTTGAGGCGTAGTCGCTCTCATTGTTGATGTACATACCGCCGGTTGTACCGTTCTGATAACCGATCTTAACAGAAGCGTCAAAGCTCTGGAGCTTTTTGAGAACATCATCGGCTGTCTTGCAATCATCAAATGTTGTATCGTCGCCCTTAACAACAACTCTCTGAGATGCCTTGTAATATGTCTTTGAGAATGTAACGGATGCTTCTCTGTCCGGATTAACCGTAAGTCCTGCCATTGCGATATCGCACTTGTGCTGACCTACAGAAAGGCAAACAGCGTCAAAGTCCATGTTATCAATAACAAGCTCTTTACCAAGCTCATCGGCAAGAAGCTTAGCGATCTCCATATCAATACCTGCGTATGAATCGCCTACAGTGTACTCAAACGGCTCAAAAGCGGCGTTTGTTGCAACAACGAGCTGATCCTTTGAAGAATCCTTAGCGGCCGACTTAACAAGTACCGGCTCACCACCGCTAGAGTAACGAGAGCAAATCTCATCAAATGTGCCGTTGCTCAATATCTTGTCAATAAATGCATTTGTCTTTTCAAGAAGCTCCGGCTGTGCCTTATCAACACCGAATGCATAGTTTTCATTAGTAAGGTCGATACCAATAACCTTTGCTGCCTTAACATCGTCTTTCTTACCGCAGCCTGCAAGCATTGCAACACTTGCAATAAGTACTAATGACATTACAATAGCTATAAATTTTTTCATAGTTTTGTCCTCCTCTGTTTTTTTGACGTGAACAATATACCACTTTATACTGAATATGTCAAGCAAAAAACGAATATTTATTCATAAATATTATTATTTTTGATTTAAAGGTGAGAATGTACAGTTGAAGTGTGCGAATTGCTTCGCAAGATTTTTCGTCAGGCTGTGCAAAAAACTTGCGGGCTTGCTAACGCAAGTCAAAAGGGTTTTGTGCAGCATGGCGGAAACATATTCAAGCAGGGCGTGCGCTTCAATTGTGCGTTCTTACCTTAAATACTATTTTCAAAACATTGTTGATGTTTTTGTGCATAATATTAGGTCTGTGTCCGTCCTCAGGGAAAAGTATAGCGCACTGATCACCGCCGAGTGTGACTGTCGAAAGCTCGGTGCCCTCATAGAAAGCGATATCGTCGCCTCTTTCAAAGCCGTTATCCGTCATATTGAGCGAATCGATCGGCGCCCAGTCCATTTCCTCACTGCCGTCGAGAACGATCTGGAGGTCTATGTATTTTCTGTGGCTCTCAAATTTTCTCTGCTCCCTCGGCTCGGTATCATAGCGGCTGACTGCGGCAAAAAGGTCGTCGCCGTGAATATCGTATCTGTCGGGCTTCATGTCCGTCTTTTTGAAGTTTTCAATAAAGGTCATAATGTCCTTTGCATGTGGAATTTCGCTGTAAGAATCCAGCTTGTCAATCGTTGTTACTATCATGATAATCTTCCTTTCATGTTTTTATTACATCTCGGCCTTAATTCTGTCCGAATTAACATTGCAAAGCTTTGCATAAATTCCGCCAAGCTTCAGAAGCTCGTTATGCGTACCCTGCTCGGCAATTCGGCCGTTCTCAAGGACGATTATATTATCCGCTTTCATAACCGTTGAAAGCCTGTGAGCAATAACAATCACCGTGCGGCTCTTTGAAAGCTCGTCAATCGCCTGCTGAATGAGTGCTTCCGTCTCGTTGTCGACCGCCGACGTTGCCTCGTCAAGAATCAGAATCGGTGAATTTTTGAGCACAGCTCTTGCGATTGCAATTCTCTGCTTCTGTCCTCCCGAGAGGCGAACGCCCCTCTCACCGATTATTGTATCATATCCGTCCGGCATTTTGCAAACAAAATCGCTCACTCTCGCCGTTTCCGCCGCCTTCACTATCTCATCATGGCTCGCCGAGGGATTTCCGTAAGCAATGTTGTCATAAATTGAACCGTTGAAAAGGAAAACGTCCTGCAAAACCATTGAAATGTTTTCTCTGAGCGATTTAACCGTTATATCTCTAATATCTTTACCGTCAAGGCGTACCGAGCCGCTGACGGGGTCATAAAATCTCTCCATGAGCGAAACGATCGTTGACTTGCCTACTCCCGTTGCTCCGACGAACGCAACCATTTTTCCGGACTCGACCTTGAACGAAATATCCTTGAGCACAGGCTCGTTTTCATTATAATAAAACGAAACATGGTCAAACTCTATATCACCATTTGCCCTGCCGATATTCTCGGCATTCTCGCTGCCCTTCATTTCCGACTCCATATCGAGAATACTCAGCACTCTGTGACCGCCAGCAAATGCATTCTGCATATCTTCAATAATTCTTGAAAGTGCCGCTATCGGCGAATAGAAAAGAGAAAGATACATAAAGAAACCGACAACGTCGGAAACGGAAAGCACATCCTTCAGTGCAAGCGTTCCGCCGATTCCCATAACAAGCACCGAACCGACCGAAGTAAGAAATTCAATTGTCGGGAAGAAAATCGAAGCAACAAAATTTGCACGGACATTGGCAAAACTGTACCGCTTGCAATACTCCTTCATACTCATATACTCTTCGGCTTCCCTGCCAAAAGACTGAATCTCACGGATTCCCGAAATATTGTCCTGAACCTTGCCGTTGACCTCGGCAAGCACCTCTTGGTTGCGTTTGAAAAGAGCATGAACCTTGCCTGAAAATTTCATTGTTACAAATAAAATCAGCGGGATAGGAATAAGCGAAATTGCTGCAAGAATCGGATTGATTGAAAAAATCATTATTGCAACCATTATAACAATTAGAATGTTTGAAAGAAGATCGGGCAAAGCATGAGCGATAAGCGTTTCCATGTTTCTTGAATCGTTTATGACTCGGCTCATTATTTCGCCGGTTTGTTTATCGCCGAAAAATCTCATTGAAAGTGATTGCAACTTATTATAAACATCAAGCATCATATCGCCGACGAAATTCCATGCGGCAACGTGAGCCTTGTATTTTGATACGAATGTCAGCAATGCTTTAACTATGTACGATAAGAGTATTACTGCCGCAAACACA
This sequence comes from Ruminococcus sp. CAG:563, assembly GCA_000434915.1. GTDB lineage: Bacteria > Bacillota > Clostridia > Oscillospirales > Acutalibacteraceae > CAG-488. The sequence goes on from FR882087.1 coordinate 109,037, forward strand.
AGGACACGTTCCTTTGTCGCAGTTCCGTCAGTCAAGGCTCCCGTCAGCCTGCGAACCGCATCCGGCATAACAAGGCTGACGACGGAAGATCCGAGCAAGGCGAGCACGGTCAATATAAGCGCGCCCTTATACGGTGCAGCCATTTTGAGATATCTTTTCATGTCCTTCAATTTATCAACCCCATAAATTTATATAAACTATTTTATATTCTTTCTTTCGCTTTTTCAAGGGTTATTTTAAAAAAGGCTGTCGCCGAAGCAACAGCCCTTAATTATTTATTCATTGTCCTCGCCCGGTATTTTGTCCGTCTTAATTGACTCAAAGAATTCATTGTAATGTTCGGCCCACTTTTCAACGTCCTCACGGTCGTATTTCGCCGGAAACAGCGGTTCAACAAGTTTTTCTCTGCCGAACCAGCCGACCATTTTCAGCCCCTTGTTTCTCAGCTCGGGCATTTCGTTGAGAAGCTTCAATTTATTCTTTATCGTTGAAACAATGTTGTTCTTTCTCAAATATTCAATTTTTCCCGTATTAAGCTCAGCAAGCTCCTCGGCGGTCAGAATTCCGCTGGCCATGAAATCGCTGACATCCTTCGCTGTAAGATACTGAAGAAGATTTTTTTCAAGTGCAACAGTGCATGCGGCAAAACCGATTTCGTGGAAAAAGTCATGCTCATATTTCCAAAGCGTGTCACAGTTAAACAAGCCGTCTTTGTCCGCTTCAACGGCTCTTGCAAGGATTGTACCCGCCTTGATGGAATAGCCGATTCCTGAGCCTTTGAGCGGAATTGTCATGTATGCGCTGTCACCGACTGCGGCATAGCCGTCCGCAACGAAAACCGCCAGCGGCTGCCGAACGGGAATATCAACGACCTTACCGCCACGAATAAGCTCACGACCGACATGCTCATTTTTTGCACAAACAAAATCAAGATTTTCCTTTATATCCTCTTCCGTTACCTCGCCGAATCTTGCAATAAGAATATCCGCACTGTCAGGCTCTGTAATAAGCCATGTAAAGCCGACCGTTCCGCTGGCATTGACGTAAACATAATATCTGTGCTCGGGGTCGGGCTTACCCTCAATTCGATTATAATATGCACGGTAAACATGAAGTCGGTCAAAATTGCCCGGCTCTTTCTGAATATGAGTAAAATCAGGCAAATTGCGACGTACAGGTGAATCAATTCCGCACGCGTCGATAACAAGATCCGCAAGCCTTATGCCCTGCGACGCCATTATGCCGATAATTCGGCTGCCGAGAACAACAGGCTCACGCACCTCACAGTTAAATTCAAAGTGCACCCCGGCCTTTTCACAAAGGTCAATAAGAAAAGCCAAAAGCTCACGCCGTTCGACAATGAGTGTCGAGGCACCCTTTTCTTCGGGAAGTGTAACAGGTGCAACCGTTTCATCAATCGGAACAAGCGTTATCACATTGTTAGGGGCATGCCAATCCTCCGGGTACTCAATTCCCGCATAGTCAAAGTATGCGGCGTCCACAGGGTCTTTCTGGTCATAACCGAGATTTTCACGAGCGTGACGCTCATAAACCGTAACCTTATGGCCAAGCTGTGCAAGCTTCCATGCGGCAACCAGTCCGCCGTGACCTGCTCCCGCTACAATAATTTCAGACATTTTGTGCACCTCTTCTCTTAATTGTTTTATATTTTCATTATACCCAAATTCAAAGTCTATGTCAACTTTGGGCAAACAATACTTGCACATTGTAAAAAACTCACAGAGTTAAAAAAATAACTTTTTTTATAAAAACTCTTGCTTTTTTCTTCAAAATATATTAGAATATTTGTCGTTGACAATTTCAGCAGATGCTACTGTGGCTCAGTTGGTAGAGCAGCTCATTCGTAATGAGCAGGTCGTCGGTTCGAGTCCGACCAGTAGCTCCAAGCCGCAAACCTTTGTACATTCAAGGGCTTGCGGCTTTTTCTCTTATCAACGCTGTGAAAGCACATTAATCCGATAATAACAAATTCTCTGCAAAGCCGTTTTTCATGAAAATTATTATAAGTAAAAAGACTGCGAATTCAGCTTTTTCATGATTCGCAGTCTTCGATTTTATGCAGTTTGTGTTATTGTCCTTAATTTTATTTCAGCATTGAAATTGCGTCCGTAATCGTCTTTTCGTAGGCTTCCTTGCCGTACTTATCGACCTCGGCCTTATTTCTCTCGCCGTGGGTCAAGCAGCCTGCACCGCCGATACAGCCGCCGACACATGCCATACCCTCAATGAAGTTTGCGTCAAGCCTGTCCTTACTCTTTTTGAGCAATGCGGCACGGCAAGCATCAATTCCGTCGCATGCGCACGGCTTCAGCTCGAAGTCCTTGATATCCTGCTCTTTGAGAGCCTGAGCAACCGCATCCGAAAGACCGCCGCTGCGTGCAAATATACGTCCGAAATACGAAGCATTATCGAGCACTCCTTCGCCAAGGGTCATAATGTCTATATCCTTGCTGTCGAAGAGAGCCTGAAGCTCCTCAAACGTCATTGCAACGTCAACATACGAAGCAACGGATTCCTTCTGAACCTCAGCCTTTTTGGCCGTGCATGGGCCGATAAATATGACCTTGCAGTTTGGTTCACGCTCTTTGATATACTTTGAAACCGCCGCCATAGGTGATAGATTGTGTGAAACAAGCGGCAAAAGCTGTGGAAATGCTTTTTCGATATAGGTTACAAACGCCGGACAGCAAGAGCTTGTCAGGAAGCCCTTTTCGGCAAGCTCCTTTGACTCGGAATATGCAACCATATCAGCTCCGAGAGCTGCCTCAATAACCGTGTGGAAGCCAAGCTCCTTGAGTCCCGTTATAACCTGACCGAGCTTTGCATACTTAAATTGGCTCGAAATCGACGGAGCAACGACGGCGTATACCTTATACTTTTTGTTGTTCTTGCTTTTCTTGATTAAATCAATAACATCAAGGATATACGATTTGTCTGTGATTGCACCGAACGGGCACTGATAAACGCACGCACCGCAGGCAATGCACTTCTCGTTGTCGATTGCCGCCGCCTTGTTCTCGTTCATCTTGATCGCCTTTATCTTACAGGCGTTCTCGCAAGGACGCTTACGGCTGATAATCGCCGTGTAGGGGCAAACTCTTGAGCAGGCACCGCATTCCTTACACTTTGTTTTATCAATATGTGCAACATGGTTCTGGTCAAATGTAATTGCGCCGAAGCGGCAGGCATCCATACATCTGTGTGCAAGGCATCCTCGGCATGCATTGGTGACCTCGTAGCCGCCCATCGGACATTCATCGCAGGCGGTTTCGATAACCTCGATAACATTCGGGTTTGACTTGTCGCCGCCCATGGCGATTTTCACACGCTCGCCGAGAATTGCACGCTCTTTATAAACGCAGCAACGCATCGTTGGCGTATTGCCCGGAACAATGGTTTTCGGGATTTCAAGAAGATTATCCAAAAGTGTATCGTTCCATGCATGGCGAGCTACTTCACGGAGAACCTTATATTTAAGATATTGTACCTTCGTGTCAAATTTATACAGCATTGTTTTCCTCCTTAGAAATAGCTTACCTTAATTCTCTTGCCCATTTGCTTCAAACAATTTGAAAGCTCCTCGACAAGATTCATTTTAATATTGAAATTAATCGGCAAATCCGGGTTCTGGTGAGCCGGATTGACCGCTCTGCCGACATAGAAATTAATATCGGTCGCTTCCTCAAAGAGCAAACGACAAATTCTTGATGCACCGTCCTGCTTAATGCTCCACTGGTCATAAAGCTCGTTACTGCTCAAGGCATCCTTGGCGTACTCAATAACCTTGTTTATTGTAATAACGCCCTCAGTTACAAGGTCAACACCCTCAATTTCCGCAATCGGCGGAACATCGCTCTGCTCAAAATTGAGCGTTGCCTTGACCGGCTTGCCGAGATATTTTGCTGCGATTGAAGAGGTTGTACCTCCACAGACTATGTGCTTGCCCTCTTTGGAGAAGAAAAGACTCATCATGCGGTCGCAGTCATCCCTGTTGCGGGGCGGGCCGAAGAGCAGGTTCATCGGCTCCCTCTTTCTGACACGGACAACACACGCAGTCGCATCGTCGCCCGGGTGATAACCGTACTGCTTGTTGCACTCGTCAATAAGCATGGTCGAAAGGGTTTTCGCCGTGTAGCCGAGATCGGCTATCATTTCCATGAAGCTGATGATATCGTCTCTGCGCCAACCAAAATTATAGGCAATACCTATTCCGGCATGGGGACAGCCGTCGCTCATGGCAATGAAAATGTCATTTTCCTGCAAGTCAATAACAGATTTATATATCTGCTTACCGTTTATGCTCAGCTCATTTTTGGGATAGTCAAAATTTTTACCATTCCTGAGCAATATCACATGGGGGTTGTCGTACTGAATAAGTTCGGCTGTCTCATTGTTGATCAGGTGGATAATAGTGAAAGTTGAATACGCAACTCCCCTGACAGAGCATATCGGAAGCGTTGCCGCAATGGTAGAAACACATTCCTCAAGAGAAAGCCCTTCTGCCATCATCGTAGATATTATCTTTGAGGTGAGCGTTGAAAGAATGCTCGCCTTAACTCCACTTCCGAGGCCGTCCGCCAGCACGATAACAGTCGAGTCTTCATTTTGCTCAACTATATCCACATGGTCGCCGCAGAGCTGTTCGCCCTCGTGATTTATACTTTTCCAGCCGATGTCAGCACAAAGATTATTCATCGCTGATCGACTCCTTTAATTTAGTAAGCGCAATTTTTGTTTCAGCCGCCGTTTCACCGAGAAGCGAAGCAATCTCCTGAACGATTCTCATCTGATTGTCAACAACACGGTCGGCAATCTCAACTGTCTGGTGGCTGATTTTTTCTTTCTTTTCCTTCTGATTTTCTTCCTCGGTAACATCACGAAGAATACAAACCAGCAGGTGGTATTCCTTATCGTAAAGGATTGATTCCTCAACATACTTTCCGTACTCGGCAAGATATGTTCTCTTGTCATGGATACTTTTGCCGCTGTTGAGAACACTGAGAAAGTCTGTTGGGTCAAGAATTCTGACGACCTGGTCGCCGAGAACAACCGAAGCGTTGCGAACGTTGACAATTTTAAGTGCGGCATGATTGATCTGCTGAACCTCAAGCTTTTCGTTGAGAACAATAAGTCCGTTCGGCGTGTTGCGCACGATTGTGTCGGAGAAGCTCTCCGCCTTGTCCTTGAGGTATGGCAGACACATGGAAATCTCAGCCTTGCCCTGAAGAATTGCAACAGCCTTTTCACGGCAGGTATTGTAGCCGCAGGAGCCGCAATTCAGCTCGTCTGACGGCTTCATCTTGCCCATCTGACGGAGTGTGTCACGAATCTCCGATTCGGACGGCTGCTGAAGCTTTCTTTCAATAACCGTGAAGCTTTTCTTGATAGTCAGCGGATCGGGAGAGTCAACCTCAAAGTCCTTTTTGCCGGCAAATTTTGAAACTGCCGCATAGTCCCTGACCGGTGAACGGTGGAATTTTTCCATAACAGGGCCGCCGACACAGCTGCCGGTGCACGCCGACATTTCGATAAAGCAACCGTGCATGCCGCCTCTTTCAATGTCACGCAGAGCGGCGATACAATTCTCCGTTCCGTCGATAGCCATGTATGTGTAACCCGTATTCTCGGTGTTCATTGTTTTGAGAATGCCGCCGGTGGTCGGGAAAAATCTTGCACGGCTGTTTTCATTGTTATCCATTTCCGGCTTCAATTCAATATTCTGCGCCTTGAGCCAATTTGTCAGCTCGTCAAAGGTCAGAACGGCATCAACAATGCCCTCGTAATATTGAGCTTCATCCTTCTTGGCAACGCACGGTCCGATAAATACAGTCTTTGCATTCGGGATTCTCTTTTTGATATCCTTGCAATGTGCCTGCATGGGAGAAAGTACATCGGCAAGATAAGGAAGCTCCGCCGGAAAATATTTTTGTATAAGAAGATTTATAGAATGGCAGCAGGAAGAGATGATTATATCGTGGCTCTTCTCCCCTACCATTCTCTCATATTCATTTTTAACTATGGTTGCGCCGATGGCTGTTTCCTCGACGTCATAGAAGCCGAGCTGCTTGAGCGCCTCACGCATTGCACCGATACCCACGCCCTCATAGTTGGCTATGAAAGACGGAGCAAGGCTGACAACAACGGGATCGCCGCTCTGCAAAAGCACCTTGACCTTTTCTGTTTCGTCAACGATCTGCTTAGCGTCCTGCGGACAGACTACAAAGCACTGGCCGCACATTATGCACTCGTTGCCGATAATATATGCCTGATTCCCGGAAAACCGAATGGATTTGACCGGACAGTGACGAATACACTTGTAACAATTCTTACAGTTGGATTTTTTCAGAGTCAGACATTCCATTCCTTTAATTCCTTTCCTCGTTTATTTTGTTAAGTACCTTGTCATTGAAAAAGCCGCTGAAATTCTCGGGTGTAACGCCCGTGAAAACATCATCATCCACAGTAACGGTCACACCGACACGATTGCACCTGCCGGTACAGAAACTGCCGGCAAGTGTAACTTCGCTGTCAAGCTTATTCTCGGCAATAGCCTTTTGAAAAAGCTCTACCAATTTTTCAGACCCTTTCAAATGGCAGGATGAACCTACGCAAATTTGAACGATCATTTAATTCACACCTTTGCAAGAACGTTTTCGTTAAAGAAATCCTTTACCGTCTCCGGTGAAACCGAGAAAAACTCGTCATCAACGGTAACGCAAACGCCCTGCTGGCACTTGCCCATGCAGAATGTTCCGCCAAGCTCGACCTTGTCGCCGAGATTGTTTTCGTGAATAAGATACTGGAGCTGCTCAACTACCTGACGTGAGCCTTTGATGTGGCATGATGAGCCGATACAAACCGTAATCTTCATTGAAATATCCCCCATTTTTAAGTTAATTATCTTAGGTATCCGCCGACCGATTCGTGCTTGCTTATCGGAACCGATCGGCGGCGGTCATTTTAAGTCAATTTGTGCGATGTTACCTTAATTATTCGTAGTCAACAACGTCAATCCAAGAGTGCAGGAACTCACGCTCTGCCTCATTGCCCTTAACTGTCTGTGAAGCTGCTACGATCGGCATCCACTTCTGAACATACTGCTTAGCGGTGTTGCTTCTTTCGCAGAAGAGGTCAAGATACTTCTTTGCGCCGTCGATATCACCGTTGAGCCAGAAAAGAAGGTAGGTTCTTGCAGCGTCGGCGGAAGCGTTACCCTGAGTGGCATGTGACCAGTCGAGGATATAAGGCGTGCCGTCATCTGCGATGATGATATTCGTCGGGTTGAAGTCGCCGTGGCAAACCTTATTGTGCTTGGGCATGGACTCAAGACGTGTGTGAAGGTCATAGCGAACGGTTGCGGAAAGGTCGGTCTCGCTGATCTTTCTGTTCATCTTATCCTTAAGCTTTGTGAGACCCTTGCAGGTCTTGCTGTGCATCTGAAGCTGAAGGTCAACGAAAAGGCTGAGATACTCGTCCTTTTTCTCCGGGTTTTCTTCCATCAGACGGGCAAGTGTCTTGCCCTTGATAAACTCGGAAACGATTGTCCATTTGCCGTCGATAACAGTAACCTCAAGAATTTTCGGAATGTTGAGTCCGGTTTCCTCAATGCGAGCCTGATTAAGAGCCTCGTTAAGGACATCGGCCTTTGAAAAGTCCTCGTTGAAAACCTTAAGGCAGCGGTCGCCGTCACGATAGACGGTCTTATCTGTTCTGACCGCAATAATTCTGTCCAAATTCATATATAATCCTCCTTACTCTTTGCTCTTGCCGTTCTCTGCTCTGCGATAAGCCTTCTTAAAATCGTGCTTGTCGTCCGTAGCGTCGAAATCGGCAGCGGTGGGTTTTTCTTCTTCTGTGAAATGCTTGTTGCCGTAATAAGCGTTGAGGTACATCTGCTTAATCTCGCTCATGAGCGGATAACGCGGGTTAGCACCTGTGCACTGGTCGTCGAATGCCTGCTCAGTCATTGCGTCAAGACGATCGAGGAAGTCCTTCTCGTCAATGCCGTAATCACGGATTGTCTTCTTGATGCCTACTCTATCTTTAAGTGCATTGATAGCGTTGATAAGGTTCTCAAGACTTTCCTTATCGTTCTTGCCGCCGAAGCCGAGTGCTCTTGAAACCTCAGCATAACGTGCAAGTGTATGCGGATGGTCATACTGTGAGAATGTACCCATCTTTGCCGGAGCCTCTGCTGCGTTAAAGCGGAGAACCTCTTCAATCATAAGTGCGTTTGCGATACCGTGCGGCAGATGGTGGAATGCACCGAGCTTATGAGCCATTGAGTGGCATACTCCGAGGAATGCGTTAGCGAAAGCCATACCTGCCATTGTTGCACAGTTTGCCATCTTCTCACGAGCCTCGATATCGGTCTGACCGTTATCATATGCACGGGGCAGATACTCAAAGATTCCCTTGAGAGCCTGAATTGCAAGGCCGTCGGTATAGTCTGTTGCCATCATTGAAGCGTAAGCCTCGAGAGCATGTGTAACAGCGTCGATACCTGAAGCGGCAGTAAGTCCTTTCGGTGCGCTCATGTGGAAATCAGGGTCGATAATCGCCATGTTCGGGAGGAGCTGATAATCGGCAAGCGGATACTTAACGCCTGACTTTTCATCTGTGATAACTGCGAACGGAGTAACCTCCGAGCCTGTACCTGCCGAAGTCGGAACAGCGATGAAATATGCCTTTTCGCCCATCTTCGGGAAGGTGTAAACACGCTTACGGATATCTATGAAACGCATTGCCATATCCATGAAGTCTGCTTCCGGATGCTCATAGAGAACCCACATGATTTTGCCTGCGTCCATTGCGGAACCGCCGCCGAGTGCGATGATGCAGTCGGGCTGGAATGCCTTCATCTGCTCTGCGCCCTCTTTTGCACTGGCAAGTGTCGGGTCCGGAGCAACGTCGAAGAACGTCGTATGAACGATACCCATTTCGTCAAGCTTGTCTGCGATAGGCTTTGTATAGCCGTTATGATAAAGGAAGCTGTCCGTTACGATGAATGCTCTCTTCTTGCCCATGACATTTTTAAGCTCGTCAAGTGCAACCGGGAGACAGCCCTTCTTGATATATACCTTTTCAGGTGCTCTGAACCACAACATATTCTGTCTCCTTTCAGCTACGGTCTTGATATTGATAAGATGCTTTACGCCAACATTTTCGCTGACACTGTTGCCGCCCCATGAGCCGCAGCCGAGGGTAAGCGACGGAGCGAGCTTGAAGTTGTAAAGATCACCGATACCGCCGTGTGAAGAAGGAGTATTTACAAGGATACGGCAGGTCTTCATTCTCGAAGTGAATTCCTCAAGCTTTGCCTGCTCTGTTACTTCGTTGAGGTAGATTGAAGATGTATGGCCGTAGCCGCCGTCTGCAATAAGATGCTCCGCCTTATCGAATGCATCATGAATGTCTGTTGCCTTATACATTGCAAGGACGGGAGAAAGCTTCTCATGAGCGAACTCTTCGCTGATGTCTACGCTCTCAACCTCGCCGATGATGATTTTTGTTCCTGCCGGAACCTTTACGCCTGCAAGAGCCGCAATCTTCGCAGCGGGCTGACCTACGATCTTAGCATTAAGCGAGCCGTTGATGATGATGGTCTTTCTGACCTTCTCTGTCTCCTCGGGATTGAGGAAATAACAGCCTCTTTCGGCAAACTCAGCCTTAACTGCGTCGTAGATATTCTGATGAACGATGACAGACTGCTCGGATGCACAAATCATACCGTTATCAAATGTCTTTGAGTGAATTATCGAGTTGACTGCAAGAACGATATCCGCTGTCTCGTCAATGATTGCCGGCGTGTTACCTGCACCAACGCCGAGTGCCGGCTTACCTGATGAATAAGCAGCCTTAACCATTCCCGGGCCGCCTGTTGCAAGGATTATATCGGCCTCTTTCATAAGAAGGTTTGTCATATCAAGGCTCGGAACGTCAACCCAGCTGATAATCTCTTCCGGTGCGCCTGCCTCAACAGCTGCTTCAAGAACGAGCTTTGCTGCTGCGATAGTTGAAAGCTTTGCTCTCGGGTGGGGGCTGATGATGATAGCGTTACGGGTCTTGAGTGCGATAAGGCACTTGAAGATAGCAGTTGATGTCGGGTTTGTTGTCGGGATAACGGCTGCGATAACGCCGATCGGCTCTGCGATCTTCTTTATGCCGTACGCCTTATCCTCTTCGATAACACCGCAAGTCTTTGTGTTTTTGTAAGCATTGTAGATATACTCTGCCGCATAGTTGTTCTTGATGACCTTGTCCTCAACAACACCCATGCCGGTCTCCTCAACAGCCATCTTTGCAAGAGGAATTCTTGCCTGGTTGGCAGCTATTGCGGCGGCAAGGAAAATCTTGTCAACCTGCTCCTGAGTGTAGGTAGCAAATTTCTTCTGTGCTTCCTTAACTCTTGCGAGTGTTTCCTCCAGTGTTTCAACACTGTCTACGATTTTTCTTTCTTTCGTTTCCATATCTTAACCTCCCGGTTTCTTATGACCGCCGTTTCCGTCGGTCAGGTTGATCTGTGATTATTTTATCTGCATTTTCAAATGTGCAAGCGACAGTGCAAGGTTTTCATACTGAATAACTGCGTCTGCCGGCTTGTAGAGCTGACACGGTGCAAAGCACCACATCAGATGAACGCCGTTCTCATAAAAGAGGTTGCTCACCGACTGAGCGGCATCCGAAGGAACTGCAATAATACCGATTTGGATATTATGCACCTTGCAGAAGTCCGAAAACTCCGACATTTGCATTATCGGTTTACCGCCCTCGGAAACCGTGTCCTCCTGCGCTTTTTTATCAAAAGCTGCCAGAACCGATATTCCGAAATCCTCAAAGCCGGAATAGTCAAGCAACGCTTTCCCGAGCCTGCCTGCGCCTATGATTACCGCCTCGGCCTTATCTCCCGTCATGAATTTTTCAAGACTCTCGATAAGCTCTTGGCACCGATATCCGACCTTTGGTTTACCCGAGCCGCACAATGCGCCGAGATCCTTTCTAACCTGAACCTCTCCGAGTCCCAGCTCCTTTGCAATCACCGTTGAGGATATGTTTTGCATACTCTCCGGCAAACCTTTTAGAAATCTGAGATACATCGGGATTCTGCCGAGTGCCGGCCGTGATATCTCCGTCTCTTTCAAGATAACACCTCCCATGAACATACGTCGTTCCTTTGATTGTTATTATTTTATCAAAGTTTTCTCGTTTTGGGAATTGCCTCTTTCTCATATCGGTATTGCATTTATCGATATACCCTTGACGGAACAGGCTCACAGTCTGAAATGTTTATATAATCACATCAGAAATTGAGGCTATTGCGCCATATTTTTCAGTGCTTTTGCCCGAAATAAATACGGCTTTTTTTGTAAAATTTATTGCATCGTCAAGCGAAAGTTCATCAAGATTTTTACCTTTTCTGATAAATTCACTGACGAATGTGCCTAAGAAGATGTCTCCGGCACCCGTTGTGTCCACGGTTTTGGCCTTAATTGCCGGAATATGAGCTTTTTCGCCCTTAAAGCAAAGAGTAGCTCCCTTGTCGCCGTCCGTTACCAGTGCAAGCGTTGCTCCTTTTTCAAAAAGGAAATCCGTTCCCTTGCCATGGCTTATCATGTCAAGCTCCTCGACCGAAAGTTTTATGATATCAACATAAGGAAGCAAAAATGCCATGCGCTCGGCCGCCTTTTCGGGACTGTCCCACAGCGGCGGACGGTAGTTTGGGTCATAGGTTACGGTACAGCCGCACTTTTTTGCGGTTTTAACGGCTATTTCCGTTGAGAAATATGACGGCTCGTCCGTTAATGAAAGTGAACCGAAATGAAAAACCTTTGAATCGGCTATCAGCTTTTTATCAACGTCGGTTTCATATATAAACCTGTCTGCACCGTATGTTCTGTAAAAACTGAACTTTCTGTCGCCCTTGTCGTTAAGCTCAACAAAAGCAAGGGTGGTGTTATGCTCGTTGTCCTTTTTGAGATAATCGCAATCGATACCGCAGTCTTTAACGGTTTTGATAAGAAACTCTCCCGGCAAATCGTTGCCGACCTTTCCGATAAAGGCTGTCTTAAGGCCTGCCTTTGCCGCAGTTGCAAGCATATTCAGCGGTGCGCCTCCGGCCTTGCGAATAAAGCGCATATCGCCGGCCGAATCAACTCCGTCAGGTACAAAATCTATAAGAATCTCGCCGAGGGCGGTTATGTCATATTTTCGCACAGCTGTCACCCTTTTTCAATAATACTTTAAAAATACTTTATACTATTATAATTATATATTATCGGTTTATATTTTTCAAGCGGTTTGTATATTTAAAGTGCTTGCTTTTTTATGTATGATATAGTAAAATATGTATGGTTATATAATCATTCTCCGAACGAGAAGAAACAGGAGTGATAATTATCAGTAAGTACCTTATTATAAACGCCGACGATTTCGGTCTTTGTCATTCGGCAAACGAAGCATGCATGGATCTTTTTGAAAGCGGTTGTCTTCTTTCGTCAACGATAATGGCTCCGTGTCCCGGTGCAGATGAAGCAATCGAATTTGCAAAAACACATCCGCAGTATGCTATCGGCGTTCACCTAACCCACACTAACGAGTGGATGGATAAGTTCCCATGGGGTCCTCTTTCCGACGGAAAGAGCGTCAGAACCCCCGAGGGCAGAATGTGGCCGGAAAGTGAGGACTTTGAGGCTCATTGCACATATGATGACGCTTGTGCCGAAACTCTTGCACAGATTGAATACTGCGAAAAAAAAGGCATGAAGCCGTCACACGTTGACTCGCACATGGGTGCACTTTACGGACTCAACGGCAAGCTGAAAATGCTTCCGAAAACGCTCGCAATCTGCGGCAAAAAGGGCTATCCCTTCCGTATGTTCTCTAAGCCGCTTGAATCACAGTGTCCTCCCGGCACACCGATGTGGCTTTTCAAGGCGGCATGCCGCTTTTCCGGTATATTCGGCAAAATAAATCACGTTCCGATGCCGGATTATCTGATTTTCCCCGAGAGCATCGAAAGCGGAGAATCCTATGAGGAGTTCAAACACAATTTCATTACGTATCTTACGGATATCCCGGACGGAATTTGCGAGACATATATCCACCCGGCTCTTGATACCGACGAAATGAAAGCAATCACAGGAAGATGGAAGAGAAGATACTGGGAATATCTCATCATGAAAGACCCGGATATTTATAAGGCATTTGATGAGCACAATATCAAGCTCATCAGCTACCGTGACCTTGTAAAGCTCAAAAAATAAAATGACAAAAGACGAAAGCGGTTAAAATTGCTTTCGTCTTTTTTTATATAGTAAAAATCAAACAGCTTAAACGAAACCGCTCTCCAAAAGGAAAGCGGTTTTGACTCTGTTTATTCTGTTTTAAGCTTAATTCCAAGCTCATCAAGCTGGAGATCATCAACCTCTGCCGGGCAGCCTGTCATCGGCTCGCTTGCATTCTGAACCTTCGGGTAAGCAACAACATCTCTCAAGCTGTCGCAGCCGAGCATCTGCATAACGAGACGGTCAAGACCGATACCCATTCCGCCGTGCGGCGGTGCGCCGTATCTGAATGCGTCAAGCAGGTAGCCGAACTTTGCGTAAGCTTCCTCCTGAGTGAGGTTGAGAAGGGTGAAAATTCTGCTCTGAAGCTCAGGATTCGTGATTCTGATTGAACCGGATGAAAGCTCGATTCCGTTGAGAACAAGGTCGTAAGCCTTTGCTCTTACCTTAGCCTTATCTGTTTCAAGATATTCAAGACACTCGTCCATCGGAGCGGTGAACGGGTGATGCATGGCAACCCATGTCTTGCTGTCCTCATCCCAATCGAAGAACGGGAACTCGGTAATCCAAAGGAGGTTGTACTGACCCTCCGGAATTATATCAAGTCTCTTTGCAACCTCCTGACGGAGTGCGCCGAGAGCGTTGAAAACGATTGAATTCTTAACGTCGCCGATAATAAGAACAACGTCGCCTGCTTCTGCACCCGCCTTATCAAGGATAGCCTTAAGCTCGTCCTCGGTGATAAACTTTGCAAAGGAGGAGGAGACCGTTCCGTCCTCGGCGATTCTTGCCCACGCAAGGCCCTTTGCACCGTTACCCTTAACCGAATCGGTGAGCTTATCTATCTCTTTTCTTGAAAGTGACTTGAAAGCATTCTTTGCCGTGATGCCACGGACAGAGCCGCCGTCCTTTACCGTGTTGGAAAATACGCCGAAGCCGCAGTCCTTAACAATATCGCTGAGGTCATAAAGCTCCATGCCGTAACGTGTGTCCGGCTTATCCGAGCCGAAACGCTCCATAGCCTCTTTATATGTAATTCTCGGAAGCGGAAGCTGAATATCAACGCCGAGAGCCTCTTTGAAAACTCGCTTCATGTAGCCCTCGCCGATATTGAGAACGTCCTCCATGTCAACGAATGACATTTCAAGGTCGATCTGTGTGAATTCCGGCTGACGGTCGGCACGAAGATCCTCATCACGGAAGCAGCGTGCAATCTGCATATATCTGTCAAAGCCCGCAACCATTGAAAGCTGCTTGTAGAGCTGCGGTGACTGCGGAAGAGCATAGAATGAACCGTTGTGAATACGGCTTGGAACGAGGAAATCTCTTGCTCCCTCGGGAGTGGAGCGGATAAGAATCGGTGTTTCAATCTCAATAAAACCGTTCTCGTCGAAATAGTCACGGGTAATCTTACAAATCTTGTGGCGCATGATAATGTTGCGCTGAAGGTCGGGACGACGAAGGTCAAGATAGCGATATTTAAGTCTTGTCAGCTCGGAAGTCTGGCAATTCTCAACAATTTCAAACGGCGGAGTTTCACTCTTGCCGAGAACTCGAAGATCTGTAACGTCGACCTCAATTTCACCTGTCGGGATTTCGGTATTCTTTGAAGAACGCTCACGGACAACGCCCTTTGCCATGAGAACAAATTCGCTTCTTGCCGAAAAAGCCTTGTCGAAGATTTTCTTGTCTGTGTTTTCACCGAATGCGAGCTGAACAATACCTGTTCTGTCACGCAAGTCGATAAAAATAAGTGCACCAAGGTCACGCTGACGCTGTACCCAGCCTGCAACGACAACCTCTCTGCCGACGTCGCCGATTCTGAGGTCGCCGCAATAGTCGGTACGCTTTAAGCCTGTCATAAAGTCCATTATATTAAGCCTCCTAAAATTTTGCTTAAATCTATATTATCCATATCCTCAGCGGCAGTGCCTTGAAGCTTCATGGCTGCCGATTGAAGTGAATATTCCATAAAATCATCGGAAAAGCTGTCAAGAGAAATCTCCTGTGTTTCGCCGCTTTCCATATTTTTGACCTTTGCAACGCCCGCCGTGAGGTCGTCGTCGCCGATAATCGTTGTAAATCTTGCACCGATTTTGTCGGCAAATTTCATCTGAGCCTTTACGGAACGGCCGACAACGTCGAACTGTGCACCGATGCCGGACTGACGAAGCTCAAGTGCAAGAGCCGCAGCCTTAGTCAAAGCCGCATCGCCGATGCTGCCGATGTAAATCTCAGGAACGTCCGCAGCCGGGAGTGCGATTCCCTGCGCCTCAAGAAGGAGAAGAATTCTTTCAAGTCCGAGCGCAAATCCGAGAGCCGGAACATGAGGACCGCCGATTTCTTCAACAAGTCCGTCATAGCGACCGCCTGCGCAAACTGCACTCTGTGCGCCGAGAGCGTCGGTCACAAACTCAAATACCGTGCGTGTATAATAATCAAGACCTCTTACGATGTGCGGATTGACCGTGTATGAAATGTTCATCGCTTCAAGGTACATTTTTACTTTTTCAAAGTGGTCGTGGCACTCGTCACAGAGATAGTCAAGGATTATCGGTGCGTCCTGTCCGATTTCGTGACAAATCGGGCTTTTGCAGTCGAGAATTCTCATCGGGTTTCGGTCAAGTCTTTCACGGCATGTGTCGCAAAGCTCATCCTTGCGTGATTCAAAGTAAGCTTTCAGGGCATCCTGATATTTTTTGCGGCAGGTCGGGCAGCCGATTGAATTAATTTCAAGACTTATTCTGTCAATACCGAGGAAGCCGAAAATCTCATTGCCGAGCGAGATAACCTCTGCGTCGGCGGCAGGAGAAGCCGTGCCGTAGCACTCAATGCCGAACTGGTGAAATTCACGCAGTCTGCCTGCCTGCGGCTTCTCATAGCGATAGCACGAGGTTACATAGCTTACCTTTTGCGGCATCGGCTCGTTCTGGAGTCCGTGCTCAAGGAAAGCTCTTGCTGCGCCGGCCGTTCCCTCGGGTCTGAGGGTAATTGAGCGGCCGCCCTTGTCGTTAAATGTGTACATTTCTTTCTGAACAACGTCAGTAGTATCACCGACAGAACGTGTAAAAAGCTCCGTGTGCTCAAAAACGGGAGTGCGAATTTCTTTGAATCCGAAATCCTTTGCAATGTTGAGCAAGGTGCTTTCAATAAACTGATTTTTGTGGCTTTCAGAAGGAAGAACGTCCTGCGTTCCCTTGATAGCCTTGGTTATAAGTGCCATATAAAAACTCCTCACTGAGTTGTATTACTTGTTTTTTATCTTATCTTTATTTTTTCTGTAATCCGTCATCAAAATATGGAAAGCCATGTATTCCGGCAAGAGAGCCTGTGCGGCAATAATTGCAACAGCAAAGCCCTTGGCAACACCGGATATTGCAAAATAAACAACCGTAAAAGCAACCGAAGCAATGCCTATTGCCAAAGACAGCAGGGAGAGAAGGTACGGTTTTTTTAACACATCTGCCGCTCTGAGCAGCAGAATAATATCCGTCAAAACAAGTGCGGCAAGCGAAAAGATGTAGTAAAAATCCGCAAAGCCGCCGTAATTAACGCTGACTTTTGCAAATACGACAATAGCAAACCAGTTGCCGATAAAGGGCAGTGACAGCACTGCACCGAGAATCTCGGCTGTTTTCTGCGGCAAGCCCTTATAGTTGCCGTAAATAAACGGGACACATATCAGAAAAACTATAACCGAAATTATCATTGCGATTTCGGAATAGTAGGCGCACTTGAAGAACAGGCTGAAAAAAGCAAGAATAACAAAAAGCGTACCGACACCGAAGAAACCGATTGAGAGTGCAAGTTCCTTTGTATCTTTTTTCTCCTTATGTTTTATCGGCTTGCCGCAATGCGGACATTTGATAAAATTCGGATTTATTTCTTTCTTGCAATTTTTACAGCGCATTTTTCTCCTCCGCCATTTTTCAGGACACAACTATCCAATCCGCACGGCAAATTATTTTTTGCCGCACAGCCTGGATAAGCTGTCTTATTTCAACTTAATACTTCGGATTGACGATATCACGCCAGTCAAGGTCGCCCCTATCGAGTGAATGTATAAGAGCCTCAGCCGTGGCAATGTTGGTTGCCGCAGGAACGTTGTGAACGTCGCAAAGTCTGAGCAGACTTGAAACGTTAGGCTCATGCTCCTTGGGATCAAGCGGATCGTTGAAGATGAGAAGCATATCTATTTCGTTGCAGGCAATGAGCGCACCGATCTGCTGATCTCCGCCCTGTGAGCCACGCAGAAAGGTCGTGATTTCAAGGCCTGTTGCGTCGGCAACAAGTTTGCCTGTTGTGCCTGTTGCAAAGAGCCTGTGACGGCTGAGAATTCCGCAATATGCAATGCAGAACTGAGTCATAAGTTCTTTTTTTGCGTCATG
Source organism: Ruminococcus sp. CAG:563 (assembly GCA_000434915.1). Taxonomy (GTDB): domain Bacteria; phylum Bacillota; class Clostridia; order Oscillospirales; family Acutalibacteraceae; genus CAG-488. The sequence goes on from FR882087.1 coordinate 126,729, forward strand.
AGCAATAATAGCAATATTCATAAATTACCTCCGTTTTATATAGTTAAAACTAAGTTAAGTTTTAGTTGTCAGACAAGAAGTTAAAGAGATCGTATTTAACATTCCATACGGAATCCGGATCAGAGAAAAAGTCTATATTTGATTGCTCCCGTCCATCGGTCAATTCTTTTAATCCGTTTTTATCAACAGAATGGTATTTGACGGAATCATATGGAACTCCGCAAGAACCTCCGATTTTGAAAAAAGCAAGTTGATATACGCAGGCAAAGGCACAAACAATAATGACAGCCGTTCTTATTAACGGACGTTTTATTGAAATTTTGTGTTTGCGCTGTTTTATATCGGTATAAATATATTCTACCGAATATATAATCAGGAACATAAACATTGTTGTGCCTGAGATGCAGGTTCGCTCCGGAGAATTGTTTGATGCAGCCATCATTATCTGTGATCCGATAGCCAAGATTGTTGCTGCAAATGGGAGAAAAGCTTGTTTCTCAATATAGAGCTTAACTATTACATATACCGTCGAGACTGCAAAGACAAACAAATACAATCCCCACAGGATACCGATCAAAGTATTAAGTACATAGGAAAAAGGAATTGTTTTGCCCAAAAAGTTCAATGCAAAAATAATTGCTTTTAAAAGGCAATTCAAAATGTTTGCTGAAATCAAGTAAATTATAACCGGAATAGTGATTTTTCGTGAAATTTTGTTGCTGTCTTTAAATTTATAAAGCCAATATGATGTGCACACAGCTAAAAAAGACACCATTATTATAACACTTATGTTGTCTATCCAATTTTGCCGTATGATGATTAGAATATTTTGGAATAAAAGGCGAGCCCCTTGAAATCCCTGATTTGAAACTCGGTTATGCGTACCCGGTGCAAAAATAACCGTAGCATAGCCGATAGCGGAGAAAACAGTACACAAAATAGTATAAGTGTTTATCTTTTTCTTTCTTACTATTGCATCAAAAATAATTAGCACAAACCATCCGAATGCCATCATTCCTGTTTGTTCCATCGTTGCACCGCAAAGAAAGCTCCATATAATCAGCAAAACAGAATTTGGCTTCCTGACTGTCCATAGCATCAAAAGAAGCAGCATCAAGACCGGAAGAAAATAATTGAAACTACCGGTTAACCAATAAACGGATCTTGCATATACACCGAACGTTACTGTCATATATAAGAATACAACTAATGTCAATGCTGCTTTTTGATTTTCCCGATCAGGAACGGCAAGTTTAGCAATAACCTTGCAATAAAGTATGAGTGCAAAAGTTAACAACACTTTCCAGAGAACAAATGTTATTCTGTTCCTCAAAAAGACCGTAGCAAGGATATGCATTAAAAGCCGACCGTTTTCATGCGTATAATGCCATTTGAAATATTCAAGCATTACAGATGGCGAGCATACGCCAATGCTTTTATACCAAAGATCATCAAGATGTATTCCTGTCTTGAAAAGAATGTAAATGTTCGTCAACGAGAACAATAACAGTGCGATGTAATGATAATTTTGATAAAGAAAGCCTTTTATATCACGTGGCTTTGTCAGATTCATTCCGCAGCTCCTATTCCGCTAAGAGAACTTAGCTTTCGTTAGTTCCTTCATTCTCTTCTGCTTCGCCCTCTGCGTTTTCATCAGAAGGTGTCTCTTCCTCATCCTTTTCAACAGGAGTAAGCGTTACAATCTTTTCGCCCTCGGAAACTCTCATTACACGGACGCCCTTTGACGGACGTGCAAACTTGCTGATTCCGTCTGCCGGAATACGGATGATAATTCCGTCGGAAGAGATGAGAATGATATCATTGTCATCACTGACAGATGTAACTGCGGCAACATCGCCGTTCTTTTCTGTATGATAGTTGATGAGACCCTTACCGCCTCTGGACTGAATACGGTAATTGTCAAAGTCGCTGATACGTCCGAAGCCTGTTTCGCTGACTGTGAGAATGGATTTGCCCTCCTCAACGGTTGCAACGCCGATAACCTCGTCGCCCTCGGCAAGCTCGATTGCCTTAACGCCTCGTGCGGTTCTGCCTATCGGTCGTGCGTCGTTCTCGTTGAAACGAATCGACATACCTTTCTTAGTTGCAACAATTATATCGTCGTTGCCCTTTGTCATCTTGACCCATGCGAGCTCGTCGCCCTCATCAAGAGTGATTGCGATAACGCCTGTGCGGCGGATATTGGCATACTCGGTAACTGCCGAGCGCTTGATAATACCGTTACGGGTAAACATACAAAGATATTTGTAGTCGTCCCCTCTGCCGCAGTTCATGGAAGAGATTGTCTCTCCGTTTTCAAGCGGAAGCAGGTTGACGATATTCATGCCCTTGCTGGTTCGTGAACCCTCGGGAATTTCATAGCCCTTGAGCCTGAACGTTCTGCCCTTTGAGGTGAAGAAAGCAATATGGTCGTGGGTCGAAGCGGTGAACATCGTCTTAACGATATCGTCCTCACGTCTTGTGAGACCCTTGATACCCTTGCCGCCTCTGCGCTGTGCCTGATACTCCGACATCGGAATACGCTTGATATATCCGAAATCAGTGAGAGTAAATACGCAGGTTTCCTCGGGAATAAGATCCTCGATATCAACCTCGCCGGAAACGTTCATGATCTCCGTGCGGCGGTCGTCGCCGTATTTGTGGGCAATTTCCATCGCCTCTGCCTTAACAAGTCCGAGGAGCTTATGCTCGTCACCGAGAAGCTCGAGGAATTCGGCAATCTTTGCCTTGAGCTCGGCAAGCTCGTCCTCAATCTTGATTCTTTCGAGACCGGTCAACTGACCGAGACGCATCTGAACTATCGCCTGTGCCTGAACATCATCAAGGCCGAAGCGGGTCATGAGAGCTTCTTTACCTTCGTTGACGCTCTTTGAATTACGAAGAATATTGATAACTTCGTCGATAAAATCAAGAGCGGTAAGAAGTCCTTCGAGTATATGTGCTCTGTCCTGAGCTTTTTTGAGGTCGTACTGAGTTCTTCTTGTGACAACCTCTTTCTGGAAATCGATATAATTCTGAAGAATTTCCTTGAGAGTAAGGATTTTCGGTTCACCGTTAACGATTGCAAGAAGAATTACGCCGAACGTCGTCTGAAGCTGAGTGTAAGAGTAAAGCTGATTGAGAACAACCTGCGGATTTGCGTCACGCTTGAGGTCGATTGAAATGTGCATACCTGCCTTTGAGGAATAGTCATTGATATCTGAGATGCCCTCAATTTTCTTATCCTTGACAAGGTCTGCTATGCTCTCAATAAGTCTCGCTTTATTAACGTTATAAGGAATTTCGGTAACCTTTATCTCAAAGCGGCCGTTCTTTTTCTCAACGATTTCCGCACGGGCACGGACAACAATCTTGCCACGGCCTGTTGCGTAAGCAGCTCTCATTCCCGAGCGTCCCATGATAATGCCATAGGTCGGGAAATCCGGACCTTTGATATGCTCCATAAGCTCGTCGAGTGAAGCGTCGGGGTTGTCGATAAGACAGCACATACCGTCAATAACCTCACGGAGATTGTGCGGCGGAATATTCGTAGCCATACCGACGGCGATACCCATTGAACCGTTTACAAGAATATTCGGGAAACGTGAGGGAAGAACTGTCGGCTCCTTGAGTCTGTCATCGTAGTTTGTTGTGAAATCTATTGTATTCTTGTCGATATCGGTCAGCATTTTGAGAGCCATTTTGCTCATTCTTGACTCGGTATATCGGTAAGCAGCCGGCGGGTCGCCGTCAATCGAACCGAAGTTACCGTGACCGTCAACAAGGGTGTATCTCATTGAAAAGCTCTGTGCAAGACGAACCATTGCGTCGTAAACGGAAGCGTCACCGTGGGGATGATAGCGACCGAGAACCGAACCGACTGTGTCGGCACATTTACGGTAAGCCTTGTCGGGAGTCAGGTTGTTTTCATACATTGTGTAAAGGATACGGCGGTGAACGGGCTTCAAGCCGTCACGCACGTCGGGCAATGCACGGGAAACAATAACCGACATTGAATAGTCAAGAAAAGCTTTTCTGACTTCCTTATTGATATCTACATTATATATAGTGGTATTCTCCAGATTTTCTTTGAAGTTTTCATCCGGATGATAACCGTCCTGCTTAGCCATGTCTGTTTCCCTCCTTTATACATCAAGATTCTGAACGTACTTTGCGTTCTTTTCTATAAAATCACGGCGAGGCTCAACCTTGTCACCCATGAGAATGGAAAAGGTTTCGTCAGCCTCCATTGCATCCTCAAGAGTAACTCGGAGCATGATTCTTGTTTTCGGATCCATGGTTGTCTCCCAAAGCTGAATGGGATCCATTTCACCGAGACCTTTGTATCGCTGAATGTCGCATCCGCCGCCCATTTCTTCCGTAAGTCTGTCACGCTCCTCATCGGAGAAAGCGTAAACGTGCTTTTTGCCCTTGCTGACCTTGAAAAGAGGCGGCTGGGCAAGATAAACGTGACCCGTGTCAAGCAGAGGTCTCATATATCTGAAGAAGAATGTAAGCAGAAGCGTTCTGATATGAGCGCCGTCGACATCGGCATCGGCCATGATAACGACCTTATCATATCTGAGCTTGTTTATATCAAAATCTTCGCCTATACCCGTACCGAGAGCGGTAACGATCGGGATAAGCTTTTCGTTTGTGATAACCTTGTCAAGGCGTGACTTTTCAACATTGAGCATCTTTCCCCAAAGAGGGAGGATAGCCTGGAACTGTCTGTCACGGCCCTCCTTGGCAGAGCCGCCTGCCGAATCACCCTCGACGATATAAAGCTCGGTGCTGTCCGCACTCTTTTCGGTGCAGTCGGCGAGCTTGCCGGGGAGCGAGTTGCTTTCAAGGGCACCCTTGCGTCGTGCAAGGTCACGTGCCTTTCTTGCGGCTTCTCTTGCTCTTGAAGCGTCGAGAGCCTTGGAGAAAATCGCCTTTGCAACGGACGGATTTTCCTCAAAATAGGTCATCAGCTTTTCGTAAACGAGCGACGAAACAATACCCGTCATCTCCGTGTTACCGAGCTTACCCTTGGTCTGACCCTCGAACTGTGCCTCGGTCAGCTTAACGCTGATGACTGCGGAAAGTCCCTCACGAACGTCCTCGCCGGAGAGCTTTTTGTCACTGTCCTTGAGTATGCCGTATTTTCTTCCGTAATCGTTAAAAACACGGGTCAGAGCGGTTTTGAAGCCTGTTTCGTGAGTACCGCCGTCGATGGTGTGAACATTATTTGCAAATGAAAGAATGATTTCATTGTAGCTGTCGTTATATGCCATCGCAACCTCGGCATATTTATCGCCGACGGTTGTTGAAATGTGAATCGGAGGAGTGTGAAGCGGAGTAAGCGCACGGCTTGTGTTGATGTATTCAACAAAGCTCGACAAGCCGCCCTCATAGCAGTAAACCTTTTCAACGACATTTTCGGGGTCTCTTGAATCCTTAAGCTTTATCGAAAGTCCTGCGTTGAGGAATGCCGATTCACGAAGCCGTCTTTCGAGAACGTCAAAATCATACTCGGTCGTTTCGGTGAAAATCTCGGGGTCGGGCTTAAAGCGGATAAGAGTACCCGTTTCGTCCGTATCGCCGATAATCTTCATATCGCAAACGGCGTTGCCTCGTGAGAATTTCTGATAGTGAACATGTCCGTCACGGGAGACCTCAGCCTCCATCCACTCGGAAAGAGCGTTAACGACCGACGAACCGACGCCGTGCAGACCGCCGGAAACCTTGTAACCGCTACCGCCGAACTTACCGCCTGCGTGCAGAACGGTGAGAACAACCGTCAATGTCGGTATTCCCATCTTTTCATGCATAGCAACGGGAATACCACGTCCGTTATCACGGACTGAAATTATGTTGCCCGGGAGGATTTCAACCTCAATGTGGGTACAGAAGCCTGCGAGAGCCTCGTCGATTGAGTTGTCGACAATTTCGTAAACAAGGTGATGCAAGCCTCTCGGACCTGTCGATCCGATGTACATACCCGGTCTTTTACGAACGGCTTCGAGACCTTCGAGAACCTGTATCTGATCGGCACCGTATTCCTCGGTGACGACCGTGTCCATAGCGTCGTCAAGCAGTTCCTCACCGCTTACCTCTGCCACGGCAATTATAGGTTCATTCTTTTCTTCGTTTGCCACGGTTAATTACCTCCGTTCAGTCTGTTCATAATTGATTTTTTCTGCTTCTTGGGCTTATAGAGGGGCGGATGCTCCAGCTTTGCCCTTACGGATGATTTTCTGAGAAGCTTGTTTGTCTCAATGACAGAAAGCGTCATATCGCCCATATAGTCAACGCAGTTTGCGAGCAGCTGTTCGTCGTCATAGAGCGAGCCGAGAATCGTTACAACGATAACGCTCTGCGTTTGATTTGTGCCGTCATTGTATATCTCGTTAAACATATTAAAAAGCTTTTTCATCTGAGTCGGGTCGTTGCGCTGAACAGTCTCACGAACCTTTGCGTTACCGTAATTGAGGAAGAAATCGTCGGCGAGGAATTCGCCGTATTTTGTAACGTTGGCTCTGTAAACCTCCTTAAGCTCCGGATAGATGACAACAAATCTGCTGCCGAGAGTGTTAAGGTCATAGTAAGCCGCACCGCTCTTTGCCTCCGCCTTTGAAACAGGCTGAGGAAGCTTCTTTGTGCCTTTGTTCTTGCTGCCGTATACTTCAATGATACCGTCGCAGAAATCATTAACGAGATACTTGATATCCCTGCTGTCGGCCTTATCGGGATTGAAGAGGGTCATCGTGATCTTCTTATAGTCATCGTCAACGGCCTCCGCCGCCTGCGACTGAGCGCAGAGCAGAGAGATTTTTCCCTCAAGAAATTCAATCTTTACCGAGCCTTTTTTACCTGTGTAGGTGAGTATCGAGCTGCCATTCTTTACGGCAACAGGAATAGCACCCTTTTCGGTTCCTTCGGGGATTACCACGCTGAAGCCGTGATCGTTCATTGTGCTTTCTACACCCTTCATTATCAAACCGAGAGCTTCGTTAAGTTCCATGTCTTCTTCTCCTTAAAATAAGCATAGTTATACTACTGTACATAACAAGTAAGATTATATCATATAAATAGGTTTTTGTCACTATTTTTTTGCAAATTTGTAAGGAGAAATATTAATAGAACCCGATTTTTCTTGACTTGATTTGACTAATATGTTAACATAAACTATTGTGTATAGGTATGGGAACCGCTGATTTAGACTCAGCATATTTTTCGGCGGTCGTTTTTCAATAAAAACACAGAAGATACCTGTTAATATATCATTATTTTAGGATGTGACTCCAATGAAAAACGCACTTATTCTTTTCGGCGGCGTGTCGAGTGAACATGATGTTTCCGTCGTTTCCGCACGCTCCGTAATTGAGAACGCTCCGAGGGATAAATATAATCTTATCCTTATCGGAATCACCAAGGACGGCCGCTGGTTCAAGTATGACGGCGACGTTGCAAAGCTCCCCGAGGACAAATGGGTTGAGGACGAAAAGGCTCTTACAAAGGCTGTTATTTCTCCCGACCGTGAGGATCACGGAATTCTCGTTTTCAACGATGACGGAATTGAAAAAATACATATAGACGTTGTTTTTCCCGTGCTCCACGGCAAGAACGGTGAGGACGGAACGATTCAGGGCTTTCTCCAGGTTGCCGGAATTCCGTTTGTCGGCTGTGATGCACTTTCCTCGGCCTGCTGCATGGATAAGGCAATAACAAATACTCTTGCCGATGCCGCAGGTATTCCGCAGGCGAAATGGCTCGGATTCAGCAAATACGAATATGACAAAGCCCCGGAGGAGCATAATAAAAAGGCCGAGGAATATCTCGGGTTTCCGATTTTCGTCAAGCCGGCTAATGCAGGCTCATCGGTCGGCGTAACCAAAGCCGTTGATACTGATTCGCTCAAAAAAGCTGTTGACAAGGCTTTCAATGAGGACAGCAAAATCGTCCTTGAAGAGGGCGTTGACGGTATGGAGGTTGAGTGTGCGGTTCTCGGCAATGAGGAGCCGATAGCCTCAATCTGCGGTGAAATTGTTCCTTGCAACGACTTCTACGATTATGAAGCAAAGTATATCAACCCGTCAAGCGAGCTCCATATCCCGGCAAGGCTGCCGCAGGAGAAGATTAACGAGGTCAGATCGGCGGCTTGCAATGCATACAAGGCTTTTGGCTGCAGCGGACTTGCAAGAGTTGATTTCTTTGTAAGACACAGCGACGGAAAGGTTATGCTCAACGAGCCTAACACGATCCCGGGCTTTACTTCAATCTCAATGTATCCCAAAATGTTCGCCGCTTCGGGAATTCCCTACAGCGAGCTGATCGACCGACTTCTTACCCTTGCAATGGAGAAGTGGGACAAATGAACTGTCTGATTACGATCCACGATATGCACCTAACGGACGGCCGGCCCGAGCGTTCCGAAATGATAACCAATGCCTATATTGAGGGCAGTGCAGGTCACTACACCGTAAGATACAACGAACCGTCGGATGAAATGAAAGGCTGCAGGACCTGTATAAGCGTGACCGGAGGCTGCTGTGTTGAGATAACCCGTGAGGGGGCATACAACACCGTCATGAAGATTGAAAAAGGCAGACGGAATATCTGCTGTTATTCAACGCCCGTGGGCAACTTTATGATGGGGATTTCCGGTTATATGGTAGCCTCGGAATTCAAAGCAGGCAGGCTCATAAAGCTTGAATTTGCCTATGAGCTTGACGCAGAGGGAACACTTTTGAGCAAGAACAGAATCCGCATAACGGCGGAGAAAAATATATTATAAGAAACATCAAAGCTACTCATCCTCCCCTTAATTCAACCAAGAGGAAGCTGAGTAAAAAGTGCACTGCCATTTAATAAGAGAAACCGTAAAATTCCTCAAACCGAAAGGAATGATATAAATGTCATATATAGTAAACAAGGTTCAGGATGACCTGAAAAAAATAATTGCCGACGCTTCGGCAAAGGCTGCCGAGAAGGGCGTGCTTGCTTTTGTTCCGTCAGGCTCATTCAATGTTGAAATTCCCGCCGACAGAGCAAACGGCGATTTTTCAACCAATGCAGCAATGGCATGGGCAAGGGAGCTTAGAAATGCTCCGAGAAAGATTGCCGATGCAATTATCGCCGAAGCCGATCTTAACGGCACATATTTTGAGCGTGTCGAGGTTGCCGGCCCGGGCTTCATCAACTTCTATCTCGGCGACCGCTACTATGCCGATATCCTCAAGGATATCCGTGCCAAGGGCAAGGATTACGGCCGCTCGGATTACGGCAAGGGCAAAAGGATAAACGTTGAATTTGTTTCCGCCAATCCGACAGGACCTATGCATATGGGTAATGCCCGTGGCGGCGCACTCGGCGACTGTCTTGCCGCAGTGCTCGACTGTGCAGGCTATGAGGTCAGCCGTGAATTCTATATCAATGACGCCGGAAATCAGATTGATAAATTCGCTCTTTCGCTCGACGTAAGATATCAGCAGATTTATAAGGGCGAGGACGCAGTTGAGCTTCCCGAGGACAGCTACCACGGCGAGGACATCAAGGTTCGTGCGCAGGAATTTGCCGATGTTTACGGAGATAAATATATAAATGTTGACGAAGCAGAGCGCAGAAAAGCTCTCGTCGACTTCGCTTTGCCGAAGAACATTCAGGCAATGAAAGATAACCTTACAAAGTACAGAATCAAATACGATACATGGTTCCACGAGAGCGTTCTTCATAATGACGGCGAGCTTGCCGACACGATCAAGCTTATGAAAGAAAAAGGCTTGACCTATGAAAAGGACGGCGCACTTTGGTACAAGAACATTGAGGTTCAGACGGAACGTCTTAAAAAGCAGGGACTTTCTCAGGAAAATATCGACAAGCTTGAGCTTAAAGACGACGTTCTTATCCGTGCAAACGGAAATCCGACATATTTTGCGGCCGATATTGCTTATCATCGCAACAAGCTCTCGGTCAGAAATTTTGATACGGCTATCGACGTATGGGGAGCAGACCATCACGGTCACGTTGCAAGAATGCAGGGCGCACTCGATGCAATCGGCGTCGGAGGCGACAGACTGAACGTTATCCTCATGCAGCTCGTTCGTCTTACCCGTGACGGCGAAGTTGTCAGAATGTCAAAGAGAACAGGCAAGGCCATTACGCTTGTTGACCTGCTCGAAGATATCCCTATTGACGCAGTAAGATTCCTTTTCAACATGAGAGAACCCGGCTCGCAGATGGAATTTGATCTCGACCTTGCGGTTGAGCAAAGCTCACAGAACCCTGTTTATTATTGCCAGTATGCTCATGCAAGAATCTGTTCCATTATCAAAAAACTTAAAGCGGAGGGCATTGATCCCCGTGACTGTACCGAGGAAGAGCTTGAAGCACTCAAGGCTCCGGAGGAGCGTGAGCTTATCAGACACCTTGCAGGGCTCACAAACGAGATTATCAACTCGGCAAAGCTCTATGACCCGGCAAAGATAACACGTTATGTTGTCGATCTTGCAACTCTTTTCCACAAATTCTATAATGCATGCCGTGTTCAGTGTGACGATGAAGCCCTTATGCAGGCTCGCTTGTTTCTCTGCGTCTGCGTCAAGGACACTATCAAGAATATTCTTGAAATGCTTCGCATAACCGTTCCCGAGAGCATGTGATTGCAGGCTTGTTCGATTCACAGTGGTTTTTGAGGTGGAAATCACACAGAAAGGAGTGCGGAAAATATGAAAATAAAAGAAAATAAAATTGTTTCGGCGATCAGCAAAGATTTTCTTGCTAAACTTTTTTCGTCGTGGTTTCTCATGGGTGCAATTCTGTTCTTTTTCAGCACGGAAGATTCGATTAATGCCCGACTTTTTCAATCAATCAATTTCTTCGTTGCACTCGCTCTGTTCCTTGTCTTTTTTGCCGCTCAGACCGCAATAAGATATTTCTTTGACAGTGACAAAACCGTACCGATATGCGTTCTCGCTTCGGCAAGTCTTTTGGCGATTGAAGCTTCGATGAAGGTGCAAAACCAGATTGCCATTATCGGATTTGCCGTTCTGATTTTCCTTGCCGCAAGATATGCGTATCTCGCCAAGCTCGAGATTGATATTGAACCAAAGGTCGGGCTGATAACGGCGATAGGCATGTCGCTTATTCTCACCGTGTTTATTTGCGCAATCGTCGTTATGCGTGTTTTGATTTACACTGCGCCTAACTTTGATTTTGGCATTTTCTGCAATATTTATTATAACCTCAAGGAGAGCTTTCAGCCGCTTTCAACCTGCGAAAGGGACACTCTGCTTTCACATTTTGCGGTTCACTTCTCCCCTATTCTCTATTTGCTTGTGCCGATTTATTATATTTTTCCATCGCCGATTACCTTGCAAATCGCTCAGGTTCTCTTACTTATGAGCGGAGCGATTCCGCTTTGGCTTTTGATGAAAAAATACAAGCTCAATGCGACAATAAAGATGTTTTTGACAATAGCTTATTGCTCATATCCGGCAATTTGCTTCGGCTGTATTTATGATTTCCATGAGAATTGTTTCATTCTTCCGCTGCTTTTGTGGATGTTCTATTTCTATGAAACGAACAGGAAAATCCCGATGTTTATTTTCGCTTTTCTTGTGCTCACGGTTAAGGAAGAAGCCTTTGCATATGTATTCATCTTTGCCTTTTATATCCTTGCCGCAAGAAAGGACTACAAAAAAGCTATTGCTTTAATGGCTCTTTCGCTTGTCTATTTCGGCTTTGCCGTGTTCTACATTTCACATTTCGGCGAGGGCATAATGTCTAACAGATTTGCAAATCTGAAGCTTCCGAACGAAGGCCTTTTGGGAGTTATTAAAACAGTTTTCAAAACCCCGATGCTTGTGTTTAACGAGCTTTTCAGATCCTCGTCCTCCGACAGCGGAAAGCTGACATATTTCTTGCAGCTTTTCATTCCGCTGGCCATGCTTCCATTAATGACAAAGAAATTTTCAAGGCTCATTCTTGTTTGTCCGCTGCTGATTAACCTCCTTTCGGATTATTATTATCAGTGCGATCTCGGCAAGCAGTATTCATTCGGCATGACGGCTTTCTTTTTCTACGTTTCGGTCATCAACCTTAATGAAATCGAGAAACGCAAGGGAGTGTACATGACCCTCTCCGCCGCAGTAATGAGCATAGTTATAACGCTTTCGCTGATGTATCCGAGGATTGTAAACTATTCGCTTAACTACAGTGTAAACAAATCGGCTTACGAGAGAATAACTCAGGTGCTTGATGAAATACCGGATGATGCAAGCGTAACGGCATCAACATTCTTTGTTCCCAAGCTGGCAAAACGAAAGGTTATCTATGAGCAATACTATCACAAGAAAGCGGATACGGATTATATTGTTCTCGACCTCAGAGGAACGACCTCGGTCAAGGAGGCCGAACTTGAACAGCCGTATATAGATGCAGGCTACAAGATGATTGTCAATGACGAGGGACTGATAAGAGTCTACGTCAGAGGTTAAAACAGTCCCCTGCTGTCAGTTCTTTTGTGCGTGGCTTCGGCTGCGCACTTTTTATTTTAAGGAGGACTGCGAAATGAGTTTCGCCGAAACATTCAGAACCGCAAGAATAGCCCAAAAGCTCACCCAACAACAGATTGCCGATGAATTAAACCTTGACCGCAGCGCAATCTCGCATTATGAAATAGGTAAAATAAAGCCGCATTTGATAACATAAATAAAATTTGCGAATTGCTTGATTTGACCTATGAGCAGATATTTAAGGAATGAGATAATGGCCTAAAAGAAAAAAAGGCCGTTTAACCGTTGAATAAAGATCGGAATGTCGGTAAATATTAAATAATAATTCAAAAAAACAGTTGAGATTTTTTTTAATCGTGGTATAATATGCATTGAATAGTGTATATATACAATTCAGTGCACCTTGCAAAAAGAAAACAGACGTACTGACCCTCTGTGTATCATACACGGAGGATTTTCTATATCATAGCGAAAGGATTGGTCGTAAAAATGGGTTCACCTTCTGCGAACAAACGTAAATCAAGAGAGCAGGCTTTCATTATTCTTTTTGAAAAGTCATTCAATACCGAGCTTTCGGTCGATGAAATTATGGATATCGCCATTGAGACGGAGGTCATTTCCAAGGACAAAATGACTGCCGATATCGTAAAAAAGGCTGAGGAAAATATTGAGGATATCGACGCCGTTATCGAGCAAAACCTCAAGGGCTGGAGCAAGCAGAGAATTTCAAAGGTCAGCCTTGCACTTCTGAGAATGGCGGTCTGTGAGATGAAATATTTCGATAAGGTTCCCGTCGGTGTTTCAATCAATGAAGCTGTCGAAATCTGCAAGGTCTACGGCTCGGACGAAGACAAGGGCTTTGTAAACGGAATTCTCGGCTCGATCTCAAGAGAAAAAGAGGATTAAAATGCCCTGCTTTTTAGGAATTGACACAAGTAATTACACAACCTCATGCGCAATTTACGACAGCGATACCGACACGGTCGTTCATCGCAAGAAGCTGCTGCCTGTAAAAAAAGGTGAACTTGGACTTCGCCAGAGCGATGCGGTTTTTCACCACACGGTACAGCTGCCGGAGCTGATGAAAGATCTGTTTTCCGACTTTGACGGCGAGATTGCCGCAATAGGTGTTTCCGATGCGCCGATGAGGGCGGAGGGTTCATACATGCCTTGCTTCTTAACGGGTGTGTGTGCCGCAGAATCCGTGGCGGCAGCGACAGGCAGACCGCTTTACCGCTTTTCGCATCAGCAGGGACACATAATGGCGGCTCTGTTTTCGTCGGGAAAACGTGAATTATACGGACAGGACTTTTTTGCTTTTCATGTTTCGGGCGGCACAACGCAGGCTTTGCTCGTCAGCGGTGAGCTGGATGCAAGGCTGATTGCTTCATCCCTCGATCTCAAGGCCGGTCAGGCTGTTGACCGAGTCGGAGTAATGCTCGGCTACCCGTTCCCGGCAGGGAAATATGTTGACGAGCTGGCACAGAAAAGCGACAAAAAATACAAAATAAATATCAAGCTCAAGGACGGGAACTGCTGTCTTTCGGGCGTTGAAAATAAATGCAGGGCAATGTTTGAAAAGGGCGAAAAGCCCGAGGACATCTGCCGCTACTGCCTTGATTATATAATGACGGCTCTTTACAAAATCGCACTGTTTGCAAAGGAAAAGTACGGCGATTTGCCTATGATTTTTTCGGGCGGGGTCATGTCAAATAGAATTATAAGAGAAGAGTTTGAAAAAACACTCGGCGCAGGCTTTGCGACACCGGAATTTTCGGCGGACAACGCCGCAGGAATCGCATTGCTGGCACACAAGAGGTCACTTGAATGAAATCAACAATACTGAGCGTTACGCAGCTTAACACCTATATAAAGTCGATAATCGACGGCGATATGCTTCTGAGAAGTCTTTATGTTGTGGGCGAGATATCGAATTTCACGAACCACTACAGGACAGGTCATTTTTACCTGACTCTGAAGGACGAGAATTGCGCTGTCAAAGCGGTTATGTTCGCTTCGGCAAACAGGCGATTAAAATTTATGCCCGAGAACGGTATGAAGGTTATCGTCAGGGGCAGGGTTTCGGTCTTTGAGCGTGACGGACAGTATCAGCTATATATTGACGACATGCAGCCCGACGGCCTGGGTGCGCTGAATCTTGCATTTGAACAGCTGAAAAACAAGCTTGCGCAGGAGGGCCTGTTCGACGAGTGCCATAAAAAGCCTATTCCGCACCGTGCGACACGGATTGGCGTTGTCACATCCGCAACCGGTGCAGTGATTCAGGATATCAGAAATGTTATTTCGAGACGATATCCGCTGGCGGAAATTATCCTTGCTCCCGTTCAGGTTCAGGGAGCGTCGGCCGCTCCGCAGATCGTTGATGCGATCGAACAATTCAATTCAGGCGACTACGCCGACGTTTTGATTGTCGGACGTGGCGGCGGTTCGCTCGAGGATCTGTGGGCATTCAATGAAGAAATTGTTGCAAGGGCGGTTTTTAACAGCCGGATTCCGATTATTTCGGCGGTCGGACACGAAACGGATTTCACCATTTGCGATTTCGTTGCCGATTTGCGAGCTCCTACACCGTCGGCGGCGGCAGAGCTTGCCGTACCGGATATTTGCGAGGATATTGCCTTTGTGCAGACTGTCGTTTACGAGTGCGAAGCGACACTCTTGCAACGCATAAATGACGAAAAAAGAAAGCTTGACATTATAAAAGAGAGGCTCGAATACAGAAGTCCGATGATGCTGATCGACCAAAAGCTGCAGCTTGTCGACAGCTGTCTGACGAGTACGCTTTTGAGCATACAGAGAAAGCTGGACACGGAAAACGCAAGATTTTCCGCAACGGCGGCAAGGCTTGATGCACTCAGTCCGCTGAAGGTTATGTCAAGAGGATATTCGATAGTAACGAAAGATAAAGAAATCGTCACAAGCTCAAAAAAGCTTGAAAAGGGCGACAGAATAACCGTCGGATTCGCCGACGGAGAAAGAAATTGCGAGGTGCTTTAAATGGCGGCAAAAATGACATATGAACAGGCGATGGCAAGGCTCGAAGAAATAGTCACAAAGCTTGACGACGGCAGTCTGCCGCTTGATGAATCAATAAAACTCTTTGAGGAAAGTACAAAGCTCGCCTCTTTCTGCAACACGAGCCTTGAAAAAGCAAAACTGAAAATCACCGAGCTTTCCGAAAAGCAGGAGACCTGACGAAAAGGAATGATTATATGAGCCATATTGAAATGATAAACAAGGCACTGGAGGGTTACATGCCCGAGAGCGAGGACATAGTCAGCCGTGCTATGCGTTACAGCGTTGAGAACGGCGGCAAGCGTATCAGGCCCGAGCTTGTACTCTCGTTCTGCGAGGCTTGCGGCGGAGATGCAGAGAGTGCACTGCCGCTTGCGTGTGCACTTGAAATGATACACACCTATTCGTTGATTCATGACGATTTGCCGTGCATGGATAACGATGATTTTCGCCGCGGAAAGCCGTCCTGTCACATTGCGTTCGGATATGAATACGCTCTTCTCGCAGGTGATGCTCTTTTGACGCTCGCTTTTGAAACGGCGGTCAAGGCGAAGCTCCCGGCCGACAGAATAATCGACTCGGTTACCGTTCTTTCAAAGGCGGCAGGCTGGGCAGGAATGGTCGGCGGTCAGGTCATGGATCTCCAAAATGAGGGCAAGAAGGTCGGCATTGACGATATCGAAAAGACCGACGCTCTGAAAACCGGTGAACTTATCCGTGCGGCTTGCGTCATGGGCTGTATAGCCGCAGGGCGAAAGGATATGATTCCCGCCGCCGAGGAATATGCAAGATGCATCGGAGTTTCGTTTCAGATTGTCGACGATATTCTCGATGTAACAAGTGATGAGCAAACACTCGGCAAGCCGATAGGCAGTGACAACGAAAACGAGAAATGTACATATGTTTCACTTCTCGGAATCGAACGCTCAAAGGAGATCGTTTCCGAGCTTACAGAAAAGGCAAAGAACGCTTTAAAATGTTTTGACGGTGATGCCGAAAGCCTTGTTGACTTTGCCGATAAGATGGAAAAGAGAAAGAACTAACTACCCTGTTTAATCGGATGTGAAGAGTATTGAATAAGGAAATTAAATATCTCAATAAAATACATTCGCCGGCTGACCTCAAAAAGCTTGACAGTTCGGAATATCCCGAGCTTGCGCAGGAAATCAGAGACGTGCTTGTCGATACCGTTTCCAAGAACGGCGGCCACCTGGCGTCCAATCTCGGTGCAGTTGAGTTGACGATTGCAATTCATCTGACGTTCGACTCTCCGAAGGACAAAATTGTTTGGGACGTCGGTCACCAGGCATATACCCATAAGCTTCTGACAGGGCGTTACGATGTGTTTGACACGATTCGCCAAAAGGACGGAATCTCGGGATTCTGCCATCCAAATGAGAGCGAGCACGACACATTTTACAGCGGACACAGCGGAACGTCGGTTTCCTCGGCTTTCGGAATTGCCGAAGCGAATAAAATTAAAAAGAACAATAATTATACTGTTGCCGTTATCGGCGACGGTTCATTCACGGGAGGCCTTGTTTATGAGGCTCTCAATAATGCCGGCAGGTCTAAGACAAATCTTGTTGTTATTCTCAATGACAATGAGATGTCAATTTCAAAGAACGTCGGCTCTGTTGCAAAATATCTTACAAAAATCCGTTCAAAGAAGCGCTATGTTCGCATGAAGGCGAGATTGGAACGTTTCCTTGACAGGATTCCGCTCATCGGTCACGGCATGGCGAGCGGACTGTTCAACTTTAAAACCGCAGTAAAAAATCTCATTTACGAAAGCACGATTTTTGAGAAAATGGGATTCAGATACATGGGACCGATTGACGGACACGACATCGGAATGATGTGTGAGGCATTGGAGACTGCAAAGAGCCTCGGTGCACCCGTTCTCCTCCATGTCAACACGGTCAAAGGCAAAGGCTATAACTATGCCGAAAAAGATCCCAGCCACTTCCATGGCGTTTCGGATTTCGATATAGACACCGGCGAGCCTCATTCGTCGGGAGACACGTTCTGCAATGAATTCGGCAAGCTGATGTGCAAGATGGCACATGAAGACAAACGCATTACGCTCATCACCGCCGCAATGTCACTCGGCACAGGGCTGACAGAGTTCAGCGACAAGTATTCGGAGAGATTCTTTGACGTAGGTATCGCCGAAGAGCACGCCGTAACATTTGCATCGGGTCTTGCAAAGGGCGGAATGCTGCCCGTTTTTGCCGTTTACTCAACGTTTTTGCAGCGTTGCTATGACGAGATTATGCATGACGGTGCATTGCAGGATCAAAAGCTTGTGCTTGCTATTGACCGAGCAGGCTTTGTCGGTGACGACGGTGAAACTCATAACGGTCTTTATGACGTTGCCTTTTTGCAAAGCATTCCGAAGGTAACGGTTTATTCTCCGGCAACCTATGACGAAATGAAGGTTGATTTCGGAAACGCTTTTTACCGTGACAAGGACGTTGTTGCCGTTCGCTATCCGAGGGGCGGTGAGCCTGAAATTCCGGAGGATTACGAGCCGTCGTTCGGAACATACGACATTTACGGGGACGCTTCCGCCGATACGGCTATTGTGACCTACGGCAGGCTGTTCTTTGAAGCGGCAAAGGCTGTTAAGGAGCTGCCGAAGCACAATATAAACGCAAAGGTTTTGAAGCTTAACAGAATAAAGCCCGTTGATCCGGATGCGCTTAAGGAAGCTATGAACGCAAAGCATATCTTCTTCTATGAGGAAGGCGTCAGAAGCGGAGGAATCGGTGAAAAGTTTGCCGCTGAGCTTCTTCAGCACGGTTACAAGGGCTACTATGATATTACCGCTGTTGAGGACTGCTTTGTTAAGCAGGCTAAAGTGCCCGAGCTTATAAAACAATACAAATTTGACAGCGAAAGCATGGTAAATAAAATCGTCGAAAAGATGACCGAGGTGTAAAGTATTGTCGGATAAAATTAGACTTGATATAGCGCTTACTCAGCGGGGACTTGCCGAATCGAGAGAAAAAGCAAAGGCATTGATTATGGCCGGACAGGTTTACCTCAACGGTCAAAAGGAGCTGAAAGCCGGAGCTTCGGTAAAGTCCGATGACGGAATTGAAGTCAGGGGCAGCCGTAATCCTTTTGTCAGCCGCGGCGGTCTTAAGCTGCAGAAAGCGGCTGAAAAATTTGATATTGACCTCAGCGGCTGCATATGTATGGATATAGGTGCATCCACGGGCGGCTTCACGGATTGTATGCTCACTCACGGCGCAAGCAAGGTCTATTCGATTGACGTCGGCTACGGCCAGCTCGCATGGAAGCTGAGAACCGACGAGCGTGTTGTTAACATGGAACGCACCAATTTCCGATATGTTACGCATGAGCAAATTCCCGAGGATATTGATTTTGCGAGTGTCGACGTTTCTTTCATTTCACTGAAAATCATTCTTCCTGTTCTTCGTGAGCTTCTCAAAAGCGACGGACAGGCGGTCTGCCTTATCAAGCCTCAGTTTGAAGCAGGCAGAGAAAAAATCGGCAAAAAGGGTGTTGTTCGTGATCCGCAGGTTCATGTTGAGGTCGTTGAGAATATAGTCAACTTTGCACTTGAAAACGGATTTGACGTAAAAAATCTTGACTTCTCGCCGATCAAAGGACCCGAGGGCAACATTGAATATCTCATGCACATTCAAAAAAGCGAAAATCCACGGAAAATATGTGAAATAACGCCGGAGGAGCTTGTGAAGCTTTCGCACGGCGAGCTTGATAAATAAAGGCAGGGAACGGCTATGAAAATTGCATTACTTCCCAATTTAACGAGAAAAAACGCTTTACAGGTTTCGCTTGACGTCTGTCAAGAGCTTGAAAAGCACAACATGAGCTATTGCATTAAGCGTGATTATATTGATAAATTCAAAGGCACTAAAGCCGAATTTATCACGGTTGACGAGATGATCAGATCCTGCGACATTGTGATAGCGGTCGGCGGCGACGGAACAATTATTCACGCCGCTAAATTCGGCAAACCGACGCTCGGCATAAATGCAGGACGAATCGCATTCATGGCCGGTCTTGAGCCGTCCGAGCTTAACATGCTCTCCAATCTCAAAACCGGAAAATATGAGCTTGACCGCCGCATGATGCTCAAAGCGGAAATCATATCGCCCGACAACGAAGTTCTCAGCGTTCATTATTGCGTCAATGACGCTGTAATCGCAAGAGGATTTCAGATAAAAATGGACGACTTTGTTGTTGAGCACAACGGCAAGTTTCTTAACAAATACACAGCGGACGGAATTATTTTTTCAACGCCGACCGGCTCGACGGCATATAATCTTTCGGCCGGCGGCCCTGTAGTCGATCCGCAGATTGAAAGTATTTTGCTCACGCCGATTTGTACGCATTCGCTCTTCTCCCGTGCTCTGATTTTTAAACCGGATTCGCAATTCGTTCTTCGCGGCAAGGGCGATGTTGAAATCGGACTTTCCTGCGACGGTGAGGACGCAATTCCGATTGAACGAGGATGCTCGGTCAGAATTTCCAAGGCCGATATGTTCGGCGAATTTATAAGAATAAAGAACGAAACATTTCTTGAAATACTTAACAGCAAGCTGGAGCAGAGGCGGCTGTAAAAGGAGATATAAATATCATGAAAAAGAAAAGACACAGTATGATTCTTAAGCTTATCGATATGTATGCAATCGGCACACAGGAAGAAATGCTCGAAAAGCTTGAAGAAAACGGATTCAGCTCAACACAGGCGACCGTTTCCCGTGATATAAAAGAGCTGAGACTTGTCAAGCAGATGGACAAGAACGGCGTCTACCGCTATGTTGAGGGCAAAAGCGAGACCGACGAATATCTTTCAAAGTTTACTACGATTTTTTCTCACTCGGTTGTTTCCTCGGACTATGCAGGCAACATGGTAGTTATCAAGTGCCATGTCGGTATGGCTAATGCGGCGTGTGCTGCCTTTGACAACATGGAATGGGAAGGTCTTGTCGGCACGATCGCAGGCGACGATACGATTTTCGCCCTCTGCAGAACCGAAGCAACTGCCCATGAGCTGAAAGAATCTATTGACAGAATAGTTAAGTAAATCGGCACAATACAGCACAATTTGAGGATGTGATCATATGCTTACAAGCCTGAAAATTGAAAATGTTGCAATAATCGAGAGTGCCGCTATCGAATTCGGCTGCGGACTTAATGTTCTGACGGGTGAAACAGGCGCAGGTAAATCAATAGTCATTGACTCGATAAACGCTATTCTCGGCGAGCGGACTTCCCGTGATATTATCAGAACGGGAGCACAAAGTGCAAAGGTTTATGCCGTTTTTGAGGACGTTAACGCAAAAGTTCGAAAATTTCTCGACGAGAACGGAATCGACTGCGAGGACGGAGTATTGATAATTAATCGAACACTCAGTCGGGAGGGCAAGAATGTCTGCCGCCTCAACGGTGCACCGGTTACGGTTTCCATGCTTCGTGAAATCGGCAGTGAGCTGATTGATATTCACGGTCAGCACGACAATCAGGCTCTTCTCTCCCCCGAAAAACATTGCGGCTTTGTTGACAGCTTCGCCGGTAATGCGGAGATAATCGCAGACTATCGTGAAAAATACGGTCGGCTTTGCGAGGTTAGAAGCAAGCTTAAAAAGCTGACAACCGATGAAAGCTCTAAGTCGCAAAGAATCGACTTTTTAACATATCAAATTGATGAGCTTGAAAAGGCGGAAATAACACCCGGCGAGCGTGACGAGCTGAAAGCGAGAAAAACACTGATTAATAATTCTCAAAAGGTAATTGAAAGCTTGAATGTTGCCTACGAAGCTCTGAAAGCCGACGGTGCCGGTATTGACATGATAACCGATGCCGAATCTGAAATATCCGACGCAAGTGCATATATGGAAGCTCTCGGCGAAGCCTCCGAGAAGATAACCGATATCAGATACGAGCTTGAGGACATTGCCGAAACGGTGCGTGACGCTATGTCGGAGGTTGATTTTGACCAATCCGAGCTTGAAGAAATTGACGAAAGGCTTGACCTTCTCTACCGTCTTTCGAAAAAATACGGAAATACCGAGGAAGAAATGCTTGAATATCTCGAAACGGCTAAAACAGAGCTTGATAACATAGCTTTCTCGGAGGAAAAGGTCAAAGAACTTCAGAAGCAGGAGAAAGAAGCTCTTGCCGAAACAGAAGCAGCGGCAAAAAAGCTGACAGAATCAAGAAAAGCGGCAGGAGAAAAGCTCAGTGAAGCCATTTGCTCCGAGCTTGAATTTCTCGACATGCCGAATGTACGTTTTGTTGTAAAATGTGATGATATCGGTTTGACAGAAAACGGAAAAGACGAGATTGAATTTTTGATTTCAGCCAATGTCGGCGAAGAACCGAAGCCTCTCGCAAAGATTGCTTCCGGCGGTGAGCTTTCAAGAATTATGCTTGCAATTAAAAATGTTCTTGCCGAAGCCGACGGCGTTGACACGATGATTTTCGATGAAATCGACACAGGCGTCAGCGGCAGAGCGGCACAAAAAATTGCGATGAAGCTCAGAAGCGCATCAAAAGGCAGACAGGTCATCTGTGTCACTCACCTTGCACAGATTGCAGCCCAAGGCGATGTTCATCTTTATATCAGCAAATCCGTTTCGGACGGAAAGACATATACAAACATTAAGTCGCTCATTGAAGAGGATCGTGTAGCGGAAATTGCACGAATTATGGGTGGTATGGAAATTACGAAGCTCCAGCTTGAAAGTGCAAGAGAAATGCTCAGAAATGCAGGCAATATATAAGATAAAAAGGCGGTTCGTTTTGAACCGTCTTAAAATTAAGCAAAAATAACGGGAGTAGCCATATATGTGGTCACTCCCGCTTTGTTTATGCATTTGTCAGATGTTAATTGCTCCGATTGAAATTCTCAGAATAATAAGTGCATCCGATGAATTGATTCTTCCGTCACCGTTTGTATCAGCGTTTATCAAAGATGTTTGACTGCTGATCAGCGAAGTGCTACCGGTTGAATATCTAAGTACAGTCAGTGCATCAGCCGAATTAACTTTTCCGTCACCGTTTACGTCCGCTGTTGCCTTTGCCGCAAACGAACTTGAAGAAACAATCTTGTGACAAACGGTGCATTCCATATGCTTAATTCCGGTGTTATAAACCGAAGGCTTCTTTGTATAAACCCATTCTGTACTATGCTCAGTCATCGGGATCGTCTTTGTATAGCTGTGACCGCATGAGCAGGTATAAGTCTCTGTTCCGGTTGAATAACATGTAGCTTTTTTTGTGACTGTCATTTTGTAGGAATGTTGATGTGAATTTGATGTGCTGAGGTTAACCGAATACATTATCCAGTTTATGTCGCCGCAGCTCGGGCATCCCCAGGAAATATAAGTCGTTGTATCATGATGAGGATTGTTATGAGCATAGTCTGTCATTCGTCCGCCGTCATCGCCGTTGCCGCAAAGGATCGCATGCTGGAAGGATTTGCAGCTGTTGCAATAGTAGAATACGGGATCGCCCGGCGAAAGCTTGCCGGCATTATCCTCAAAGTAAATATAAGGACCGTCTGTTTTGAGAACATATGCTGTTCCGTAAGTTCCTTTGAGAGCATTATAAAGATTTCCGACCGAACGCTCCATAATATTAATTCCGCCCGCCCGAATACAATTTGAAACAAAGCCTGCACAAAGCTCAATTCCGTTATCCCAGTTATCCTCGGCATAATCAAGAGCCGCACTCGGATTATAATTTGCGGCGCTCGCATTGAAGCTGTTCACAGTAAGAACCGATAATATCGTTGTCAGAGCTATCATTACGGATAATACTTTTTTCATGTTCCTTCCTCCAAGAATCTTTTAAACATCCTCTTGATTATAACAAGTTATTACAGTCTTGTCAATAAGTTACAAGAAGTTACAGAGATTTTTTTCGATTAATGCATGATTTTGAAGCTGTACGGCTATATATTATATTAATAGATAGGCTGAAATCCAATTACATGCCTTTAAATAATCCCAAAAAGTAACAAGTTTACATCAAATCTGTAACTTTTTGTAACTTTTTAGATTTTGCACAAAAAAAGAGCCTTACAGCATAGTGTAAATGCCATTTATCGGTGTTTTTCGGCCGTAATCTTTCGGATTATTTCAATATTATGAAGAACGATTTGTTAAAAATCAACAAAATCGTTTTGCTTTTTCATTTGACAAATTGGTCATAGATTACTATAATATGCAACGTTAGTTCAAAAACGAACTTGAACATTACAGGTTTTCACCTGAATAAATGGTCATTGACCTATAAAAGGAGCTTCCAAAATGGAAACGATTAAATTAACACTGAAGAAGATCGGCTCTGCGATCTCCAAAGCCAAGATGAAGGCTATTCTTATAACCGTTATCGTGTGCTTTGCCGCAGCAACTATTTATGCTGCCGCCGCCAATTCTTATTCGGTTAAGATTATTGCCGATGATACGGAGATCAATATTACAACAATGCGTGACAGCGCAGAGGATGTTCTCAATCAGGCAAATGTTCAGATTAATAAAGGCGACGTTGTTGACCTTTCGGATTTCTCAAGCGGCTCGAAATCAACCATCACTGTTTACAGAGCTTGCATAATTACCGTTTATGACGGTTCCGAGGAAGGCGTTAAGTACCCGGCAGTCGGTTCGGTTGAAAGATCGCTTTCCGAGAACGGAATCGGACTTAACGACGGCGACGAGCTTAGCTGCAACAAGGAAGATGTTGTTTATGAGGGTATGGAGGTTGTTATTTCCCGTGCATTCCCCGTTACCGTTATTGCTGACGGCGAGACATATAATCTCAACATGGCTTCAGGCACGGTTGCCGACGCACTCAACAAGGCTGTCGTAACAATCGACGATAACGATATTATTTCCGCTTCGCTTGACACCGCTCTCACAAAGGGAATGAAGATTAAGGTTACACGAGTAACTTATAAGGAAAGAACGGTTGACGAGGTTCTCCCGTTTACAACTCAGAAGAAAAACAATGCAAATCTCTATACAGATCAGTCAAAAACCATTCAGAAGGGCGTAAACGGCCGCCAGAACGTTACCTATAAGGATAAATACGTTGACGGCAAGCTCAAGGAATCCGTAAAGATAAACGCCGTTGTAACAAAGACAGCAACCGAACGTATTCTTGAGGTTGGTACAAAGAGACGTCCTACGACAAGTGCAAACGGCATAAACACTGTTTCAACTCTCAGTGCACCGTCAAGCCTTCAGATTGGCAAAAACGGCGTTCCGACATCGTATAAGAGAGTTATAACCGGTACAGCCTCCGCTTATTCAGGCGGCGGAGTTACCGCAACGGGTAAGTATGTAAGACCGGGTTATATTGCAGTTAACCCGAATCAGATTCCTTACGGCACAAAGATGTGGATTGTTTCAAACGACGGCTCATATGTTTACGGCTACGCTTCGGCCGAGGATACCGGCGGATTCATCTACTGGTCAGGCAGCAGCTCAACAGTTTGCGACCTTTATTTCGATTCAGAGGGTCAGGCAAGTGCATTCGGCAGACGTGGAGTAACAATTTACATTCTCTGATGAAATTTAAAATAATACGCAAAGAGACCTCTTTCCGATTTGGGAAGAGGTCTTAGTTTTGTATTCGGTTTTATTTTACCTGCCAGAAGCCAACCTTCTTCATAACCTTGGTCAGGGTCTTATTGGCAATGTATGAGGCTTTCTCTGCGCCCTCTTTAGCGCACTTTTCAACATACGCCTTATCTTTCATTATTTCGTCGAATTTGTCCTGAACGGGCTTCACATCGGCTATAACGCTTTCGGCAACGGCAGTTTT
>FR882087.1:152176-239732 GCA_000434915.1 Ruminococcus sp. CAG:563
ATGTGCAGCAGGAATAAATACCCATGAGGTTGTTGATTCCGTCCTTGCCGTCGGCATAGTGTACCCTCGCCTCGGAATCAGTTACCGCCGACTTAAACTTTTTCATGATATCATCGGGTGTATCAAGGACAAAAACCGATGCCTTGGGATTCGTATCGGATTTGGACATTTTCTTCGTCGGGTCTTGAAGCGACATAACCTTTGCGCCGGTCTTGCCGATATAGGGCTTCGGAATAGTAAATGTCGGTGAATATGCACCGTTGAAACGCTCTGCAATGTCTCGAGTAATTTCAAGATGCTGCTTCTGATCCGCACCTACGGGAACGTAATCCGCCTGATAGAGCAAAATATCGGCCGCCATAAGCGTCGGATAAGCAAAAAGTCCGACATTGACATTATCGGCATGCTTAGCGGATTTATCCTTAAACTGGGTCATTCTTGCCGCTTCACCAAACTGAGTGTAGCAGTTGAGAATCCAACCGAGCTGGCTGTGCTGCGGAACATGTGACTGAACAAAAATTATATTTTTTTCGGGATCAAGACCGAGAGCTATCATCAAAGCGTACATTTCAAGCGACTGCTTTCTGAGCTTTGCGGGTTCCTGTCGAACCGTAATTGCGTGAAGATCCGCAACGGCGAAGATGCAATCGTTGTCTGCACTCATTTGCTTCCAATTCTTAAGTGCACCGAGGTAATTGCCGAGAGTCGGGACGGACGTCGGCTGAATCATGCTCAGCACACGGTCTTTTCTTTCTGTATTCTCCATTTCATATCACTCCAATAATAAACTGCAAATATTATATCATAAAAAAATCGTATTGTAAATCATTATTATTTATGGTAAAATGATTCGGTATGAACGGAGGTCTTTTTATGTCGAATTTTGACGCAGTTCTTTTTGATTTTGACGGCACGGTAGCCGATACGGGCGAGGGCGTTTTCCTTTGTGTGCGCTATGCTATTGATGCCCACGGTCTTGAACAGCCAAGCGATGAAGATATACGCAAGTTTATCGGCCCGCCAATGATAGTCAGTTATCACACGCTCTATCCTCAACTCAGTGATGACGAAGTTCAATCACTTATGCAAAGCTATCGTGAGAAATACGCCGAAGTCGGACTTTATAAATATAAGCTTTACGACGGCATAACCGAGCTTTTGAAAAAGCTGAATGAAAACGGAATAAAAACGGCTGTTGCAAGCTCAAAACCACAGGAGGCTCTGGAAAACATAATCAAAGTCAGCGGCATTGACAAGTATTTTGACTGTATCGTCGGAGCGGATAGGAATTACACCGATTCGGACAAGGCTACGATCGTTGAAGAAGCAATTAAGCGGACGGGTGTTACGGACAAAAGCCGAGTTCTTATGGTCGGCGACAGAAAATACGACATCGTCGGAGCACATAAGGCCGGAATTGCCTGCGCTGCTGTATTATTCGGTTACGGCAGTCAAGAGGAATTCGATGAGTACCGAGCCGATTATGTTGTTAACAGCTTTAAAGAGGTTGAAAAAATTGTATTGTAAAAAAACAGTTGTATGATTGTTGAAAGTCATACAACTGCTTTTATTTTCACGCATAAATGCACAGAGCACAACGACCGCCACTAATGTGACGGCCGTAAATATTTATTTAATTATTTCTCGAGGTTAGCCTTGAGAGTTGCAAGCTGATTTCTGAGCTCCTGCGGAAGCTTGTCGCCAAACTTCTTGTAGTGCTCCTCAATCTCAGCAGCTTCCTTGGTCCATGTATCCTTATCAACATCAAGAATTGACTTGAGTGTATCAATATCCATGTCAAGGTCTGTAAGGTCGATATCCTCCGGCTTCGGAACATAACCGATAGCGGTCTCTGTTGCGTCAGCCTTGCCCTCGCAGCGGTCAACGATCCAGTTAAGAACACGCATGTTGTCGCCGAATCCCGGCCAAATGAAGTTGCCCTCGTCATCGGTACGGAACCAGTTAACATTGAAGATCTTAGGAGCCTTGTCACCAAGCTTCTTGCCCATGTCAAGCCAATGCTGGAAATAGTCAGCCATATGATAGCCGCAGAACGGAAGCATAGCCATCGGGTCACGACGAATAACACCAACTGCACCAGCTGCTGCTGCAGTTGTCTCGGAAGCCATTGCAGAACCGATGAATACGCCGTTCTCCCAGCTCTTTGACTGGTAAACCAGCGGAGCACACTTTGCACGACGTCCGCCGAAGATGATAGCAGAAATCGGCACGCCCTCGCCCTTGTCAAACTCAGGAGAAATGCACGGGCAGTTGATAGCCGGAGCAGTAAATCTTGAGTTCGGATGAGCAGCATATGTGCTCTTATCAGCCTTGTTGAACTTGGAAGCATCCCACTTGTTGCCTCTCCAGTCAATAGCGTTCGTCGGGAGATTCTTATTGAGACCCTCCCACCAAACTGTGTTATCATCAAGATTAAGTGCAACATTCGTGAAGATTGTATTCTTCTTTGTTGACTCAAGAGCATTGAAGTTCGACTTTGCGTTTGTTCCCGGAGCAACGCCGAAGAAGCCGTTCTCAGGGTTGATGGCATAAAGTCTGCCGTCCTCGCCGATTCTCATCCAAGAGATATCGTCGCCGACTGTCCAAATCTTGTAGCCCTTCTCCTGAAGATACTTCGGAGGAATAAGCATAGCAAGGTTTGTCTTGCCGCAAGCTGACGGGAATGCAGCTGCAACATACTTAACTTCACCCTTCGGATTCTGGAGACCGAGGATAAGCATATGCTCAGCCATCCAGCCCTCTTTCCAGCCCTGATAAGAAGCGATTCTGAGAGCAAAGCACTTCTTGCCGAGGAGAACGTTTCCGCCGTAAGCAGAGTTTACGGAGATAATAGCATTGTCCTCAGGGAACTGGCAGATATATCTCTTTTCGGGATCAACATCACATTTTGCATGGAAGCCACGAACCCAATCGTTGCTGTCACCGAGTACGTCAAGAACCTTCTTGCCTACACGGGTCATGATAGCCATGTTGAGTACAACATAGATTGAGTCAGTAATCTCAATACCGATCTTTGCAAGAGGTGAGCCGATCGGACCCATTGAGAACGGGATAACATACATTGTTCTGCCCTTATAAGAATCTCTTGCTATATCGTAAAGTCTCTTATACATCTCGTCGGGATCGCACCAGTTGTTGGTCGGGCCGGCATTCTCCTGCTTCTTTGAGCAGATAAATGTTCTGTCCTCAACACGGGCAACGTCGTTCGGCTTTGTTCTGTGGAGATAACAGCCGGGGAGCTTTTCCTCATTGAGCTTTATCATCTCACCTGTCTCAACAGCCTCTTTGCGAAGACCGTCAAGCTGCTCTTCAGAGCCGTCGATCCATACGATTTTGTCGGGCTTAACAAGGTCAACTTTTTCGTTGATCCAGTCAAGTACGGACTTGTTAGTCGTTAATTCCATAGAAATTCCTTCCTTTCGTAAAAATCAATTTTTTACGTTTATATTATATCCTTTTTTTGTGCAATTTTCAACATACAAAACGCACATTATAACCGGTATTTCTTATTTTTTTTGTAGCTTTTTACAAAAGTTGCAAAAAGACTTTGTTAAAAAAGAAACAATTTCTATTGTGCCATATCGAAAAAAGAAAAACATAAATAACGGGGGTGCAGGTTGCCCTGCACCCCCTCGAGAGTATCACACTAAATTAATCAGTGCTCAACTTATTTCGTTGCTGTGTATGTGAACGAATCAGCGTCATGCCACTCGTTACCATACTTAACCTGTACCTTGATTACGTTTGCGCCATCAAGATAGCAGCTTGCCTGAGCGTTGAATACCTTATGGCCGTTCTCAACGGTGTAAGCCTTCTGAGTGAGAGTTGCACCTGTTGACATTACTGTACGAACGCCCTGGATATCCATGCCTGTCTCAACCTTAACAGCGATACGGCCAACCTTACCGGTTGTTGCAGCCGGAGTGATGCCGTATACTGTTGTGTCGAGTGTCGGCTCAACAAGGCTTACAGTGAACTTGTAAGCATTGTCCATGTTCTCCCAAGTGTAGTCATACTTAGCGATAGCCTTAACCTCAGAACCTACAGCAAGTCTTACGGTGATTGCCCATACATCATAAGCTGCCTCACGGCTAAGCTCGTGGCATTCGTTACCGTTAGCATCATAGGTCTTGATTGAAGCTGCTGTGCTACGTCTTGTGATTGTTCTTGTGTTACCGTCAACGTCGATGAACTGAATCTTGCACGGATATGTGCCGTCAACATGGTTAACCTTTACATAGAATGTATTGAGGGAAGATGTAGACGGAGTCCACTCAACTGACTGGATAGCACCCTTAGTCTCTACCGGCTTAAGAGCAAGAGCAGAGATAGCTGCGTTAAGCTCATTAGCTGCCTTATCGATTGTTGCCTGAGAAGAGATCTTGAGATCACGAGCAACTGCCTCAGCTGCTGCAAGCTTATCTGTCATTGCCTTGTAAGAAGCCTCTGTGTAAGCATCAGCATTCTTTGTCTTAGCAAGAGCGATAGCTGCATCAAGAGCTGTGTAGTTAGCGTCCTTCTCTGTGAGCGGCATTGCAGCGTTGATCTTAGCTGTTGCTGCGTCAACTTTTGCCTGTTCAGATGCAAGGAGGTCTCTTGAAAGAGCCTTACCTTCTGCAAGAGCATCCTGGAGAACCTTTACAGAATCGTCTGTGTAGTTGCCTGTGCCCTTAGCAATGAGATCCTCAGCTGTCTTGATAGCTGCGTCGAGAGCTGAATAATCAGCCTTCTCCTCAACCGTCTTCTCAACAAGGAGAGTTTCCCACTTAAGAACTCTGGTCTGGATGAGCATCTGAGAAGCATATGTGCTCTGCTGTGCGCCTTCCGGCTTTCTCGGATCCTGTTTCCAATCGTCGCCAACTTCTGCGAAGAGAGCTTCTACTGCTGCAAGAGAATCGTCAGTATACTTCGAACGGTCGATTGCTGCGAAAGCTGCCTTAGCTTCGTTGATCTTTGTGTAATCCCAAGCAAGGAACTCAGGATTCTCATAGAGAGCAGTGATTTCTGCTGTCTTAGCGTCTACAGTAGCCTGATCATGCTTAGTAAGTGCACGGAAGTCGGCTGCATTTGCAGACTCAACGGCTGCATTAGCCTTTGTCTTGTAATCATCTGTGAGATATTTCGTCCAAGAGGTGAGATATACGTTGATCTTCTTAACGATAGCGTCAAGAGCTGTGAAATCGGCCGGTGCCGGAACGAGATTGTCGATAGCTGCGTTGAGCTCTGTTGCAAATGCATCAAGCTCTGCCTGCTGGTCAATTGTGTAGCGCTTGCCGTTAGCTTCCTTAGCTGCTTCGTACTTAGCCTTTGCAGTTGCCCAAGACTCTGCTGTCCAATCGGACTCTGTGAGAGCTTCAAATCTCTCGATAGCTGCTACTACCTTAGTGTAATCAGCACCTGCCGGAACAAGAGCCTTGTAAGCTGCTGTAAGAGCTGCCTCTGCTGCGTCTACAGCTGCCTGATTGTCCTTCTTAGTAAGGTTAGCGGTGTCATAGAGAGTCTTAGCTTCCTCATACTTAGCCCACATTGCCTTATAAGAATCTGATGTGTAGCGAGTTGAATCAACCGCTCTTGCCTTATCAATAGCTGCCTTAAGAGCTGTTGTGTCAGCCGGAATAAGCTTAAGATTTGCAACTGCTGTTTCGATGTCAGCTGCCATCTTATCAACATCAGGCTGCTTTGTCTTGTTGTAACCACGAACAACAGCATTTCTTGCTGCGATAACTGCTGTAGCAGAATCTGTTGTGTAGTATGCTGCAAGATCAGCGTCTGACGGGATCTTAGCAAGAGCTGCGTCAACAGCTGTGTAGTCAGCGTCTACAAACTTGAGAGCTGCCTTAGCATCAACAAGCTTTTCAACCTCAGCTGAAATCTGAGACTGCTGATCTTCCTTGAGGTCGCCTGCGGCTACCATAGCCTGTGCCTCAGCAAGAACTGTCTGATATGCTGCCCATGTATCAGCTGTGTAATAATCCTCTGTGTAAGCTGTGCCCTTGTTGATCTCGTCGATAAGCGGCTGATAGTTAGCCTTGCCGAGAGTTACGAGAGCATCCTTAGCTACCTTAAGGTTATTATAAGCTGTGTCGATTGTTCCCTGATCCCTTGCATTGAGGTCTCTTGCTACTGCCTTAGCTGCAGTAAGAGCGATTGTAAGGTTCTGCCAAGAAACTGATGTGTAATCTGCTGAATTGAGAGCGTCGCACTCGCCGATGAGAGCATCAAGAGCTGTGTAAGAAGCTGCTGCATCTTTAAGTCCTGTTCTTGCAGCGTTAAGTGCTGAAGCTGCCTTATCGATTGTGTCCTGTGATGACTTCTTGAGACCTGCCGGAACAGCCTTAGCTTCTGCAAGAGCTGTTGTGAATGCAGACCAAGTAGCCTCTGTGTACCAGGAAGCCTGCTCTGTATCAACGATCTTCTGAGAAGCTGCGATCTCAGCGTTGAGTTTTGTGTAGTCAGCGTCTTCCTCAACTACCTTCGGAGTAAGCTTGCCGATAGCAGTTGTAAGAGCTGTTGCTGCTTCAGTGATTTCTGTCTGATGAGTAATATCAAGACCGTCTGCAATAGCCTTTGCTGCATCATAAGCTGTCTGGAATGCTGTCCAGTTAGCATCCTGCTCATAATTCTCAGCCTTAATGTTTGCTGCCGTTGTCTTAGCAGCGTTGAGAGCTGTGTAATCAGCACCCTTGATCTCAAGCTTAGCATAGCCGTCCTCGAGAGCTTTAAGAGCTGCATCTGTTGTAGGCTGATCAGCTGTCTTCGCATCAAGGATTGTCTTAGCTGCTGCAAGAGCCTTTACGAAGTCCTCAGTGTTGTTGTAGTTAGCAACTACTGTATCCTTAACTTCGTCATACTTAGCCTGAAGCTTTGAGTAATCAACTGCTGTTGAACCACCCTTAACTGTAAGAGTGATCTCTGTACCTGTAAGATCAAAGTACTGATCATCGCTGAAGTAGATCAATGATGGATTAGCAATGTTCTTCGGTGTTGCTTCACCATTCGGGCACTCACATACGAATGAACGGCCCTTCTTGTTCTCGTTACGTCTGATGTTACTCTCGGGCATCTTAAACTTATAAGTGTCGCCCGGCTGTGCATCTTCGGGAACCTGTACGGGGAAGTAAAGGAGACATTCCTTTTCCTCTGTAAGAATCATTGTGATTTCGTTTGCCGGATCCGGTCCGAATGAGAAATAAACCTGATCCCAGCCGCAGTTCTGAACAGCTGCGAAGTCAGCAAGATAACCGAACTCATATGAGCCGTCATCCTTAACGGCACAGTTGTAGAAGTTCGGGATAGCTGCTTCAGCCATAACGCCTGACTCAGAAACGCTGTTGTCGCCGATTGCACAATAAACATCGGCCGCATTTTCGTCCTGGTTCAAGAACGGATGGTTCTCGTTCCAGATCATCATCTTTTCGATTCTGTTTACTGTACCTCTTTTAAGAGCATGTCTCTGTGCGTCATAAATCTCACCGGGAGTGAGAAGACGAGAGTCGAAATAGATAAGAGACTCAACATTACCGATATAGTAGTTAGTTGTCATATGAACCGAGATCATAACTTTCTGACCCGGCTCAACTTCCATATCGCCTGTCTGTGAATCGGTGTAAACACCATTTGTGTATCTTGTATTGGAAGTCCACTGTACACCGGAATCGATCGGGGAAGCGGTAAGCCAATACTTGACTTTGTGAGATGCTGTTGCAGGATTTCCGTTAGCGGAGGCTGCGACAGCAAAGGTGCCGAGTATCATAGCGATTGCAAGCAATACGCTTAATACTTTCTTAGCCATTTTCATAAATGCCTTCCTCCTAATTATTTGTTCTTATTCAGTCTGTTAATACGGGTTAACCTGATCTATAACAGATACACCGTTTGCAGCGGAACGAACAACACCGAGATCGGCGGAATCAATGATTCCATCATTGTTCAAATCACTTGCAAAAACAAGGGTCTTGCCATCAAAAACGGTCAAACCTGTGCTGACCGACTGAACCGTAGAACTGTCATTACTGTCAATAAGGGCATCGCCATTGACATCACCAAAGATAATAACCGAATATGTCTTTACTACCTCTCCGTCAACAACAACATCAATCGTTGAACCCGTACCAAGGCCAAATTCAGTGTAATTTACCTTCATTGTGCCTGCACCGGTGATAATGATTTTCTGCTTCAATTCAGCAGTTGATGTCATTCCGAGGTCAAAGCCGTAAATAACCATATTAGTCTTATCTATTACTGCCTTTGATTCATAGGCAGCGTTCGGTACAAGATCTACTGTTTCACCGACAACGTTTACGGTCTTGGAGACAAACTCCTTTGTAAACTTTGCATCGTCGATATAGTAAATCGTGGTTGCATCTGTCGGAGTCTGGATTGCCTGATTATAGAATCCTTTATACTCCTTCGGAACAAGAATTGTACCGCTCTTGCCCGCTGCAGATGACTTAGCCTTTATTTTGAATGAGAAAACGTCCTCACCGTTCGGAAGATTCAAGCAACCGAGGGTTGAATTGGAAACGCCTGCAGTCCACTGGACAAGGATGCAGCTGAATTCCGAAGAATCATATCCCTCAACAGTTGTTGAGCCATCGTTAAGTGAGTTTGCCAATATCGTTCCCTTTGCCTTAGCGGTATTGAGAGCCGTAAGGCCGATAAGGTTCGGAATCTCGAATACATCGGAATTGAACAATACCGGGAAACGGAAGGCTGTCATATTGTAATTCGTCTTGAGCGAAACCGTGACCGTAACATCATCACCGGGAGCGTACTCGTCCTTATCGGTTTTAACTGTTACTGTCATGCTTTCGTCGCCGTTAGCCGTGCCCTCAGCAGAGGCACAGACTCCAAAAACAGCTACTGCAAGAACTACAGACAATATGACGGAAAGAATTTTCTTAGTTATTTTCACTTAGAAATTCCTCCTTCATGTTTTTTGGGAATAAAGAGCTGACCTCTCCCATTTTTAATTGACCGAAACAGTCAACTTCTCTATAACCACAGCAAAGCTGTAATTATCATTTAACATTTGCTGAATTGCGGGGTCTGTGACGTTCCCCCGCAAGAAGGAACGTCACATAGTATTTAATGTTAGGCGATTGTACGGTTTACATAGTCAACAATAGCAACACCAACTGCAACCATGTTGGAGTTCTTTGAGTCACCGGAGTCAATAATGTTATCGCCGTTCATATCTGCTGCAACCGAAAGGTAAGCTTCTTCAAATACACCAAGTCCTGTACCGACAATGTTGATTGCCGATGTATCGTTGGAGTCGGAGACGCCGTCACCGTTAAGGTCATTTGTTACAGCAACTGTGTATGTTTCAATAACTTTGCCTGAAGAATCCTTAACATTAATAACTGCGCCTGTTGAGAAGACACCGTTACCGTTGTTGTTTACTTCAAGAGTGCAGTTCTCAAGCTTTGTAAAGTAATGGTCAGCACCATACTTCTCTCCGCCATATACACCTGCAAGAACCTTGCCGCCTGTTGTTTCAACAACCTGAACGTCACTGATAAGCTCATATGTCGGGGTTGTCGGAGTAGCTCCGCCTGCCTCGATGAGTCTCTTCTGATACTCAAGGAGCATCTCATAAGCTGTGTTAACCTTTGTCTGTCTGAGATCCGATGAAGCATCGTTGTTTACAGATGTTGCAAAGTTAAGTGCTGTCTGATATGCTGCCCATGAATCAGCTGTGTAGTTAGCTGAGTTGTAGCCCTTCGCCTGAGCATTTGCAAGCTCATAAGCAAGGTGAGTCTTCAATGCGTCCTTCTTAAGAAGACGGCTGCCGTAAAGGCTGAGACGATGGTTTCTGTAAGTAACAGTAAGTGAATCGGCCGGATATGTCTTGCCCTCTGCGTCGGGAGTCTCGGCTCTGTTGATCATTCTGTTAGCTTCCTTAACCTCTGCACGATAGTTGTAATATGTGTACGGCTCATAATCCGCAACACCGAAGAAGCTGTAATCAGCGTCTGTGTATGACTTACCCTCGTTTGACGGAGCGTAAGAATTCATAATTGCCTTTGTGGAATCAAGTCCGCCTGCCATCTCGTTAGCGTCGAGAGTCTCAACAGCTGCCTTAAGAGCTGTGTAAGCTGACTGATACTTCTTAGCCTTTGTGTTTCTGAAAGCACCCTGAACAAACGGTGAGTAAACTGCGTCGACAGCTTCCTTCATTGCCTTCTCCCAATCTGACCAGCCTGCGCTGTAGTTGGAAGCCTGACGGTGTCTGCCGATTTCAGATGAAAGGAGTGAGCCAAGGCCGAACTCTTCATAGCAGAATACCTTAACGGCTGTTGAAGCCTTTGTTGAACCGAACTGAGCACCGATGTTGTATGTATACAGCTTGGATGTCATTGTACCAACCTTACAGATTGCTGTCCAAGCGGCATCCTTCTCTTCCTGAGTAAGAGCATCGTATGCAGCAGTTGTTTCGAAGATGTATGACTTAGCGATACCGTTCTGGTCGCCTGTCTTGCCGAGAATATCAAATTTCTCGTCCTTAACAGCAAGATAAGTAGCGTTGATCGGTGCTGTTGATGTTGCAACAACAGATGCATTCTTTACTTCATTTGCTGTTGTGTTTTCAAATGTGTACTGAGCTCTGTAAAGGTCTCTCATGCTGCTTGCATAAATATATGCAGGACCACCTGTGATATGGTAGTTACCCTTTGTATAGCTGATCTGCTTGCCGCTATCATCATCGGCAGCAGCTGAGATAAAGCTGTAAACATACTCAGTGATAGGTGTGCTTGTGAGGCTGCTTCCGTCCTCAGTCAATACATCATAAGTAATTGCAACGATGAACGGAGCAGAACCTGAGTATGTGCTTGTTGCAGCAACACTGATGTTTGCCTCTTCACCACCGGCAACCTTTGTCTTATCCGATGTAAGCTTAAGAACAGAGCTGTTTGATGTAATACTCTTGATATCATATGTGTAAAGCTGATCCTGTTCGAATCCGCCGTTGGCCTTTGTATAGCCTGTGTTGATACCTGAAGAGTTGTTACGAAGTTTGATTGTGAAGCTCGGAGAACCTGTCTTGTCATAAATGAATTTATCACAAGTAACGGTCGGGAACTTGAATTCCTGAGCTGTTGTAAGTTCAAGAATCGAGCAAACAATCGGAAGAGCACCCTTAACAAGGTTTGCTCTGTAGTTGTAAAGGTCTGAGAAAATTGCATTAACCGTGCTTGCAAGAGCAGCGTTGGTTACAAGTGCATCGAAAGTTGTAGCTGAAGCATTGAAAGCACCCGGGAAGATGATGTTAACAATTCTTGTAACTATATCGAGAACTGCAGCCTTCGGAGTCTTGTTAAGATCAGAAGCTGACGGGAAAGCAGAAATCTCAAACATATCAAGGACGCCCTTGAGGTCAAGGTTTGCGATCTTCTTGATAAGGTTATCAATTACAAATGTCTTGACATCCTTGTTTGCAGATGTCGGAAGCCAGTTGAGACCGAACAAGCCGTCAACAATCTTGTTGAGTGTTGTCCAGCCGCTGTCGCTTGTGCTGAGTGAAAGACCATTGAGAAGTCCGCCGTAGTTTTCGATACCGTACTGAGCAGCGATCTTAAGCTGCTGATCAACACCGTTCATATCGGAAACATAGGAAAGACCCATATCAATAGCTGAGTTTACGCTATAGATAGCATAGTTAACACCCATAACAATGATCGTATCAAGGTTATGTGCATAGCCGGAGAAGTCAAGCTCGGGAGCAGATGTTGCAAGGAGCTGAGTCATTCCGTAGTATGCAAAGTCAACGATTGTTGTTACGTCATCGGGAATGTACATACCCTTAACCGAACCGTTGATGATTGCACGGAGAGCATAAACGATAAGCTCTTCATTTGACATCTTGTTAACTTCCTCAGGTGTAGCAACCTTAATGTAGGAAGCGAAGAAATCCTTGCCTGTGTTAACAAGAACTGCCTTTGCAAGACCAACAAGGTTATCCATAAGAACGGAGTTGTCGCCTGTCTTCCAGGTATAAACGCCGGACTTGAGGAGAAGGCTAACGAATGAACCGAGGATGTTGTTAAGCTGCGAGATAAACGAAGCGTTTGTGAAAGTAAATCCGCTATATGTATAGTCGATGTTGAGATACTTTGCATAGCCGTTAAGGTTATCTCTGTTAGCTTCAACCTTGTTACCGTTAGCATCCTTAACATAGGAGCCGTCCGGATTCTTCTGGAACTCTACACCGCAAGCCTTCTTAATCTCATCCTTAACGCTGCCGTTAAGAGCGTCGAGAACAAGTGAAGAATTGAATACCTTCTTGAGAGCGGTATCAATGAATGTGTAGGTTGTTCCGGAACTGATGTTTGTAGAACCGTTGAGCTCGGGAAGGTACTGAGCGATAAGATTGTCAATAAGCTTCTGAGCCATTGAGTCGACAGACTCTGTTACAGTCTTCGGGACTGTCGGCTTAACCTTATTGCCGGCAGAATCCTTAGTCGTGTAAACTACCTCATAGAGCATCTTTTTGAGAAGCTGGTTAACATCAGTATAGTCGCTGAGGTCAACAACTGAGGGAAGAATCGTGCCGAGGTTGATTGTCTGGTCAACGTAGCTAACGAAAATGCCCTTGTTGTCATAAAGGAACTGGAGAACAGCGTAGAGAACGTTGATATCTCCGCTCGATCTTCTGACTGAAGCAAAAGCGTTAGCATTGAGGTTGGCAAGGTCGCCAAGCATTCCTTTGAATGTTTCAAAGGTTCGGCCGGTTACGAAATTGTAAACCGACTCCATCGTTTTGTCAACTGATGTAAGATCAAGTTCGCCGATACCGTAAAGATCAGACTTTTCAAGTTTGATCTGCTCCTTACCGAGCATACGGTCAAGCTCATCAACAGCTGCCGATGCATACTGATCTGTTGTAAGAACAGGCTTATCAAGCTTATTGTACTGACCCTTGATAGCGTCACCCTTATAAGCGGAATAAGCGCTTGCACCGATAACGAGCGTTGAAAGAACCATGATCATTGCAAGAATGACACTGAGGAATCTTTTTGCATTACTCATTTTGGGATTGCACCTCCATAAAAATTATATGCCTTTAGCATACATACCGCACTGTTTTTTTCAGTCCGTGCCGACTGACGCGACATCATTACGTCTTTGCCTCATCTTTCGTTCCAAACATTTTGCCGTCAAAACCTTCCCGCATCGGCAGCTCAGTCGTCAAACGTCAGAGTGGCGCAACGTCATTACGACGCATTCTTGAACCAGGTGGGTCGTAATGAGGTTTTCATGCGCAAGACGCAATTCGCCTAATGACACCACTTTTATGGTTAGTTTAACTATAACGCATAAAACGTCAAAAGTCAATATTTTTTTAGTTGTATTATTGATTTTGTACATTTTATACATAAGTAATAATAGAATTTTGTATCATTCTTTTTATGAATTATATGCAAATAAAAAAAGCAGCAGAGCATACATTATAAAATATAACATATACCCTGCCGTTTCGACATTTTATGATTATTTTGTACCGGAATAGTTAGGTGCTTCCTTTGTGATAAATACGTCGTGAGGATGGCTTTCGATAAGACCGGCATTCGTTATTCTGACGAACTTCGTCTTTGTCTTGAGCTCCTCGATATTATGGCAGCCGCAGTAACCCATACCTGAGCGTAAACCGCCGAGCATCTGGAAGATTGTGTCTCCGAGAGGTCCCTTGTAAGGAACGCGGCCTTCAACTCCTTCGGGAACAAGCTTTTTGTTGTCCTCCTGGAAATATCTGTCCTTGCTGCCGTTTGCCATAGCTGCGAGACTGCCCATTCCACGGTAAACCTTGAAGCTTCTGCCCTGGAAAATTTCGGTTGCACCCGGACTTTCCTTACAGCCTGCAACGAGTGAACCGACCATGATTGCGCTTGCGCCTGCGGCGATAGCTTTAACAATTTCGCCGGAATACTTGATACCGCCGTCTGCGATAACGGGAATACCGTGCTTTGCGGCAGCGTTTGCGGAATCGAATATTGCCGTAATTTGCGGAACACCGATACCTGCAACAACTCGGGTTGTACAAATCGAGCCGGGGCCGATACCGACCTTAACCACATCTGCACCTGCGGCGATAAGCGCCTCGGTTGCTTCTGCCGTTGCAACGTTACCTGCACAAAGTGTTATATTCGGAAAAGCCGTCTTAACTTTTTCAACCGCTTTAAGAATATTCTTGCTGTGGCCGTGAGCCGAATCAAGAACAAACATATCTGCTCCCGCTTTTGCAAGCATGCCTGCTCTGTCAAGCACATCGGCAGTTGCACCGATAGCTGCACCGCAGAGAAGTCTGCCGCCGTTATCACGAGCGGAGTTCGGATACTGCACGCTCTTTTCAATATCCTTTATTGTAATGAGTCCTTTGAGATATCCTTCATCGTCAACAAGCGGAAGCTTTTCGATTCTGTGCTTCATAAGAATCTGCTTTGCCTGTTCAAGCGTCGTGCCGACGGGAGCTGTAACAAGATGATCCTTTGTCATGACTTCACTGATTTTGATGTTGAAATCCGTCATGAAACGCATGTCACGGTTTGTGAGAATTCCGACAAGCTTTCCGCTTTCGTCACAAATCGGAACACCGGAAATTTTATACTTCTTGCAGAGATTTTCTGCATCATACGCATAATGATCCGGAGTAAGACTGAACGGCTGAGCGATAACGCCGTTCTCTGAACGTTTTACCTTGTCAACCTCCTGAGCCTGAAGCTCCATCGGCATATTCTTGTGAATAACACCGATACCGCCTTCACGAGCGATTGCGATTGCCATAGGTGCTTCCGTAACTGTATCCATAGCCGCAGTCAAAATAGGTGTTTGAAGAACAATTGTGTCCGAAAGCTTTGTCGATATGTCGATATCCTTGGGAAGAATATCAGATTCAGCAGGAATAAGCAGCACATCGTCAAATGTCAAGCCTTCTTTTCCGAATTTTTCATCAAAAGTCATTTTACAACCTCCACTCAGAATATAAATTGTCTTATTCTATCGCAAAATCAAAAATAAATCAAGCCTTTTTTGAAATAATTTTTTTCAAGTTTATCAACAGTAGAAACGTAGGCTGTCAAATTAGGATGCGGAAAGTGTTTTCTTCACTCACGAAGCTGTATTCGTATACTGTCAGAGGGCAATAAAGCACTTAGAGGAACAAAAAAGCCATAATCCACAATCCGTCTTTTTAAACCGTAATGTGAATTATAGCTTTAATTATTCTGTTCTTCGGTCTGTGCCTGAGGAGGCATTACCTATTTTACTGGAACATGATGAGCAAGAATCCTGCCGCAACGGCTGAACCGATAACGCCGGCAACATTCGGACCCATAGCGTGCATGAGAAGGAAGTTGGTCGGGTTATACTTTCTGCCCTCGTTCTGAGCAACACGGGCAGCCATAGGAACGGCCGAAACACCCGCAGCACCGATGAGCGGATTAATCTTACCGCCTGTAACAAGGTAAAGAAGCTTTCCGAGGAGAACGCCGCCAACTGTTGAGAAGCAGAAAGCGATAAGTCCGAGAGCAACAATCTTAAGAGTCTGAACCTGAAGGAAGCTCTGACCGTTTGCCGTTGCACCGACGGTAACGCCAAGAAGGATAACAATGATATTGTTAAGTGCATTCTGAGCAACATCGGAAAGTCTGTCAACAACGCCGCACTCACGGAAAAGATTGCCAAGCATGAACATACCGAGAAGCGGAGCAACCGACGGAAGAATGAGCGCAACAAGAACAAGAACGATTACCGGGAAGATAATCTTCTCTGTCTTTGTAACCTTTCTGAGCTGGGTCATCTTGACCTCACGCTCTTTCTTCGTAGTGAGAGCCTTCATGATAGGAGGCTGAATAAGCGGAATCAGCGCCATGTACGAGTACGCCGCAAGTGCAATAGGTGCAAGAAGATGCGACGCCAGCTTTGAAGTAAGATAAATAGCCGTCGGGCCGTCTGCACCGCCGATGATAGCGATTGAAGCGGCTTCCTGCGGATCGAATCCGAGTGCAATGGCTATAAGGAAAGCAACATAAATACCAAGCTGTGCCGCTGCGCCGAGAAGCAGACTGACAGGATTGGAAAGCAGAGGTCCGAAGTCAGTCATTGCACCGACGCCCATGAAGATAAGACACGGGAATATGTTTGATTTAACGCCGGCGTAAATAATTCGCAGAACACCGGAATCGTACCAATGTTCACCCTGACCGGCAAGCGAGCCGTCGCCGCCGAATATCTGACCGGCTGTGAGGTCATCCATGATACCTGCGCCGGGGAGGTTTGCAAGAAGAATACCGAATGCGATAGGAACCAAAAGAAGAGGTTCAAATCTGAATTTTGGATGAATGGCAAGGAAAAGGAACACGAACGAAACGAGGATCATTACAAGATTCTGCCACTCAAGAGTTGCAAATCCGGACGATTCCCACAAGCCTTTCAAAACATTTAAAATTAAGTCCATTCTGAATACCGTCCTTTATTATAAAACTGCAAGAATCTGATCCGTATCAACCGTTGATCCCTTTGAAACAAGGAGCTGCTTGATTGTGCCGTCGCAAGGAGCAACAATTTCGTTCTCCATTTTCATTGCCTCAAGAACAAGGACAACATCGCCGGCCTTAACCGCCTGACCCTCGGCAACGTTCAGTTTGAGAATTGTGCCGGGCATCGGAGATGTGATCTGAGTTCCGCTGACCGCCGTGCCGACTACTGCTGCCGGTGCACCGGGAGCAGTGCTTGCCGCCGGGGCAGGTGCTGCAACAGGAGCCGCAGGAGCAACGGGAGCAACCGGAGCGGCATTGCTTACGGAGGTGATAACGGCTTCGCTTTCGTTAACCTCTACATCATACTTTTTTCCGTTTAACGTAACAACATATTTCATTTACTTGTCCTCCGATAATTTAATGGATTTGAATGCAAGCCTGTCAAGGCTTATTCCGCTCTGGTGACTTACTATTGCCATAATGACAGCCGCCGTAGGCTCATCAACGCCTACAAGTTCAACGCCCGGCTGAGCAGGCTGTGCCGCAGGAGCTGCCGGTGCGGCAGGTGTCGTGGCAGCGGGAGCTTTTGCAGTTTCGCTTGTTTTATCGAAAATTGCGGCAATAGCTTTGATGAACAAAGCAATAATCGCAAGGATTACAATAACCGTAATAAATCCGACAACCGCAACAAGAGCCGCCTTACCGAAATCCATGGCATCATTCGAGCCGTAGATTTGAGTAAAAACGCCAAGAAGTTTAGGAGTCATATTCATATTCGTTTTCCTCCTCAATCAATTTTTTCAATGGTATATTTAAAGGTGTTCTTCGCTCTTTCGTCACGCTTGTCGAAGAACGCTTCGGCCTGAGTGGGGAATGCGATATATGAAAGAACATCCTCTTCGCTGTGTGCCTTTGCGCCGATCTCGGCCTTTGCAGCCTCATAACCGTCGCCGAGAGTATCGGCATATCTGCCCTTGATCGGCTTCTCGTCGCCGAGAACCTTCTTGATAAGTGCCGGGTCAATCTTTCCGGGGGCCTTGCCGTACTCGCCTCTTACATAAGCACGAATTTCCTTGGAAACATTCTTGTATCTCTCGCCCGCAAGGACATTCGATGTTGCCTGAACACCGACCATCTGGCTCATCGGAGTAACAAGCGGCGGATAACCGAGGTCTTTTCTTACTCTCGGAGTTTCCTCAAGAACCTCTTCAAACTTATCCATCTTCTTCTGAGCCGTAAGCTGAGCAACAAGGTTTGAGAGCATTCCGCCCGGAACCTGATATGTCAAAGCGTCCGTATCCGTTGAAAGAACAACAGGGTTAAGAAGTCCGCTCTTAAGTGCGTCCGCCTTAACAGGCTTGAAGAAATCGTTGATCTCTTTGAGTACATCCGTATCAAGGCCTGTCTTGTAGCCGTCCTGAGTGAGGATATAGTTAAGAGTTTCGGTTGCCGGCTGGCTTGTGCCGCCCGAGAAGCTTGAAATTGCCGTGTCGATAACATCAACGCCGGCTTCTGCGGCCTTAAGC
The DNA here is from genome assembly GCA_000434915.1 of Ruminococcus sp. CAG:563. GTDB lineage: Bacteria > Bacillota > Clostridia > Oscillospirales > Acutalibacteraceae > CAG-488. The sequence goes on from FR882087.1 coordinate 170,202, forward strand.
AACGTCATCGGGCCAAGGCCTGTTGTGCAGTGCGTGTGAAGGATAATCGGGAGTTTAACATTCTCCTTGAGTGCGCTTACAAGCTCATACGCTTCCTTCGGGCTGATGATACCTGCCATGTCCTTGATACAAATGGACTGAACACCCATGCTTTCCATGTCTTTTGCCAGCTTAATATAAGATTTTGTGTTGTGCACGGGACTGAGCGTGTAGCAAATTGTACCCGAAGCGTGTGCGCCGGACTTAATAGTCTGGTCAACAGCAACCTCAAGGTTTCTTACATCGTTGAGTGCATCGAAAATTCTGATGATGTCGATTCCGTTCTCAACGCTCTTTGCGACGAACTTTCTTACAACGTCGTTCGGATAGTGCTTGTAGCCGAGAAGATTCTGACCTCTGAGAAGCATCTGAAGCTTCGTGTTCGGACACGCCTTGCGAATCTTTCTGAGTCTCTCCCAAGGATCCTCGTTAAGGTAACGCAGGCATGAGTCAAATGTTGCACCGCCCCAACACTCCAGCGAGTAGTAGCCCGCCTTGTCCATCGTTGAAAGAATAGGCTCAAAGGTTTCAAAAGGCATTCTCGTTGCAATCAGCGACTGCTGAGCGTCACGGAGAACTGTTTCTGTAAAATTGATTTTTTTCATAAGCTTTGCCTTCCAATTCAATTTCTGTAATTATTGCCGTTATTCATTTTTATTTAGCACTTACCCAATATTTAGAATGATATTTTTGAAGAAATATATTCACTGATTTCATCAATCGGCATACGAACCTGCTCCATTGTGTCTCTGTCACGAACCGTTACGCAGTTATCGTTGAGAGAATCAAAGTCAAATGTGATACAGAACGGTGTTCCGATTTCGTCCTCACGGCGATATCTCTTACCGATTGAGCCTGTCTCGTCGAAGTCAACCATGAAATTCTTCTGAAGCTTCTCATAAACCTTGAGTGCATCGGCCGAAAGCTTTTTCGAGAGCGGAAGAACAGCTGCCTTGTAAGGAGCAATCGCCGGATTAAGGTGGAGAACAACTCTTGTATCGTTCTTCTCTGCGTCAATAACTTCCTCATCATATGCCTCACAGAGAAGTGCAAGAACCGTTCTGTCAAGTCCGTATGTGGACTCTATTATAAAAGGTATATATCTTTCGTTTGTTTCCGGATCGAGGTATTCGAGCTTCTGACCGCTGTATTCCTGATGTCTTGTGAGGTCAAAGTTCGTTCTGTTGTGTGTACCGTTGATCTCGCCCCATCCGAACGGGAAGAGAAATTCGATATCGCACGCCGCCTTTGCATAGTGAGCAAGCTTCTCATGATCATGGAAGCGGAGATGCTCCTCGGCAATACCGAGATCCATATAATACCTATGACCGTAATCCTTGAAATACTCGTAGAGGTCCGCGTCCGTACCCTCTTTGCAGAATGTCTGAAATTCCATCTGCTCAAACTCAATCGTTCTGAATGTGAAGTTACCCGGAGTAATCTCATTTCTGAAAGCCTTGCCTATCTGACCGATGCTAAACGGAAGCTTGGCTCTCATACTGCGCTGTACGTTGAGATAGTTAACATACTCACCCTGCGCATTTTCGGGACGAAGATAAATAACGCTCTTTGCGTCGTTTGTAACTCCCCTGTATGTCTGGAACATGAGATTGAATTCCCTGATGTCCGTAAAATTGTGCTTGCCGCAGTTCGGGCACGGAATTGAGTGAGCCTTGATGTAATCAAACATTTCTTCCTTCGTCATGCCGTCTGCATGAGCGTTGGGGTCGAAGTTGTCGATGAGCTGGTCTGCTCTGTGACGCATTTTACATTCCTTGCAGTCAAGAAGCGGGTCGGAAAAGCTGGCAACATGGCCGCTTGCCTCCCAAACTCTCGGATGCATAAGAATATCTGCGTCAACCTCATAGCTGTTCCTGCGTTCCTGGATAAAACGCTTCCTCCATGTGTCCTTAACATTGTTTTTCAGTCTTGCACCGAGCGGGCCGTAATCCCATGTGTTTGCAAGACCGCCGTAAATATCGCTGCCGGCAAAAATAAATCCTCTGTTTTTGCAAAGGGCAACGATTTTGTCCATAGTTTTTTCTGTATTAGATAGCATAAAACCAATTCTCCCTCATTGTAAAATCCTATGAAATTATAAGATATTTCGACAAATAAGTCAATGAAAAAAGTATATGAATAATCAGAACCCCTATCTTGAAAATATTGGTTAAATTGACATTTTATTAACAATTTTAATTTACATTTTGATTTTACTGCCTTTAAATTATAAAATCAAGCATAATACGGTATACTCTTTATAGTAAAAAATAATTCGGATTTGATTGCAAATGCATATAAATAACACAAACATAAAAACGGCCTCCCCTTGAATCAAGAGGAGGCTTGGTGCTGTTTGCTGTTCCTTTTAAAATACAACCATCAAAAGCATTTTGAATTTTTCCTCGCCGAATACAGCATGCGGATGTCCGGCCGGCATCACGATCGTGTCGCCCTCATGCAAAATATATTCAACGCCGTCGATTGTGATTTTTCCGGTTCCGTCAAGGCACGTAACCATTGCATCTCCGCCCGATTCGTGTGTGCTGATTTCCTCGCCCTTGTCAAAGGCGAAAAGCGTAACGCTCAGTGCGGAATTCTGTGCAAGAGTTTTGCTCACTACCTGACCTGTCTGATATCCAACTTGGTCTTTAAGACTGAGGATTTCAGCGTTATTTATATTTTTATAACCGTTCGTAATTCAGTCCTCCTGTTCGGTTATATTATTGCTCATTTAACATCTGAAAATTCTTTTTGTTTGATGAATAAAGCTTTTTGAAAACCTCAAAGTTTTTGTCATAAACCTTTTTGTCTGCCGTACTCGGCTTAAACGACTTCTTGACAGGGATATAATTCTTAACACTGCCGAGGTCTTTAATGATTCCGAGACCGATTCCGATTATCGCCGCCGCACCGACTGCACCGACATCCTGCGGTTTTTCAACAACTTCAATCGTTCTGCCAGTTATATCGGCAAGAATCTGTGCCGTTACATCAGAGAGGGCGCCGCCGCCGACAAAGCGAATCGTCTGCGATGTCTTTATCTTTCTGTCCTGAGCCTCAAGCATCCAGCGAAGGTGATAGCAAACACCCTCAATAACGGCCCTGAGCATATCCGATTTACCCGTATTAATATTGATATTGAAGAACATTCCTGCGGCATTCGGATCTTCAAACGGACAGCGATTACCGTGAAGCCATGGGGTGAAAATTACTCCGTTTGCGCCTGCCGGTACTGAATCGATAACCTCAGTCATGTAATCATAAAGGCTTGTATACGCTTTCTCGGTATGGTCGGTGATTCTCTTTTTCTCAATGAAAATTCCGATTTCGTCAAGGCAGAGATGATCCTTTACCCATTCAAGGCATTTGCCTGCGGTTTCCATCTCGGCGAAATAGTTGAAGCTGTTCGGGTCTGCACCGACGATTGCGGCAATCATTGCCGAAGTATCAACAAGCTGTTTTTCAACAACAGTTCCTACCCAGCCGGACGTTCCCGAATAGATGTGGGTGTCACCGACAGAACAGCTGCCTGCACCCACGCCGATAAGCGAAGCGTCGCCGCCGCCGCCAAACACGGGCGTTCCGGGCATAAGGCCAAGCTTTTCCGCCGCCTTTTCCGTAACTCCGCCCACCATATCGGTCGATTCGATTATATCCGGCAGATGATTCATATTTACTTTGAAAATATCTGCAACGGTCTTGCTCCAGCCCTCTTTGCCCTTTCTTGTATCATAAAGGAGAGTTGCAAACGCCGAATCCTTTGTCATTGTGAATTTATCCGTACAACGGCTGATAAGAAAATCCTTAACATCAAGCCACTTGTACGCTTTTTTGTAGTTCTGCGGCTCATGATTTTCGACCCACTTATATTTGTAAACAGGGTCTTTAACGCTGCATGAAACCGCACCCGTAACGGCAAGGGATTTGAGAAGCGGAACAATATTTGCTCCGGCAATCTGCAAACCGTATGCCATATATTTTTTCAGTTCTTCCTTGGCTCGCTGATCCATATAGCTCATCGGTCTGCGAACAGGATCGCCGTTTTTATCAACAAGAACAAGAGCCTGCATCTGAGAGCAGAACGAAATTCCGGCGATCTGCTCGGGCTTGATATCGGTCTTTGTGAAAATCTCTTTCGTGGTGGTGCACATAGCGTTCCACCATTCCTCGGCATCCTGCTCGGCACCGCCGTTTTCGAGAATATAAAGGTTGTATGAGCCGTAAGAATTGACAATCGGTTTGATTTTTTTATCAATCTCAAACAGGCAGGTTTTAAGTCCTGTTGTTCCGACATCATATGCAATAACGTAAGCGCTCATGTTCAACACTCCAGTCAAGTTAAATTTCTGTCTCTATTTTATCATAAACTGAGACAAAAGTAAAAATATTTTATGAATTTTTACAAAAATTTTTTAGTGACGTATTTAAAATCGGAACGATATGTGTTAGAATACTATCAAAGCAAAGTTTATATCGTAACTGTCAATAAATGAATCGCATTTTCGGCAGACCCTAAAGGAGGTTTTTTTATGGGAAACAATTTTGCTATCAAAAATTATCTTGATGCCGATAAGGTCACAAAGGAGCTTGACGCTCTTATTAAAAAGCCGATTTACAGCATCAAACCGGAAGCTCTCAAGAAATACGAGAACGAATATTACGCAAAGAAATGTGCAAAGTCAAAGGAAATGATTGACATTGCCAAGCAGAGAATACCCGGCGGCGTTCAGCATAACCTCGCATTCAACTATCCGTTCCCGCTTGTCTTTACAAAGGCATCGGGCAACAAGCTTTATGATATAGACGGCAACGAATACTACGACTTCCTTCAGGCGGGCGGCCCGACAATTATCGGCAGCAACCCTCCGGAGGTTCGTGAAAAGGTCATTGAGCTGCTCAACGACTGCGGCCCGTCAACAGGTCTTTTCCATGAGTATGAGTATAAGCTCGCTAATAAAATCGCCGAGTGCGTTCCGTCCGTCGAGATGTTCCGTATGCTCGGTTCGGGCACGGAAGCTTGTATGTGTGCGGTTCGTGTCGCAAGACTTGCGACCAATCACAAGAATATACTTAAAATGGGCGGTGCATACCACGGCTGGTCGGATCAGCTTGCTTACGGAATGAGAGTTCCGGGCACGAAGAACCTCCAGTCAAGGGGCGTTCCGATGTTTGTATTCAAACACACGGATGAGTTCTTCCCGAATGACCTCAACGACCTTGAAAGAAAGCTCAGGAAAAACGAGCTTACAGGCGGCACGGCAGGCGTATTCATTGAGCCTGTAGGTCCGGAGAGCGGAACAAGACCGCTGAGCAAGGAATTCATCAAGGGTGCGGAAGCACTCTGCCACAAGTACGGTGCACTGCTTATCTTCGACGAGGTTGTTACAGGCTTCAGAATCGGTCTTTCCGGTGCACAGGGCTATTTCGGAGTTGATCCCGACCTAACAATCTTCGGCAAAATTGTTGCCGGCGGATATCCGGGAGCCGGCGGAATCGGCGGTCACAGAGATGTTATGGCTCACCTCGGTGCAGGCCTTGACTCCTCGGGCAAAAAGGTTAAGAAAGCAATGTGCGGCGGTACAATGGCGGCAACTCCGCTTTCTTGCGTTGCCGGTTATCATACAATTTGCGAGATTGAAAGAACAAATGCCTGCGAAAAGGCAGGACTCATGGGCGACAGACTTATTGAGGGAATTCAGAAGTCCATCAAAAAGCATAATCTTCCGTTCGTTGCGTTCAACCAAGGCTCAATCTGCCACCTTGACACAGTAGGTACAATGCACTTTGCAATCAACTGGTCTAAGCCGTGGGAGATTCCGGAGATTCTCAAGCAGACAAGCGCACGTCAGAAAGAAATGGAGCATATGGGTGCCGCTTACATGGCGGAGGGTATGGTTACTCTCGCCGGCAGCAGACTTTACACCAGCGCAGCATATACAGAAGAAGATATCGACGATGCAATCGCACGCTTTGACAGAGTATTTGACAACTGCGGCAGAATCGGCTGATAAGATAAGGGGGACGTTTAAGTGTACACTTTGGAAGAAGGCAAAAAGGCCGTTATCGAAGCCGGTCACAGACTGCTCGAAACAGGCCTCATAGCGAGAACGTGGGGAAACGTAAGTGCAAGAATTTCGGACACTCAGTTTGTTATCACCCCGAGCGGCAGAGCATACGACACACTCACACCAGATGATATAGTTGTAGTCAACATTAACGATTGCAGCTATGAGGGCGACGTCAAGCCCTCGAGCGAAAAGGGCATTCATGCCGACGCTTACGCACTGAGAAGCGACGTCAACTTCGTTATACATACCCATCAGGTCAACGCTTCGGTTGTCGGAGCGGCAGGCATTGCCATTGACCCTGTGCCGAAAGCTTACAGAGATACTCTCGGCGAAACAGTTCCGTGTGCAGGCTACGGTATGCCGTCAACGGATAAGCTGAGAAATGCCGTTAAAAAGGAATATGCAAACAATCCCGATTGCAAGGCTTTTCTTATGGCTCATCACGGTGCGGTTTGCCTCGGCAAGGATTTTGACGAAACCTTTGAGATTATTCAGGCTCTTGAAAAAGCTTGCGAAATCAAGCTTGAAAAAGCATTTCTCATGTATGAGGGCACACCGGAATATACGAAAAAAAATATGCTCAACAGCTATATCAGGCATACCGGCGGCAAGTCCTTGCCGGAGTATGTGTCGGATTTCGGCAGCAGCGTAAGAGACGGAAAATTTTTCCTGCTGACATTCAAGAGCGGAGCAAGCTTCAATGTTAAAATTAAGGGCTGCACCTGTGACAGTGATGCAAAACTGCCTGCGGTTGCGAAAATTCATGCGGCAATTTACAAATCGTCGGATGTCAATTATATTCGTCATCTTTCCGAGAGCGACATCATTGCATACAGCATGACCTCTGATTACGTTGACGCAAGGCTTGACGATTTTGCTCAGATTGCAGGTGCAAAAATCAGTTCGTTCCGCTGGGACGGTTCGGCAAACTGTGCATCGGAAGCCGCAAGAAAAATCAAGGGCAAAAATGCCGTACTTATTCACGGCTCGGGTGCAATTATCACCGGCAAAACGATCGGCGACCTTGATGCGGTTGAGCTTGTCATGAGCAAGGAATGTAAAACTCAAATCGGTTCGCTCTTCCTCGGAAGCGGAGAACCTCTCGGCTATGCCGACCGTGTACTTCAGCGAGTTATCTATGTAAATAAATACTCCAAAAAGGCAACAGAAGAGAGCTGAGTTTAAAGTAAATAATCGAAAAGACTGTAAGTCACAAGGCAATGTGATTTACAGTCTTTGTTTTTCACCCGGTATTTCATTAAAACTGCCCTATCGATATATAACCGATAGAGCAGCTTCATTCGTCATCATTATCATCAAAGCAATAATCGTTAAGCTCTTGAAAATCAAGAAATTCCGAAAGCGTCATATTAAAAGCAATCGCAATTTTGTGTAGGGTTTTGACCCGTGGATTCTTTGTTTCTCCCCTTACGATGTTGTCCAATGTAGATTGTTTAACATCACTCATAGTTGCCAACTTGTTTATTGATATTCCCCTTTTCTTGCATAGAGACTTAATCCTGTCTATATACAGCTCGGCATATTCCATATCCTCACCTCATTATATCTTACCCTTTTATGGGTTAATATAATGATAATATGTCATTCTCTTGTTGTTACCCGTATTCGGGTTGACAAATCGAATATAATTGAGGTAGAATAGTGTTACCCATATTCGGGTATATATTATGGAGGAATATATATGGCTTCTTGTACGTTTTTTGGACACAGAAAAATCCACGGAGAAACTGCTTTAAAAATAAGAGATATACTTATTGATTTGATTACAAATCAAAACGTTGATGTTTTCTATGTAGGGAATACCGGAGAATTTGACAAAACCGTTATTTGCGAATTGGATTATTTATCAAAAATATACTCATTCTCTTACTTCGTTGTACTTGCTTATATGCCAACATCAAAAGACAATTATTTTTATAAAAGCTCCGTTCTCCCTGAGGGCATTGAAAAAGTTCCACGACGTTTTGCTATTGTTTATCGAAATAAATGGATGATCAAGCAATCCGATTATGTTGTTACATATGTTGAAAACACTGTTGGATCAAATTCCGCAAAGTTTAAAGAGCTATCAAAAAAACAAGGAAAGTTTGTTATTGAAATCAGTGCCTGAGTTTGATTTACGTTTTCAAACCGTCAAGCTCAGGTCATCTTTTCCTGCTTGACCTTATGGTCGATTATGTGGCGTGAGGCAAGCTCACGGTGAACATCCTCAACCGAGATACCCATCTCAACCATGAGCACCATTGCATGATATGCAAGGTCTGCAAGCTCATAAACAGTTTCCTTTTTATCATTTGCCTTGCCTGCAATTATAACCTCGGTGCACTCCTCACCGACCTTTTTCAAAATCTTGTCGATTCCCTTTTCAAAAAGATAGGTCGTGTATGAGCCTTCCGGCTTCTCCTCTTTTCTGCCGACAAGCAGGTCGTAGAGTCCCTGCAAGCTGAATTCCTGCAATTCTTCGCTCTGATAAACAGGCTTTGTGAAGCATGAATCCGTTCCCGTGTGGCATGCCGGGCCGTCCTTTTCTACGACAACAACAAGTGCGTCGTTGTCGCAATCCGCCGTTATGCTGACAATGTGCTGATAATTGCCGCTGGTTTCGCCCTTGAGCCAAAGCTCCTGCCTTGACCGGCTCCAAAAGCAGGTCAAGCCCTTTTCCATTGAAATTTTAAGGCTCTCCTTATTCATATATGCAACAGTCAGCACCTTTTTAGTGATTGAATCAACAACCACGGCAGGGATAAGACCCTTTTCGTCAAATTTAAGCTCATCTATATTCAACATAATCATAACCTCACTGTAATATTATTTTTTCTGAGTTCACGCTTCAAATCGGGGATCGCAACCTCGCCGAAGTGGAAGATTGAAGCAGCAAGTCCGGCGTCGATATCGGGGATTTCACGGAATAAATCGACAAAATCGTTAATTCCTCCTGCACCGCCCGATGCGATAACAGGCACATTAACAGCGTTGCAAACCGCCTTAAGCATCTCGATATCAAAGCCTTTTTTCACGCCGTCGGTGTCAATCGAATTGACAACAGCCTCGCCTGCTCCGAGGTCAACGCAACGCTTTATCCAGCTTATCGCCTCCATGCCCGTGTCCTCACGGCCGCCCTTTGCGAAAACATGAAATTCACCGTCAACTCGCTTAACATCGGCGGAAATGACAACGCACTGGTTACCGTAACGTTCCGCCGCTTCACGGATTAGCTCAGGGTTTTTAATTGCTCCCGAGTTCACGCTGACCTTGTCTGCGCCGCATTTCAACACCCTGTCGAAATCATCAACGGTGTTTATTCCGCCGCCAACCGTCAGCGGAATGAAAATCCGGCTTGCGACCTCACGAAGTATGTCCGTGAACAACTTTCTCTCTTCAAACGATGCCGTAATATCGTAAAAAACAAGCTCGTCCGCTCCGTTGTCGGAATAATATTTTGCAAGCTCGACGGGCGACGACACATCGGAAAGTCCCTTAAAATTCACGCCTTTGACGACTCTGCCGTTTTTCACATCAAGGCAGGGTATAATTCTTTTTGTAATCATTTCGCCACCTCGATTGCTTCTTTGAGGTCAACAGCTCCGGTATAATACGCCTTGCCGATTATTGCGCCGTAGAGATTCATTTTTCGCAGCTCTTTAACGTCCTCAATGCTCGAAACTCCGCCCGAAGCGGTTATATCAAGCGAATACTTTGCCGAAAGCTCACGGTAAAGCTCAAGATTTGTTCCCCTCATTGCACCGTCACGAGAAATATCGGTACAGATTATATTCTTCACGCCGAGATTCTGCATCTTCAAAAAGAATTCGTCAAGCGTAACATCTGACTGTTCGAGCCAGCCCTTAACAGCAATTTTGCCGTCCTTAACATCGGCACCGACTGCAATCTTTTCGCCGTAAGTCCTGACGGCCTCTTTCAAAAAAGCTTCGTCACAGATCGCCGCCGTGCCGAGAATAACACGGGATACGCCTGCGTCGATATATTTTTTAACAGTATCCATGCTTCGGATTCCGCCGCCAATTTCGACAAAAAGTCCCGTATTTTCGGCAACCTCGGCTACAATATCCATGTTCGGCGTAGTGCCGTATTTTGCACCGTCAAGGTCAACCATATGAATATGCATCGCACCGAGCGACTTAAATTTTCGGGCGACCTCAAGCGGTGAATCGCTGTAAACAGTCACCTGATTATAATCGCCCTTCAGCAGTCTGACCGCCTTGCGGCCGAGCAAATCTATTGCAGGAAGTATTATCATTTGTATAATCGTTCCTTTCTTATGAATTAACCCTCGCAAAAAGCCTTAAGAATCGCAAGTCCGACCTTGCCGCTTTTTTCGGGGTGAAACTGGCAGCCCTTTATGTTGCCGAGTTCAACTGCGGCAGTCATCTCTTTGCCGTATTCCGTTGTTGCAATCACGCTGTCGTCGCAGTCCGTCGCATAATAAGAATGGACAAAATAAACGCAGTCGCTTTGATTTATGTATTTAAAAAGTCCGCTCGGCTTTGCAAAATGCAGCGCATTCCAACCAATATGCGGAATTTTCAGATTCTTCGGAATTGTTCCCTCCATAGGAATAACCGAGCCCTTGAGGAGCCCGAGGCCCTCATGCTCTCCGTATTCAAAGCTTTTCTCAAAAAGCAACTGCATTCCGAGACAGATTCCCATAATATCCTTACCTGACGCAGCCTGCTCCTTAACGACAACATCCATGCTGCTTTCACGAAGCTTTTGTGCGGCATCGGCAAATGCACCGACACCCGGCAAAATGAGCTTATCGGCAGATTTTATTGTATCAATATCCGAAGTAACAATCGCCTGTGCCCCTATGCTCGATAATGACGAACAAAGAGAAAACAGGTTGCCGACTCCGTAATCAATTATCGCTATCATTAAAGCAACCCCTTTGTTGACGGAATTTCATCGGCAAAATTCTTGTCAATGCTCACCGCCGTGCGTAAGCTTCTTGCGACCGATTTGAATGAACCTTCGATTATGTGGTGAGAATTGCTTCCGGCAAGCTTACGAATATGAAGCGTTATTCCCGCATCATCGGCAAATGCACGCCAAAATTCTTCAACAAGCTCGGTATCAAAATCGCCGACCTTTTGAGTCGGGATTTCAAGTGCATAATAAAGTCCGCCCCTGCCCGAAATATCAACAGCGGAAAGAATAAGAGATTCGTCCATCGGCAGAGTTGTATCACCGTAACGAACAATGCCCTTCTTGTCACCGAGAGCCTCTTTGAATGCCTTGCCGAGGCTGATTCCGATATCCTCAACCGTGTGATGATAATCAACGTAGGTATCGCCGACGCACTTTACCGTCAAATCAAATCTGCCGTGACGTGCAAAGAGGTTCAGCATGTGGTCAAGGAATCCGCAGCCGGTTGCAACGTCCGCCTTGCCGCCTCCGTCGAGATCGACGCTCAGCTTTATATCCGTTTCATTTGTTTTTCTGTCGATATTTCCTGTTCTCATATGAAACATCCTTTCGTTTTTTCAATACCCTTTTTCAGAATCAGAAGCTCATCCACGGCTATACAATTTTTAAAGCCGTTATCACGAACGCCGTCAATGCACTCGTTGAAATCAATCCATTTAACACTTTCAAGCTCTTCCTTTTGAATCGTAAATTCATTCTCCTCCATGTCACGCCAAAGAAGAAAAACTCTTGAAAATTGATTGTCGTGAAACGGCTTTCCCGAAAACACATCGTTCCATTGCACATTTCTGTCGCCGCAATAAACAGGCTCGTTTTCTTCTGCGACTACCCCAAGCTCCTCCCGAAGCTCACGAACGGCGGATTTTCTGAATCCGTCGCCTGCCGGGATATGACCTGCGCTCGATATATCGTAGCACCCGGGATATGAATCCTTATTCTCGGCTCGTTTTTGCAAAAGAATTTCTACTCTGCCGTTTCTTTCCCTTGCGAGCCACACATGAGATGTTCTGTGACGGATTCCCTTGGCATGTGCAATTTTTCTTTCAACGGTTTCGCCTGTCGGCTCTCCGTTTTCATCAACAATATCTAAAAATTCCTGCATAGTTCAATCAACGATTTCCTTAACTGCATCAATAAAAATTTTCATCTGCTCGGCCGTACCGATTGTGATTCTATTATAATCGCAAATGCGTTCCTTTGTAAAGTGGCGAATGAGAATTCCTTTTTCTTTAAGCGTTAAATATAGCTCCTCACCGCCGATTTTATCCGACTTTGCGAATATAAAATTCGCAGTTGACGGAAGAACGGTAAATCCGAGCTTCTCAAGCTCGAGAGTTGTCCATGCCCTGTTTTCCCGAATCTTTTTGCAATTATTCATATAGTAGTCGTTGTCTTCAAGAGCCGCAATACCTGCCGCCGCCGTAAGACGGTTTACATTGTACGGATTCGTAGAATATTTAACCGTGTTCAGGTCGGCAATGAGCTTTTTGTTTCCGATACCGAAACCGAGCCTTGCACCCGCCATTGAACGTGATTTTGAAAAGGTTCCCGTAACAAGCAGATTATCGTATTTCTTGGTAAGCGGCACCGCACTTTGACCGCCGAAGTCGATATACGCTTCATCGATTATAACAACGTTATCGGGGTTGCTCTTTACAATTTCTTCAATCGTTTCGAGACTGAGAGCAAGTCCCGTCGGCGCATTGGGATTGGCAATTACAACGGTTTCGTTAACTGCCGTATAGTCATTCGGGTCAAGTGTGAAATCACTTTTGAGAGGGATTTCCGTATACGGAATATGATTAAGCTCGGCAAACACAGGGTAAAATCCGTATGTGATATCCGCAAATCGAAGAGGATTTTTCTCATCGGCAAACGCCATGAATGCAAAATTCAGCACCTCGTCCGAGCCGTTCGTCATGATTATTTCATCGTCATTTATGCCGAAAACCTCGGCCGCCTTTTTTCTCAGGGCAACACACTCCGGGTCGGAATAAAGCTGAAGCTTGCCGGCTTCCGCCTCGACCGCCTTTGCAACCGCCTGCGACGGCGGAAACGGCGACTCGTTTGTATTGAGCTTTACATATTTTTTATCCTGCGGCTGCTCGCCGGGGGTGTATGGAACAAGTGAAGAATATTTTTCTGAAAAAAATCTGCTCATTATTTCTCGAAACGCACTGTTGCACTCTTGCCGTGTGCGCTCAGTCCCTCCTTGTTTGCAAAGTATGATATTTTGTCTGCCACCTTTTCAAGAGCAGCGGAAGAATAATATGTGAACTGTGATTTTTTAACAAAATCATCAACCGAAAGCGGAGAAGAAAATCTTGCTGTTCCGCTCGTCGGCAAAGTGTGATTCGGACCCGCAAAATAGTCGCCGAGAGCCTCCGGACAATTCTTGCCCATGAAAATTGAACCTGCGTGCTTTATCTTATCGAGATAATCAAACGGGTTGTCAACGCAAAGCTCAAGGTGCTCCGGAGCAATTTCATTTGCAATATCAATAGCGAGAAGCAAGTTATCCTCGGCAACTATTATTTTGCCGTTATTATCAATCGAAGCCCTTGCGATTTCGGCACGGGGAAGAAGCGGAATCTGCATTTCAAGCTCATCGCTTACAGCCTGTGCAAAGTCCTTGTCATCCGTTACAAGTACCGCACTTGCCATTTTGTCATGCTCGGCCTGAGAAAGAAGATCTGCGGCAACAAACTTCGGATTGCACGTTGCGTCGGCGACAACAAGAATTTCACTCGGACCGGCGATCATATCTATCGAGACCTTGCCGAAAACCTGTTTCTTCGCTTCGGCAACAAAGGCATTACCGGGACCGACAATCTTATCGACCTTTGGCACACTTTGTGTTCCGTAAGCCAGAGCCGCAACCGCCTGCGCTCCGCCTACTTTAAAAATTCTGTCAACGCCTGCGATTGATGCGGCGGCGAGAATAACAGGATTAACCTTTCCGTCCTGCTTCGGCGGAGTTACCATGACGATTTCGGGGCAGCCTGCAATCTTGGCCGGAATGCTGTCCATCAAAACCGTTGACGGATAAGCTGCCGTGCCGCCGGGAACATAGAGTCCGACCTTTTCAATCGGCATAATCTTTTGGCCGATAACAACGCCGTCCTTGTCGTTTATCACAAAGCTTGTTCGAACCTGTTTCTCGTGGAAGGCACGAATATTCTGCGCAGCTTCTGTCATAACGGAAATGAATTCCGGATCAACAATGTTCAAAGCCTCGTCAATCTCTTCTTTTGTGACCTCAAGGCTCGTAAGCTCGGCCTTGTCAAACTTTTTTGAATAAGCAAAAAGAGCCTTATCGCCGTTTTTTCTGACGTCGGCAATTATATCGGCAACAATATCCTCAACATTTGCAGATATATTTTCTCTTGCAAAAATTTCGCTGTTCGGCACTTCGCCGTATTTATATATCTTAATCATTTTCAATCTGCTCCTTTATACTTGAAACAATCTTTTCAATCTGCTCACGTTTAAAATTATACGCCGATTTGTTTGCTATCAGCCTTGCGCTTATCGGCAGAAACTTTGTTTTCACTTCAAGATTATTTTCACGAAGCGTTGTTCCTGTTTCAACGATATCGACAATTACATCGGAGAGGCCGAGAATCGGTGCAATTTCTATCGAACCGTTGAGCTTTATAATATCAATATCTCTGCCTATGCTGTCATAATAATTTGACGCAATGTTCGTGAACTTCGTCGCCACTCTCAGCGTGCGTGTGCCGTCATCATTGAAATTCTTCGGCCCTGCGACCGCCATGTGACATTTTCCTATATCAAGATCGAGCAGCTCATAAACATTCGGCTCATATTCAAGCAGAATATCCTTGCCGGCAACGCCGATATCCGCCGCTCCCCTCTCAACATAAATCGAAACATCGGAGGGCTTGACCCAAAAATATCGAACCTGCTTTTCTTCGTTTTCAAAAATCAGCTTTCTGTTATTTTCCTTTATTGAGGGGCATTCAAAGCCTGCGGCCTCAAACATTGCATAAACCTTTTCACCGAGCCGCCCTTTCGGCAGTGCCACGTTAAGCATTTGAATCCCTCCTTAAGTCGACAATTTCTTTATACCTGAGCTTTTCCGGAACAGCCTTTTGCGCACTTACCGTTTTTCCCGATTTTATAAGCTCATTCACCTTGTTCGCAACGGTTTTGCTGTCCGTTTTTCCGTCATAAACGAGAAGCACATCAACATCATATCCGGGAGCTTCCGTTCTGAGCTGTTCAAGCAAATCAAGGTAAAGCGCAAATCCGATTGCGCCGGATTTTCTGCCCATTTTCTTCATCATTCTGTCATACTGACCGCCGGCAAGAACACCGTCGCATATTCCGTCAACAAAGCCTCGGAAAACGAATCCGCTGTAATAATTCATATTGTTGACAACGGAAAAATCAAAAAGAATTTTATCCGAATACGGGGAGGTATCCAGCATCTCCGAAATTGTGCGAAGCTCGTTCAAATTCTCCCCGGAGCAAATCTTTTCAATCTGAGAAAGAACCTTATTTCTTTCTCCGCTCGCCGAAATAATCGTTGAAAGTGTCCGGGATTTTTCATCTTCAACGCCGTATTCCTTGCAAAGCTTAACAAGGTCATGACTGTTTTTTTCTTCGATCAGCTTGATTGCCTTCTCGGCAAATCCGGCATCATCGCAAATATCGGCGAGTATCTTCTGCAAAAATCCGAGGTGCGAAACATTCAGAACAAAGCTGTCGGAAATCTGCGCAAGCGTTTCCGCAGCGAGGCTGATAACCTCGTAAATATCGTAAAAATCGAGGTCGCCAATGCATTCAAGGCCTGCTTGCATAATCTCCTTATAGCGATGAGTGTTTTTGGAAATTCGATAAACATTCTCATTGTAGAAAACCTTTTTCTTCTCGTTCGGTGTATCGTCGCTGTTCTTTATAATTGAAAGCGTAACGTCGGGTTTGAGAGCCATAAGCTTTCCGTTTGTATCGTTAAAAGTGATTACCCTGTCGCTGACAAGGAAATCCTTGTTTCTGACATAAAGGTCATATTCCTCAAACTTGCTCATTTTGAACGGAGCGTAACCGTATTTGCGATAAAGCGAACGGAGATTAAATATCGCCCGCTCCTCACTTTTCAAAAGTTTTTCGTCAATCATCTTTTTCGCCCTCTTGCAATCTTTCGATAATCATTTTGTATCCGCCGTTGCCGTATTCGATACAACGGCTTATGCGGCTGATGGTCGCCGTGCTGACGCCCGTTTTCTGCGAAATCTGCGCATAGCTCATGCCTTGACTCAAAAGCTTTGCAACCGAAAGCCTTTGTGACATTTCAAGCAGTTCCTTAATCGTGCAAATATCCTCAAGAAAGGCGTAGCACTCCTCTTGGGTTTTTAAAGAAAGAAGAGCCTTGCAAAGCTCATCCGTTGAATCATTATGCCAATTACACATCTGTCTCCCTCACTTTAGCGTGTTAATACGCTAACATAATAGCACGCTAATATATGAAAGTCAAGGGAAATTCGGTTATTTGTTCCGTTAATTTTAAAAAAGCAGACGATTTAAACAACCGCCTGCTTTCCATTTTATAATTTATTTGCCGCTGTCGCCGTAGTTTGAAAGAACTCTTGCGGATGGGTCATTAACGTCACAGCCCTCCCAGCTCTTGTTCGGCATCCAGAAATCAACTATCATCTGAGACTGTCCCGGATAATACTTTTCAAAAATCTCTCTGTAAAGAAGCGATTCCTTTGTGAACGGCTTTGCATGGTCATACTTCTCGCACTTCTCGGCAAATTCTTCATCAGTATAATAAGTGCTTGCAAACTCCTTGAGGTAGTCAACCATTGAATGACCTACAGCGTCGGAGAAAGCAGCCTTTTCACGGTAAAGAATGTCGTGAGGAAGATAATCACCTTCGAATGCATGACGAAGAAGATACTTGCCCTTGCCGTACTTGTTGAGCTTCTTCTCGGGATCAACGGACATAACATATTTTACAAAGTCAAGATCACCGAACGGTACACGGGCTTCAAGGCTGTTGACGGAAATACAACGGTCGGCACGAAGAACATCGTACATATGAAGCTCACGGATTCTCTTCTGCGACTCCTTCTGAAACTCCTCGGCAGACGGAGCAAAGTCCGTGTACTTGTAGCCGAAAAGCTCATCGGAAATCTCACCCGTAAGAAGAACTCGTATATCGGTGTTCTCGTGAATCCATTTGCAAAGAAGATACATACCCATCGAAGCACGGATAGTCGTTATATCAAATGTGCCGAGGAGATGAATAACATCATCGAGCGAATCGAGAACCTGCTGTTTCGTCATGATGACCTCTGTGTGATCGCTGCCGATATAATCCGCAACCTGCTTAGCATACTTGAGGTCGATTGCGTCCTCGCTCATGCCGATTGCAAATGTTCGAATCGGCTTGTCACTCTTTTTCTGAGCGATTGCACATACAAGTGAAGAATCAAGTCCGCCGGAAAGAAGAAAGCCGACCTTTGCATCTGCAACAAGTCTTTTTTCAACGCCTGCAACGAGCTTATCATGGATCTTTGAGCAAATCTCATCAAGCGAATCGTAGCTGACCTTATCAACTGCGGCAATATCGCAATAGCAATGGAATTCGCCGCCCTTGTAATAATGTCCCGGAGGGAACGGCATGATATCCTTGCACATTCCCACAAGGTTTTTAGCCTCGCTTGCAAAAACGACTGTACCCTTTTCGTCATGGCCGTAATAAAGCGGTCTGATACCGATCGGGTCTCTTGCGGCTATGTACTCGCCGGCTTCTGCATCATAGATAATCATTGCAAATTCGGCGTCAAGCATCTTGAACATATCAACGCCGTACTCACGATACATTGGGAGAATAATCTCACAGTCAGAGCCGCTTTTAAAAGTATATTTCTTGCTCAGCTCTTCCTTTGTCTTTTCAAAGCCGTAAAGCTCGCCGTTGCATATTGCATAGCTGCCGTCAAGCTCAAACGGCTGCATTCCATCGGGAGTTAATCCCATAATAGAAAGACGGTGAAATCCTAAAAGACCCTTGCCTGTATCAACGATACGGCTGTCATCGGGGCCTCTGGATACCGTCTTATCAAAACCTTTTTTAAATCTCTCAAAATCGTCACAGCTGTCGCAGTAACCCATAATTGAACACATAATAAAATCCTCCGTGATTTTTTTCAGCATAGAATAGGGCAGGTGCCGTAACCCGCTGTGCCACCTATTTTTGTTCTTTGGGGTCTCTGTCAAGACCCTGTCAGTTTAACGGTTGACCTCCGTCTCACCTACTCAATAATCTTTCGGATCGAAGCTCGTCGGATGTTATTCGTGCAGCTTCCGCTGTGCGGCTTCCACCGTTCCGCACTCTCTGAGAGTGAACCTCTGCATTACTTCTTCCGACTCAAACGCCTTTAACCTTATTGTCTTTATTATTCGTCTTATCAATCGTCGTCTTGGTATCTGTTTGCCCCCTCTGCGTTGAAGAGGGGACAAGATACCGAGAAAGGATAAATCAATAAGGAGTTGTTTATTTTACGCCGAAGAGGAGATCGCCGTAGGTCGGGAACGGCCAGTAGCTCTCTGCCGTAATCGTCTCTGCCTCATCGCATGCAATACGAAGAACGGACATCTTCGGAAGAACATCATCACGAATAGCTTCGGAAGCCTCGGTGATATCCTTGATTGTGTTGTACTTAACCAGTGCAACCTCAAGCTCTTTAGTTGCCGCATCCATTTCGTCAACAAGAACGGAAAGCTTCTTGAGCATATCTTCCTCATACTTTACGGAAATTCCGGCAACGGAATTCTTCTTTGCACTGTAAGCTGTGGCAATATCGGAAACATACTTTTCAACGGCCGGAATAATTTCTTTCCTTGCCATGTCAACCATTGTGTTACCTTCGATATTAACCGTCTTGCAGTAGTTTTCAAGAGTAATTTCGTAACGTGATACGATCTCGGCAGGTGAGAAAATCTTGTGAGCCGTAAGCATATCGACGTTCTTCTTCTCAAGCAGGGTCGGAAGTGCATCGGGAGTTGTGCGAAGATTGAGAAGTCCTCTCTTCTCCGTAGCTTCCTTGATCCATGCATCGTCATAGCCGTTGCCGTTGAAGATGATTCTCTTGTGATCCTTAATGGTCTTTTTAATCATGTCATGGAGAGCTGTCTCAAAATCGTCAACGCCCTCAAGACGGTCTGCGTAAATCTTAAGGCTCTCTGCAACTGCTGCGTTAAGCATGATATTTGTGCAAGCAATACTGTTTGCCGAGCCGAGCATACGGAACTCGAACTTGTTGCCTGTAAATGCAAACGGTGAGGTACGGTTTCTGTCCGTTGTGTCTCTGAAGAACTTCGGAAGGACATGAACGCCGAGCTTCATAACCGTCTTTTCTGCTCCGCTGTACGGCTTGTCGCTCTCAATAGCCTCAAGAACCTCTGTAAGCTCATCGCCAAGGAAGATTGAAACAACTGCCGGCGGTGCTTCATTTGCACCGAGTCTGTGGTCGTTACCTGCTGTTGCAACGGAAAGACGAAGAAGATCCTGATAATCGTCAACCGCCTTGATAACTGCGCAAAGGAAAAGCAGGAACTGAGCGTTCTCGTAAGGCGTTTCGCCCGGAGTAAGGAGGTTTACGCCTGTGTCGGTAGCCATTGACCAGTTGTTGTGCTTGCCGCTGCCGTTTACACCTGCGAACGGCTTCTCGTGAAGGAGACATACAAGGCCGTGCTTTGCAGCAACCTTCTGCATAATCTCCATAGTGATCTGGTTGTGATCCGTTGCAATGTTTGTTGTTGAATAAATCGGAGCAAGCTCATGCTGAGCCGGAGCAACCTCATTATGCTCTGTCTTGGCAAGGATACCGAGCTTCCAAAGCTCCTCGTTAAGGTCTGCCATATATTCGGCAACTCTCGGCTTGATAACGCCGAAATAGTGATCGTCCATTTCCTGACCCTTCGGCGGCTTTGCTCCGAAAAGGGTTCTGCCCGTGAACTTCAAATCCTTACGCTTTTCATACATTTCCTTATCAATAAGGAAGTATTCCTGCTCCGGACCGACCGAAGTGCGAACGCACTTTACGTCTTCATTGCCAAAGAGCTTGAGGATTCTCATTGCCTGCTTGTTAAGGGCCTGCATTGAGCGAAGAAGCGGTGTTTTCTTATCAAGTGCCTCACCGCCGTATGAACAGAAAGCGGTGGGAATGCAAAGGGTATTACCCTTGATAAATGCGTATGATGTCGGGTCCCATGCGGTATAGCCTCTTGCCTCAAATGTTGCACGAAGTCCGCCCGAGGGGAAAGATGATGCGTCAGGCTCGCCCTTGATAAGCTCTTTGCCTGAGAATTCCATGATTACTCTGCCGTCGGGAGCGGGAGAGATGAAGCTGTCGTGCTTCTCAGCCGTGATACCCGTAAGCGGCTGGAACCAGTGTGTGAAATGAGTTGCACCGTGTGCGACCGCCCAGTCCTTCATTGCTTCTGCGACTGCGTTTGCCACATCGGGATTAAGGCTTCTGCCCTCGTCAATGGTTCTCTTAAGCGAACGGTAAACGCTTGTTGACAAATTAGCTTTCATCACCCTGTCGTCAAAAACAAGACTTCCGAAATACTCCGGTACGGTTTTCATAACCAACACTCCTTTTAAATAAAAATTAAAAACGGGGCAGAGAGTCCATGATACTGTCATGAGACGCCGTTGCCCCGTTAAATATACTGTTGTAATTGTTTGTAGGTTTGTTTAGCTCAGCACACATCAAATTCAAGCCGCCATAACGCAGGAAAAGACGTGCTATAAACTTTTTCTTATCGATTAGAGTGCGTTAGTTCCAAGGCTTGGCGGTGCCGACATACTTAGGTATTTCAAGCCGCCATAACGCAGGAAAAGACGTACTATAAACTTTTTCTTATCGATTTCTTATTGCTTAGAGTTCGTCGATTTCAAGGCGAAACGTCGCAGACATACGCTTGTATTTCAAGACGTTTCAACGCCGAAAGCGGCGCGCTATAAGCAATAAGAAAAGGCGTCAGAGAGCTCCATTACTCTCAGACGCCTTTGCCTTTATGTCGACATTATAACGCAAAAAATTATTTTGTCAACCCTTTTTAGAAAATTTTTTTGAATTTGTATTTTTCATACAAAATCCTGTCAAAATCAAGAGAATTCTTTTTCAATTACATCATATGTGTTTGAGGTTTCAAGCGTTACACCGCTGTTGTATTCCGATGAAACGATTTTGTCGTTCCACTCCTGCGAGGTTTCATCGCTGCGTGCAAGCAAAATGGATGGAGTTAGCCTGCCGTCAATCAATGAATATTCGGTAATTTTATCCTGCAGCCCTGCGTCACGAATCGCAACAACTATTCCTTTGCCGTCACGAGCTTCGGTTATTACAGAGTGTCCCGTAAATTCAACCATTGTGCCGATATGGTCGGCTTTGCCCGTAACCGTATTATAGCGATAGACATATATGTCACGGAAGGCTGCCGAGGCCACACGAATATCCCAAACGAGAAGCTCCGCCGTACCATCGTCGTTAAAATCAAAAAGCGCATATGTCGGCAGTTCATCGGCTCTCGAATCATTATAATGATAAATGTTTTCGATAAGCCTATCCTTGTATGCCTTAAGAATATTTTGACTATCGGCGGTTTCCGTTTCGTCTTTAACCGTTGTATCGGTCTCGGCTTCTGTCGTTGTGTTTACTTCAAGTGTCGAATCTGATGTGTTTGCAGCTTTTTGGGCCGAATGACATGCACAAAAAGCTGTTGCGAACACCGATGCAAGAATAAATGATATAATTAATTTTTTCATTTCAATATTCCCTGTATAAATTTGTTTATTGATATTAAGCTATTGTCAATGACGTCCGTGAAAAAATCGGATTTCCCGGTTGAAACGGAAATGTACCCCGAAAAAGCCAATGAATAATCCACTGAATAATCCCCTGCCAAAACGTATACTTGACCGTAATTTTACAAGTGTCGGAAACCGAATGTCCGTTGGAATCCGTAACCGTTACGATAACATTTGCCGTTCCACTGCTAACGGTTTTGATGTTTCCGTCCTCATCAACGGTCAATACTTTTTTATTCGAGCTTTCATATTTAACAGTATATTCCGCACCCTCGTCAGCTGTAATTTTCGGTTCAATCTTAACTTTCTTTTTGTGCTTCATGGTTATGTCGTCAACCGATACATCTCTGACAAAAGCAACATAGTCAATTTTGCGTTCTTCCTTTTCAGAACAGTTTTTACAAGTCCTGATTTCAAGTCCGTCGGCTTTTGAGGTAGCCTCCCTAACTACAGTCCATTCGCCCCATGTGTGTCCGGTCTTTTCTAAAACTTTTTTATTGAAAACTTCTTCACATACTGTACAATAATCATATTCAATGCCGTCTTCGCTACATGACGGTGCATTGACAACGTGGCGAAGCTCGTGCTCATGACCGTAATTAAAATGGATCTCCGCACCTTCCAAGCCTACCTCTTTTGTTATCGCAGCCCATTCTTCGGCAGAACCCGTATAATAGATGTCCCTCAGATTCTTGCAATCGACAAAGGCATACTTGCCGATATGTGTAATACTCCTCGGAATAACAATGCTTTCAAAATCGGTACAGTCCGAGAAAACTCCACGCCCGATTGTAAGATTCATTTCTTTGCCGTCTCCGTCGGCATTGATAACTCCTATCTGCGTTATGCCTGACGGAATAACGGCCTGTGAAAGACCTGCACATCCTGCAAATGCGCCCTCGCTGATATCCGATATATCTTCGGGTATAGCGGTTGTTGAACAGCCGGCGATAAGGGTGTTTGCGGCTGTCTCAATTATTGCATTACAGTTGTTTCGGCTGTCATAGAATTTATTATCCTTGTCAACCGTTATGCTCTCAAGCGAGATACAGTATGCCAAAGCATACAATCCTATTTTCTTTACGCTTCCCGGAATCTTAACAGCCTTCAGATTTTGGCAGTTCATAAATGCACAGTTGCCGATTTTTTCTACACTTGACGGAATGACTATGCTTTCAAGCTTTTTGGAAAGTCCAAAAGCATTGTCAGCTATCGTTATTGTCGAAGGTCTGAGCGTTGCCGAGATTATATCTACCGATGCATTGATGACGTAGTTGTCAAGATAGAGGATACCGTCCTCCCAATTTGCCTCATTATTAAAATACGCCGTATTTCTGAAAGCGTCTTCACCGATAGACTCCAAATTATTCGGGAGAGTTATGTCGGCAAGATTTTTGCAATCAAGGAATGCGAACCACTTGATTCTTTTAACGCTTTCGGGGATAACGATTGATTTAATCGCCGTTTCGTAGAAAGCATACTTGTCAATTTCGGTTACGCCATAGGGAATATTGATGCTTTCGAGACCTGTACACTCGGCGAACGCATACCATTCAATATTCCTTACACTTTCGGGAAGAACAACTTCTTTGAGCCCCGAGCAGTCATCAAATGCAAATTTCCCTATGCGTACAACACCGTCGGGAATTGTCACGCTCTCGGCGACATGACAACCGAAGAAAGCATAATCTCCGATACCCGTAATTCCGTCACCGATAATGATTTTTTTGATTTCATCTCTGTGAGAGGCCCACGGACTGTTATAATATAGATAATTTGTCATTGTGCCGCTTCCGCTTATCGTAAGAACGGCGGTTGCTTCGTCATAATCATAAGTAACATTCTCGCCGCAAGCTCCCGACACCGCCGAAGCACTTGGCACGAGGTTGATTCCTGTTGCAGGTGCAATGCCGATAAGCATTATTACAGCCAAAGCAACAGATAAAATTTGTTTAATTTTCTTTTTCATATGTTTTTCCTCCGATTTCAAAATGCTTTTAAGCCGTCGTGCAGACAAAAAAATAACCCTTGTCGACAAATAGATTTGACAAAGGCGTCTGCAAATCCCTTCTGTCCCCTTATCAACCCCTTTCATTAATTTTATACCATATAATTTTCTATTTGTCAAATAAAGTCTCCCGATGGTTCACACAAGACCATGGGAGACTCTGTTTGTTTATAATACCTATTTAATGCTGTAAAACTCTATGGTATCGGCACTTTCCTTATATTCCAATTTGTTAGCTTTACAGAAATCATCAATTCCTATTGTTACGCAATAGGGATAACATCCGGTACCTATGTAAGTATACTCTGCATCATATACTTTATTATTTGTTGATATATATAATTTGTTATCTATTTTGACGGCCGGGCCGGAGTAATATTCGTTATTTATTTTTACTTCTTTAATATCATATTCTTTCGAACGGAAATGAATAACTGCATCTTTTGACACGCCTGTGTAATCCTCATAATACCCGTCATACTTATCGTAACTTTCTTTATTTGCGATTGCTTGAAAAATAAATTTATACCAATATGCGTTCGGCATTTTGCTAAACAAATCATAATCTATCTCGCATTCGCCGGTTTCTTTAAGTGTTTGGTATGAATTATATAATGGCTTTACATAGGTATTGCTCACCTTTAAAGATGAATAAACGTTCTTAATCGGCATAACGGCAACAATGATGCATATTAAAATCATAAATATATCATTTTTCCATTTTGTCGAGACAAATAAAACGGAAATTAGGATTATAGAAGTTAAAATAAACGGAACCGTTGCGTTTCGATATCCGCTGTTTTGAATTGCCATTATCAAATATGAACCGTATCCGCATATAATTAATTTTATAATTTCATAGTTTGATTTTGCAATCAGCAAAGCAAGACAAATAATAAAAACATACAAAAGCAGAATACAACAGTTAAATATCTTAATATTGCAAATTTGCAAAATCAAGAACAGCACAAAGAGAGAATATCCGCCAAAAAAGATTAGCTTTTTTGCAATACCGTCCCTCTTTTTATCCTCGCTAAGCGTTCGCTTCAACAATAATGTTGTTAATACAAATGAAAAAATCAGAAAATATGCTGCAACACCACGACGACCGACAAGAGGATCATTTTCGTTAAAAAAAGACCAAATCATGGTGCGGAGCGACAGGTGCACTTCGTTAGAAACTCTTTTCGCCGTTCCCGAGAAAAAGAATATAGAAATATATCCCATGGTCGAAATTATTATGGAGACAAGGTTGAAAATGCTTTTTTTGTGATTGATTGTGTCAAATATAAATGTTAAAGTAAACAAACCGATTGCATACATTCCGTAAAGCTCGGTGGTTGCGCCGCATAAGAATACAAAAGGAATCAGAAAATATACTTTATTTCCGTTTATTTTCTTCGATAAATAATAAATTCCCAAAATAAAGAAAAGCGGAAATACATAATTAAATCCACCCGACATCCACAGCATTGATGTGTCGAAAGGCATATAGTTTATAGACAAAAATAAAAGCATCGCCAAACCCGACGAAAGCAGCTTCTCTTTGATCGCTCTGTCGTGTTCCCGGTTATCATTAGTTAAATCATATGCAACAAAGCTCGATATGATTATAAAAATCGGGAACAAAATCGCATACAAGTGTTCCTTAAAAACAAGAACCAATTCCAACATAACATGTACAAACGACCTGCCGTTATAATTAAAATAATGCCAAACATTCATATCAATGAAATGCTTAATTCCCTTTCCCGTAAAGCTCATATAGAACACATCATCCGAATAAAACGGAACTATGTTTTCACAAACAAGCCACATCACAAATGCAGAAATTATAAAAAAAGCATAGGCAGAAATGTCCTTTAACTTCTTTGTCATTTTATCACCCTATACACCTAAATATATTTTTTTGATTATATCATATACCGATATTACAAGTCAAGAAATCTCGGCTATAGCTTTATCAAAGAAAAAAGTGCATTTTTTGCAATTAGATATTGACAATCCGCTCACAATGTGATAAAATATGGTGCAAATTATAAAGATTACCCCTGCAATCTGCGGAGGGAGGGAATACAGTGAGTCAGGTAAAAGTTAAAGAAGGCGAGTCTTTGGACAACGCTCTCAGAAGATTTAAGAGACAGACTTCGAGAGACGGTGTTATCCAGGAGGTTCGTAAAAGAGAACATTATGAGAAGCCCTCTGTAAAGCGTAAGAAAAAGTCTGAGGCTGCTCGTAAGAGAAAGTTCAAATAAGAATCATCAAAAAGAAAGACTGTTCGTTAATTCGAGCAGTCTTTTTCTTTGCAACTATTTCCGGACAGAAAAAGAAGCCGGCGTGAACCGACTTCTTTTTCCAATAATTGAGGGGTTTATTGAGGAGGGGTATGTACTCACGAGAGTTGCGGCTCTCTCATTGAGTACAGTTAGATAATAACGGCTAAATGTTAACCTCGTATGAACTTTCTGTTAGCGTTTGGTATATTCTTTGTGAATAAGACACTTGAGATAGTGCCCTGCGAATTGCGGTATTGCCTTAAAATAATCTTAATTATTTGAATAAAAAGGCTTGAAATGCCTCTCATGATGTTGTAAAATCAAAGAAGCTATAATTATGTAAACGGAGGTTTTTATATTGAAATTAGCTGTCCAGCTTTACACTCTCAGAAAAGATTATTCAAACGGTGAGGAATTCCTTAAAATCCTCGAAAAGGTAAAAGAAATCGGCTTTGACGGTGTTGAATTTGCCGGCTATGCGGGACTTGAGCCTGAGGTTATCAAAGCAAAGCTTGACGAGCTTGGACTCGTTGCAGTCGGATGTCACATGGATCTTGAGGATTACGAGGGCGACAAGCTCGAAGAATCGATCAAGATAGGCAAGACGCTCGGCATGGAATATATGGGCATCGGCGGTGCCGATCATTCAACCAAAGAGGATGTTGACAGACTTGTTGACGTTTTCTCCAAGGCCAATGAGCGTGGCAAGGACGAGGGAATCAAGTTCTACTACCACAACCACACCGAAGAATTTGAAAACGAAATTGACGGCAAACTCATCATGGACAGAATTGCCGAAGGCGCATATCTCGAAATTGATACCTATTGGAGCTATTGCGGCGGCGCAGACAATTATAAATATATAACCGAGCATAAGGATGATATCGTTCTTCTTCACGTCAAGGACGGCATTGACAGACATCCGATGGCTCTCGGCGAGGGCAACAACGACCTTCTCAGCGTATTCAAGGCTGCAAAGGACAGCGGCATTGAATGGCTTGTTCTTGAAAACGATGATCCTAAGCCGAACGGAATCGATGACATCGCAAGAAGTATGGCATACTTTAAAGCCAATCTTTAATACAAAGGAGACCAAATCATGAAATTAGGAGTTTTCACCTGTCTTTTGCAGAACCTTCCTCTTGAGGAAGCACTTAAATATTTCAAGTCACTTGGCATTGAGATGATCGAGCTTGGCTGCGGCGGCTTCCCCGGAAATGCACATTGCGATCCGGAGACGCTTCTCAATGATGAGGACAAGTTCAACGAGTTTGTCGCAACAATTAAAAAGTATGATATGGAAATCAGCGCACTCAGCTGTCACGGCAACCCCGTTCATCCCGACAAGGAAAAGGCTGCCGCATTTGACAAAACGATTCGCGACACGATTCTTCTTGCCGAAAAGCTCGGCCTTCATCAGATTAACACATTCTCCGGCTGCCCCGGTGACTGCCCCGAATCAAAGCATCCAAACTGGGTTGTATGCCCGTGGCCTGATGATTTCAGCGAGGTTCTGAAATGGCAGTGGGAAGAGGTTCTTATCCCTTATTGGAAAGACCTTGTTGCATTTGCAAAGGCTCACGGAGTTAACAAAATCGCTCTTGAGCTTCACCCCGGCTTCTGCGTTTACAACACCGAAAGCCTTCTCAAGCTTCGTGAAGCTGTCGGCCCCGAAATCGGTGCAAACTTTGACCCGAGCCACCTCATTTGGCAAGGCATGGATCCGGTTGCAAGCATTCGTAAGCTCGGCGACGCAATCTTCCACTTCCACGCAAAGGACACGAAGATTGACAAATACAACACAATGGTCAACGGCGTTCTCGATACAAAGCCGTATTCCGATGAGATCAACCGCTCATGGATTTTCCGCAGCGTAGGCTACGGCAATGATGAGCTTTATTGGAAAGATATTATTTCAAATCTTCGCCTTGTCGGCTATGATTATGCAATCAGCATTGAGCATGAGGACAGCCTCATGAGCCAGAACGAGGGCCTGACAAAGGCAGTTCAGACGCTTAAAAATGCACTGATTACCGAGTCCACAACGGAGATGTGGTGGGCATAACCGATATCGGAGTGGGTTCAAAATAAATAAATCCCCACCGCCGCAAGCAGTCCTCCCCTTGCTTCAAGGGGGAAACTTGGCAATTTAGCAAAAACTTTCTTTAATATTAGGAGCAAAACAAATGGTAAACGGAAAAATCGGCGGCGCAGTCATCGGCTGCGGCGGAATGGGCAGTTGGCACGCCGAAAAGATGTCAAAATACATGAATGACCGCATGGAGCTTGTCGGAATCTACGACATTAATCCTGCAAAAAATAAAGAAGCCGAAGAAAAGGGCTGGCATGCTTTTTCTTCTCAGGAAGAGCTTCTTGCCGACGACAGAATTGATTTCGTTGTCGTTGCAACTCCGAACGACTTTCATCATGACATTGTAATTGCCGCTCTTGAAGCAGGCAAAAATGTCATGAGCGAAAAACCGGTCACAATGTCAAGCGAATCACTTGACGATATGATTAAGGCGAGCGAGAGAACAGGCAAATTCTTCACCGTTCATCAGAACAGAAGATATGACCCGGACTATCTCACCGTTAAACGTCTCTACGACGAGAACACACTCGGCAAGATTTTCAGAATCGAATCCCGTGTAAGCGGTTCAAGAGGAATTCCGGGCGACTGGCGACAGAAGAAGGCGCAGGGCGGCGGAATGATTCTCGACTGGGGTATCCATATTCTCGATCAGGCACTAATGATGTTTGACGATAAGGAGCTTGACTCGGTTTATTGTCAGGTAACCCATATCACAAACGACGAGGTTGATGACGGCTTCATCGCAACGCTTAATTACAAGGATGATTCGGTTTACGTTATCTCCGTAGGTACGAATAACTTTATTGACTATCCCCGCTGGCATGTTCAGGGCATCAACGGTTCGGCAATTTGCGAATGGGATCTCAGCGGCAAGGTTGTTATGGTTTCCGACTGGGAAAACAAGGATGCGGTTCCTGTCAGAACAGGTGTGGGTCTTACAAAGACAATGGCTCCGAGAACGGACGATTCAATCAAGACTTTCCCCCTCCCCTATGTTGAGGACAAAGGCTTCAGCGGTGAACATACACTTTACAATAACATTTGCGATGTTATTGAGGGCAAAGCCGAGCCTATCGTAACTCATGCACAGCAGAGGAGACTCATTAGGGTTGTTGAGGCTCTGTTTGAATCCGCAGAAAAGAACTGCGTTGTTAAACTCTGATAAATTTATATTTTTGAGCTGTTGCCGAACGGTGACAGCTCCTATTTTTTTCTGTGAAGACGGCTTCGCTGTATGTAATTAAAAAGAATATCCAGGAATTCAGAAACGCTCGGCATATATTCCAGCTTGTATCCTGCCATTTTTTCAAGATCTTTCGGATTCATTCTCCACGCACGCTGAACAACTGTGCGTAGATTTTTTTCTATTGCCGATGGCGTTGAATCTAACTGATGCGCCACCTCGTTGTATATCTCACGAGTGATTGAATTCAAACGGTTTTCGTCCTCCAGTGCAAGCGTAATTGCGAGAACTAACGCTTTATATCCTTTATAAGTTGTGCAAACTCCAAGTCTTCTGAGAATAATTTGAATTTCCATGATCATATACCTCCGTTTTTTTCAACACCGTATAAACTGATTGCACGGCATTGTTCTAAATTATAATTTCGTTTGACCTTTTTTCCGAAATGTCGGCCTTTGTGTGTCTTTTTTTACAAAAAGACCCATTTTTTGCCAAAAATCGACAAAATAAATAACCGCAGAAAAAAACTGCGATTTAATGTACTGCTATCAAAACTTATTTTTAAAAATGCGACTGTTTATTATCTCTTGACAAATATTTCCGTTCTGATATACTTAATTTATATTTAGGGCAATTTCGCAAATTATAATTTGTGCATTGTTCCCTTAGCTTTTGGGAGGACGTATATATGAAAAGAAAACAGCTTAAAGGAATTGCAACAGCTATTATGGCTCTGCTTATCTTTATTGTTCCGTTGCTTTCGGTTGCCGCAACGGCCGCAGATAAGCCTGTACCACGCATATGGGTCCACGGATTTATGAATTCACAGGTTTACGAGGACATTTCCGACCCGAACTCAGCTCTTGCATGGCCGCCCACAGAGGAGGAGATCACAACCGCCGTTAAGGATAGCGTTCCTGCCTTTGCCGAGTTGGCGTTAACAAAGGACTGGGATCACTTCGGTAAAGAGATGGGGCAAATAACCGGCAAGCTTTTTTCGAGAGCCATGAACAATCCCGACGGAACCGTTAAGGAAGGCTCGGGAATCCGCTTCGAATACCCTGCAAAAAGCAAAATCAAAGCCGATAAGGATATTTATTTCAAATATGACTGGAGAGAAGATCCCATTAAAATTGCGGCTCAGCTTAACGACTTCATAAACTACGTTCTTGATGCGTCGGGCTGCGATCAGGTTGCACTGACCTGCCACAGCTTTGGCGGCGTTGTTGCAACAACATATTTCTCAATTTACGGCTGCGATAAGGTTAAGACAGTTGTTTTTAATTCAACGGCAATTTACGGCGAGACCTACACGGGTGAATTGATGACCGGTCAGTTGATCTTTAGCGGAGATGCACTTCAAAATTATCTTTTTTACGCATTCCAAGGCAATGAATATGAGCACCTTATCAATGCTGCAATTAAGGCCGTTCACGATACCGGACTGATGGATATTCTTTCAAAAGGTCTAAACGGATTAAGCGCAAAGATTCAAAAAGAGGTTTGTTCGCAGTCCATTGTTCCGCTTTTTGGCGGTTGGCTCTCCGTTTGGGCAATGGTACCCGACGAGTATATTGACGAGGCTGTCAACTTCGTATTCAATAAAATTTATAAGGATTCGGAAACAGACTATTCCGCATTGAAAGCCAAAATTGAGGATTATAACAATCTTGTTCGCCGCAAAAAGACCGAGACATTAAAGGAAGTTAACGAAAAATGCAATGTTTATGTAATCACACGTTACGGCTACTCCTCGCTCCCGATGACTCCCTCCGCAAGTAATCTCGGCGACGGAATCATCGACGTTAAATATGCCTCCTTCGGTGCAACAGCAAGCGAATACGGCAAGACACTTGACAACATAACATCTGACGCAAAATACATTTCACCGGACAAAACCGTTGATGCTTCGACTTGTCTTTTCCCGGAACAGACATGGTTTGTAAAGAACATGAAACACGGCAGTGATGATGCAGCATTGAAGAACATGATGCGAAAATTCATGAAGTATGACGGTCAGGCCACCGTTGAAACCTTTGAAGAATATCCGAGGTTTACGATTTTTGACGGGGAAAGCATTTTGCCCGAATCGCCGATTGAGAATCATTCGACATTTTTCGACAAAATTCGCTTTATAGTAAATGATATCATAAAGCTTGTAAAAGCGATAATAAATAAAGCTAAATGATTTAAAAATTTCTGACATAGAATGCACAAATCCCACGGCAGATATTTCCGCCGTGGGATAGTTTGTGTTTTTTTTGTTACATCATAGAATCCATAAAGGATTCTGCCGATTTGATTGCCTTTTTTGCCATCTTCTTGTAGTTCGCCTTTTTGCTGTTCATCATCGAAGAGCCGATGATTGTCATTGCACCGCCGACAAGCATGCCGACGCCTATTCCCTTGGCGATTGAAGAACCTGAATTTTTCATAATCTGACCTCCGTTTTATTGTTGAATAACCGCTGAATAAATCAGTGCTTCGACATTATTTTGTCTCCTTATGAATTGATTATTCCAAAGTATTATGTTATAATCTTGGAAAGAAATTTTTCGGAGCTGATTCTTTTGAAAATGAAAAAGCAAAAAAGAGCTGTTCTCATAAACGATATGTCATGTCTCGGCAGATGCTCGATTACCGTTGCTATGCCGATAATCTCCGCCTGCGGAATCGAAAGTGTTCCGCTGCCGACAGGAATCTTTTCCGCTCACAGCGAATTTGACGGATTTGTTAAAGAGGATCTTACCGATGATATTGAAAAAATATCTAATCATTGGAAAAGTTTAGGAGAAAGATTTGACTGTATCTACAGCGGCTATCTTGCAAGCCGTCAGCAGGCGGAAAGTGTAAAAAACTTTTTGCTTGACTTTAAAAAAAGCGACACGCTATATATCGCCGATCCGGTAATGGGCGACAACGGCGTTTTTTACAAAGGGATTGACGATTCCTTTATTTCCGAAATGCGGTTTCTCTGTTCGCTTGCCGATATTATTGTTCCCAATGTTACAGAAGCGTGTATGCTTGCGGGCATTGATATAAAAGATAAAAATTATGACATGGATTTTGTTAAAGAGCTGCTTATCTCTTTGCGCAATCTTGGTTCGGCAAGAATAGTTGTCACAGGTGTCGACTTCGGCGACGGACAAATCGGCTGTGCCGTTTACGACAGTCTTATGGGCAAAGCGAATATGTTCTTTACTCCGAAAACCGAAGGACGTTTCCCGGGCACGGGAGATGTTTTTGCATCGGCACTGACTGCGGCTGTTATGAACGGAAAAGCTTTTGCCGACGCTGTTCAAATTGCAATGGGCTTCACCTGCAAATGCGTTGAAGCAACGCTTGAGGCAGGCACAGACAGGAAATACGGCCTTTGCTTTGAATCCGAGATTAAGAATTTAATAAAATCCGTTGAATAATTTATATGTTAGAAGGAATTGAAAATGGCAGTCTTAAATATTGTTCTTGTTGAACCCGAAATTCCGCAGAACACCGGCAATATTGCACGCACCTGTGCCGCAACAGGAACAAGGCTTCATATAATTGAGCCGATGGGCTTCACACCCGACGACAAAAAACTAAAAAGAGCCGGACTTGATTATTGGCACCTGCTCGATATAACTTATTATAAAAATTTGGACGATTTCTTTGATAAAAACCCGAACGGAGAATATAGATTTTTCACGACGAAGGCACAGAACCGCTATGTTGACGTTGAATACAGCGACAATGTTTATCTTTTCTTCGGCAAGGAAACCAAGGGCTTGCCGGAGGAGCTGCTTTTCAGGCACCCAAATGAATGCGTGCGAATTCCGATGATAAATGACTCGGCGGCAAGAAGTCTGAATCTATCAAACTCCGTCGCAATCGCAGTCTATGAGGTTCTCAGACAATGGGATTATCCCAACCTGCTTTGTGCGGGAAAATTGACAAAATTCGACTGGAAAGACGCCGAATAAAACAAAAAAGCCGACACACTTATTGTTACATAAATGTGCCGGCCTTATTATTTGTAATTTTTTATTTTGTTGTGCTTCCGAATCCGCCGTTGCGAACTCCCGTCGCTTCATCGTCCACGGTTATTCCGTATTCAACGAAAATGCCCTGAGCAAAGCCTGTGCCCTTTTTGACTTCAACGGTCTTATTCTCGTTGGAGTCATTTGTTATTTTTATAAAAATATGACCCTCATTGTCAGAATAAAAATAGTCGCTGTCGATTATGCCGACGGTGTTGTTGAGCTGCAAACGGAACTTGAATCCGAGACCGCTTCTCGGATAAATTTTCAATACCCAGCCCTCGTCGATTTCGCATCGAATGCCTGTCGGGATTTTTATCGTCTCCGACGGAGCAAGTGAAAAATCAAACGGAGAAAAAATATCGTAGCCTGCCGAGCCTGCCGTCGCACGAGCCGGAAGCTTGATATCCTCGTACATTTCCTTTATTTCGCTCTCGGCGAAATCTTCCTTGCAGCTTTCAAAAAACTGCTCATAGCTTACCTTGTGAAATTTGGCGATTCTTTTCATGTCTGCTCCTTTATATCAGCTTTTCAACGTTGCTTTTTCCCGTTACAAGATTGAATTCAAGCGTCTTTTTCTTCTCGCCCTCGGTATAAAAGATTTGAATTTCATTTTCGTTTCTGAATCCTGCCGAGGTGATAACGCATTCGTTTTTCTTAAAGAATTTTTTCAAAAGTGTGATGTCCTCATCGCTGTAATCCCCTGCATTGTCCGAAACGAACAGCACATCACCGCAAAGATTATTGATCTTACCGAGTAATAACTTTTGCTCCCTTGTAAACGCAAGATTCTTCTCCCTCAGGAAGAAAACATCCGGATCATTGCAGAAAACTCTGCCGTTGAGATGGCGGCGAAAAATTGAATTTGTTATCGCATTCTGTGCCGATGGGAGTTCGAGATTTATTCCCATTTTATTATAATACTTCGGTGAATATTTGAGATCGACATCGCAGCTTATTCTGCACGCATCTACAACGCCGAATGACGGGCCGAGCGGAACACCGCAGCCGAGTATCAGCTTATCCTCGCCGACACATTCACGCAGGAAATCCATTGCCTCGCACATAATTTGACCTCTCGATTTTCCGTTTCTCGGCTGCATAGCCTCGGAATAGAGGAAATCAAGCTTAACCATGTCAAAGCCCCAGTCATTGAGAATAATTTTAAAGAAATTGCGGATATATTCTCTCGCCTCGCCGTTATAAATATCAAGCGTATATGCGCCGCCCCAGCCTACGCAGCCGAGTAAAGGCTTACCCGTTTCATTATCCTTGACAAGCCACTCGGGATGATCCTTTGCTATAATTGAGCTTCTTTGCGCCGAGAACGGAGCAATCCAAATGCCGGCAAGATAACCCTTTGCGTGAATAGCGTCGGCAATCGGCTTCATACCGTTTGGGAACTTTCTGTAATCGGGAATGAGCCAGTCGCCGACCTTG
Source organism: Ruminococcus sp. CAG:563 (assembly GCA_000434915.1). Taxonomy (GTDB): domain Bacteria; phylum Bacillota; class Clostridia; order Oscillospirales; family Acutalibacteraceae; genus CAG-488. The sequence continues at coordinate 205,141 of FR882087.1, forward strand.
CTTTCGTATCCGTCGTCAATCTGGAAAATCGAAACACTGTCCTTTGCACGGTCAAGCCCATTAAGGTCACGCAGAATTATTTTTTCGTTTATCTTTTGAAAATAGTTGTACCATGAAGTGTAGCCCGAAAGGTGAGCTGCTTTAGGCTTTCTGAGATTCATGGAACCAAAATACTTATCAAAGACTTCGTTGTATTCGCCATTGAAGCAGACAACATCCAACAGAATTATCTCGTCGTCGGTTTCAAGTCCTTCAACGTCCTTGGCAATCGTGAACTTGTTGAATTCATAATTGACCGAAAAAACCGTGTAACCGTACTTCTCATCACATGAGCCGAAAAGTTCAACCCTGTCTCCGACTCGGAAATAGGTGTATGTATAGGAATGAAAAACGCCTTTTTTACCGTACTGTGCAAAGCTGTAGTCGCCTGAAATTTCCGAAAGCGCCTTTGTTTTTTCGGTAAACCCGGCAAGCTTTGAAATGCCTTCGAGCGTATCGTCCCTGCCGAACTCTCTCGACGTTGTCCATGACTGATAGCCGTTTGCAAAGAAAAGCTCGTTTTCGTCAAACTTCTTAATAGCCGAAATACTGAATTCGATCAGCTTCATTTTTACGTTCGGAGCAAGCGTGCACTGTATTCCGTCGTCATTGATTGAAAGCTCCAAACTGTAGTTGTCACATTTCAATTTACTGTTTTCGTAAATACGGCCGTTGTATTCATATTTTATGAAAGGTTCAAATCTGTACATTCAGCAACACCCCTGATTTTATAATACCTATCGGTTAAATAATACCACATTTTGCATAGCAATACAATATTTATTTCTATTGGTGGAAATAAATCATAAACATGTTGAAATTTTCAAAGTTTTACTTTATAATATAATGCAGTATGAAATGAAGGAAGTAATATTATGAAGTTAGGTATAGTAGGCTTGCCGAATGTGGGCAAGAGCACACTTTTCAACGCAATCACAAACGCAGGCGCACAGTCTGCGAACTACCCGTTCTGCACTATTGAACCGAATGTTGGCGTAGTTGCCGTTCCCGACAGCAGAATCGACGCACTCGCAAAGATGTATAACCCGGTGAAAATTACCCCGGCGGTTATAGAATTCGTTGACATTGCAGGCCTTGTTAAGGGCGCATCAAAGGGTGAGGGTCTCGGAAATAAGTTCCTTTCGCATATTCGTGAGACGGACGCTATAATCCACGTTGTACGTTGTTTCGAGAATGATGACATCATTCATGTTGAGGGCAGTGTTGACCCGGCAAGAGACATTGAGACCATAAACTTTGAGCTTATTTTCTCGGATATTGAGATGGTTGATCGCCGTCTTGACAGAACCATGAAAGCGATGAAGGGCGACAAGAGCCTTGCAAAAGAGGTTGAATTCTTGAAAAACCTCAAGGCTCACCTTGAAAGCGGTAAATGTGCAAGAAGCTATGATTGCGATGATGACGAAAAAGCGGTTCTCAATGACATGGCTCTGCTTACATCAAAGCCTGTTATCTATGCTTGCAACATGAGCGAGGACGACTTTGCGAATAATATCGAAGAAAACGAGAGATACCGTGCGGTTTGCAAAATTGCAGAGGAGGAAGGCTCACAGACCCTCCCGATTTGCGCCGAGATGGAAGCCGAAATTGCAAGCCTCAGCAAGGAAGAGAAGGAAATGTTCCTTGCCGACCTCGGCATTGAGCAGGGCGGTCTTGATCTTCTCATTCAGCGCAGCTACGACTTGCTCGGACTTATCTCGTATCTGACAGCCGGTCAGCCCGAGGTTCGTGCATGGACGATTAAAAAGGGTACAAAAGCTCCGCAGGCTGCCGGAAAAATACATTCCGACTTTGAAAAAGGCTTTATCAGAGCCGAGGTCATCAGCTTTGATAACCTTATGGAATGCGGCTCGCTTGCCGTTGCAAGAGAAAAAGGCCTTATCCGCTCCGAGGGCAAGGATTACGTCATGAAGGACGGCGACATTGTTCACTTCCTCTTCAATGTTTAATTGAATATTCACGGCAGCCGCAGAAATGCGGCTGTTTTTCATATATAAAATCAACCTCCCGAAATCAATCGGGAGGCTGTGTGTATAATATTGAGTTTATGATTTCATGTTAATGCCCTTACTCTCAAGCTTTGCGATAAGGTCATTGACTATTACCATGACCTCGTCCTTAACAAGAGTTCTGTCGGGATGTGAGAATACGATTCTTATCGTGATAGACTTGCCGCTTGCATCCTGATAGGTATCAACGACCGACGTCTTTTTAATAAGCTCGGAATTGATAAGCTCTATCGCTTCTTTAATCGGCTTGAATGTATCCGTAACGAAGGTTACGTCAACCTCGATTGACGGATACTTTGAAGCTTCGGTATATTTGATGCCTGCGTTCTCAACCGCAACAAGGTCCTTAACGTCCATCTCGAGGAAAACAACGCTTGCTTTTTTGTCAATATTTCTGAGCACTTCGGGATGAACAACACCGATAACGCCAAGCTCCTTGCCGTCGCAAACGATTGCGTTATAGTTCTTCGGATGAATATAGTTAAGCTCGGTGCTCTTTGCCTTGAACGAAAGGCTCTTGTGCTTAATATCGTCAACAACAACCGAAATCATGTTGATAAGCTTGAAATAAAGCTCCTCGGTTGTTTCTGTTTTGCTGTAGAGCGTGACAGCAAGCTTCTTATGCTCACGGCAGAGATTATTCTCGTCAACGCCGTCAACAATACGTCCGATTTCAAAGATTCCGAACGACGGAGCATAGGAAGAATTCGACTTAACCTGGCAAAGCTGGGTCGGAATAATCGACTTTCTGATTGTTTCGATATTCGGGTTGGTTGCATTGGCAAGCTTGATGTTCGGTTCCGTTGCAATGCCAAGCTTCTTATACTCGTCGGTATACTCCCAAATATATGAATGAACCTCATGAAGTCCGAATTCCTTAACAAGAATATCTTTTACCTTATCCTCAATGCTCTTCTCGGCAAACGGACGAACAGGATAAAGCGGAGCTGTCGCCGTATGAACATCAAAATTGTCGTAGCCGTAAATTCTTGTTATTTCCTCGATAATATCGGCCTTGAGCGTAACATCCTTTGTTGCTCTCCAGCTCGGAACGTCAACGGTAAAGTCGTCGCCGTCAAGCTTGACCTTAAAGCCGAGTGCGGTAAGGGTTTTAACAATCGTATCATTGTCAATCTCAATACCCGTATAACGGTCAACAAATTTCTTATCGAAGCTGAGCTCAACATCGTCAAACTTGTGAGCGTATTCATCCGTAAGACTCGATGTTACCTTTACGCCCGAGTCGTAATCGCTGAGGAGCTTAACAAAACGTGCAACGGCGGTAACGGTCATCTCGGGATCAAGACTCTTTTCATAACGCATGGAAGCATCTGTTCTGTGAGCAAGACGAGCCGAAGATTTTCTGACGGAAACAGCATCAAATGTTGCGGATTCAAGTGTGAGCGAATGTGTATCGTCAACGATTTCCGAATCAAGTCCGCCCATAATGCCTGCGATTGCAACAGGCGTGTTGTCGTTGCAAATCATAAGGGTATTCTCGTCAATATGCCTTTCAATGCCGTCAAGGGTCTTGAACTCGAACGGAGTGTCGAATCTCTTGATTCTGATTTTTTCAACCTTTCTTGAGTCGAAAGCGTGCATCGGCTGACCCATTTCAAGCATGAGATAGTTAGTCAGGTCAGCAAGGAAGTTGATGGCTCTCATTCCGCAGTAATAGAGACGGATTCTCATGTTAGCCGGGCTGATATTTCTTGTAATATTCTCAAATTGAAGGCAGGAATATCTGTAGCAGAGGGGATCCTCAATCTTCATATCCACCTTCGGTAAATCCTTGTATTGGCTAAGGTCAACCGTATCAAGCGGCTTAAGCGGTCTGCCTGCGAGTGCGGCAAACTCTCTTGCGATTCCGTAATGACCCCAAAGGTCGGGACGGTTTGTCAGCGACTTGTTATCAACCTCAAAGATGATATCATCAATAGCGAAAACGTCCTTAATGTCCGTTCCGTTTGTAAGGCTCTCATCAAGATCCATAATGCCCGAGTTGTCATCGCTCATACCGATTTCTTTCTCGGAGCAGCACATACCGTTTGACATATAGCCTGCGAGCGGTCTCGGTGCGATTTCAATCTCGCCGATCTTTGCACCGACCTTTGCAAATGCGGTCTTCATGCCGACTCTTACGTTCGGTGCGCCGCAAACAACGTCTGTGAGCTGACCGTCGCCTGCATCAACCTTGAGAAGATGAAGCTTCTTTGACTCGGGGTGCTCCTCGACGGATTTAATTTCCGCAACAACGATTCCGCTGATGTCGCTGCCCTTATAGAAAATTTCGTTTTCAACCTCAGCAGTGGACAGGGAGAACTGATGAATAAGCTCATTGATGTCAAGACCCGAAAGGTCGACGAAATCTTTAATCCAGTTAATTGAAATAAACATTGTTCTGCCTCCTTATTCGTCGTCCGTGAACTGCTCAAGATTTACAAGAGCACCGCTGTTGAGGTCACGGATATCCTTGATGCCGTACTTCATCATTGCAAGTCTGGTAAGACCGAGACCAAATGCAAAACCTGTGTATTCATCGGGATCAATGCCGCCCTCTCTGAGTACGTTCGGATGAATCATTCCGCAGGGACAAAGCTCAAGCCAGCCGCTGTGCTTACAGGACGGGCATCCCTCACCGCCGCAGATAAGGCAGTTGATGTCAAGCTCAAAGCCCGGTTCAACGAACGGGAAGAAGCCCGGACGAAGACGAACCTTGATATCTCTCTGGAAAACCTCGGAAAGCATGGTTTTCATGAAGAAAATAAGGTTGGATATTGAAATATCCTTGCCGACCATAACGCCCTCCATCTGGAAGAAGGTGTTTTCGTGGCAGGCGTCGGTGCTCTCATTACGGAAGCATCTGCCCGGGAAAACAGCCTTAATCGGCTTACCCTCGTTGATGAGCTGATCCTTGTATTTTTTATAGATAGCGTTCTGAGCCGCAGAGGTCTGCGACTTAAGAAGCTGGCCGTTTGTCAGATAATACGTGTCCTGCATGTCACGAGCGGGGTGGAATTTCGGAATATTGAGCGACTCAAAGCACTCATAGTCCGTTACAACCTCGCTGTAATCCTCAACGGTGAAGCCCATTGACTTGAACACATTTTCGCACTGACGCTGAACCAGTGTAATCGGATGATATGAACCTCTTTCAAGGTTAACCGGTGCGGAAACATCAAATTCGGGGGTCATTTCAAGCTCTCTCTTAACCGCAAGCTTGTGAAGCTCCTCTGCCTTCCTTCCGATTGCGTCGGCAACACTCTGCTTAAATGTGTTGACCGCCTGACCCATAGTCTTTTTCTCATCCGGGGAAAGCTTACCCATACCCTTGAGAAGTGCTGTTACATGGCCGCTCTTGCCGAGGAAATTAACTCGAAGCGTTTCCAGCTCGGAAGCGTCCTTGACCTGCAAAATAGAGTCTTCAAACTTTTTTCTGAGCAAATCGATTTGTTCTGCCATTTTATAACCTCCTGATAAAAATAAAACCCGTCCGATAACAAGACCCAAATCTTGTTATGGGACGGGATAAACCGTGGTACCACCCATATTCGGAACTTACGCTCCGCACTCTTTAACCGTCATGATGCGGACGGGCACGCCCTGCTTAATCCAAGCTTTCGCAGGCCACTCCGATGCTGAAATTCGTTTCTGCTCGCAAGGCGGTGCTTTCAGCCGATGACAGCCGCTCTCTTTGCTCACTCAGGCAAAAACTACTTACACATCTTCAACGTGTATCGTCACGGACTATCTTAACATCTTAATTCGGTTTTGTCAAGGGATAATATTCGGTAAATTATGCTTTATTTATTTTGTGCACGGGTCGAACATATTTCCAGAATCGTTTGCAATCGTGATAGAAATAGAAAACTCTTCCCGGTGCGGTGTCAAGCTCATAGCCCGTTGCGGCGTAGTCAAAGTCCTTCATCGCCTGCTCGATTTTCTGCTCAACGGCGACATTCTCTGTTTCAAAATCAAACGGTCCGTGCTCAAAAACAAGATATTCGCCCTCCGGCACGTCCATAATCATCATCTGCGGCGGAATTTCTCCGTCATAGCCGGCAGGCAGCCTTACGCCGTAAGCCTCGGCAAGCGGAATTCCCCAGCTGCAAATTCGACCCTCGGGCTCATTGATAAATGCCATAATCTGTCCGCTGCCGCTGTCATTATCTTCGCCGCCGACATCGTCAAGCTTGCCCTTTATGCTGTCGAGCAAACCGCAAATCGTTTCGCAGTCCTGTCCCGGGATTTTGTTCTGCTTCTGCCAAAAATCCCAATAGCCGATGCTTTCATAGTTTCTGATGTGCAAAAATTTATGTGCGGGAATGGTTATAAAATATGTTTTTACTTCACTGTTTGTCTCTTTCATACCAAGTCCTCCGATATCCATAAGATAGCAGTCAAATGGTCTTAAAACGGTGCGAAGAACAACGGGTACGGGCTTCTTTCTGTACTCACTCGGTGTTATGCCGTAAGCTTCACGGAAAGCTCTTGTAAAAGCTTCATGCGAAGAAAAACCGTAATCGAGGGCAATATCAAGGATTCCCCTTTCGGTATCTCTCAGCTCTCTGAGCGCAAATGCAAGCCGTCTGTATCTCATATAATCACGCAGCGACATTCCCGAGATTTCACTGAACTTTCTTGAAACATAGAATTCAGAATATCCGAGAACCTTGGCCAGCCGGCTGAGCGTCAAAGCCTCGTCATCGTGATTCTTGATGCAAGCGTCTATTTCATCAATTACATTTTGAATGTTTCTGTACCAGTCATACATCGTTCTGCCCCCTTGACAAATATATTATATCGAAGTCAAAAATCTTGTGCTTGATTTCATTTGCACAAAAAAGAAAAGCGAAGATTCCCTGGAAGGAAAATCTCCGCCTTAAATTCAATTAAAGAACCTTATTGAAGAAATCGACAGCTCTCGGCTCTTTCGGGTTGAGGATAACCTCCTGCGGCGTACCCTCCTCGATAATATAACCGTCATCAATGAAAAGTACACGGTCGGCAACCTCACGGGCAAAGCCTATCTCGTGAGTAACAATAGCCATTGTCATTCCCTCGGCTGCAAGGTCTTTCATAACCTGGAGAACCTCGCCTACCATTTCGGGGTCGAGTGCCGATGTCGGCTCGTCAAAGAGCATGATATCGGGATTCATGCAGAGGGAACGTGCGATTGCAACTCTCTGCTTCTGTCCGCCTGAGAGCTGATGCGGATAAGCGTCAGCCTTGTCCGCAAGTCCGACCTTTTTAAGCATTGCCATTGCTTCCTCTTTTGCTTTTTCCTTTGAAGCCTTTTTCAGCTGAACGGGAGCAAGCATAAGGTTTTGAATAACATTGAGATTGTTAAAAAGGTTAAAATGCTGGAACACCATTCCGATGTTCTCACGAATCTTATTGAGGTCGGCTTTTTTATCCGTAATCGCCTGACCGTCAACAATAATCTCGCCGCCTGTCGGCTCTTCAAGACGGTTTATGCAGCGAAGAAAAGTTGACTTGCCGCTGCCGGACGGTCCGAGGATAACGACAACCTCACCCTCGTATATATCGGTCGAGATATCCTTGATGACTTCCAAATGACCAAAGTTCTTTTTGAGGTGAGAAACGTGAATTTTAACGTTGTTTTTATTTACGGCCACGGTTCATCCTCCTCTCAAGAGCCTTTGCAATCTTGGAAAGTATTGTGATAACGATAAGGTACATCAGACCAACAAGGAACCATACCTGGAACGACTTAAAGTTGATCGCAATAACATTCTGGGCAGCATTTACAAGCTCGGGGAAACCGATAACGGAAAGAATCGAAGTATCCTTGAGCGTGATGATAAACTGGTTGATGATGCTCGGTATCATTGTGCGGATAGCCTGCGGAAGAACGACCTTATGCATTGCTTTCCAATATGGAATTCCGAGGCTTCTTGCCGCCTCCATCTGTCCGACATCAACGGACTGAATTCCTGCACGGATGATCTCCGACATATATGCGCCGCAGTTGAGCGAAAGACAGATTATACCTGCCTGCAATGCGGTAAATGTAAAGGTACTGTGTAAAAAGTTTTTCAAAGCGTAAGGTATACCGAAGAAAACGAAGAATGCAAGAACTATCATCGGAACGCCACGGATAATATCGACAAATATCTGTGCGATGACGTTGCATACCTTACTTTTAAGCACGCTGAGCATACCGAAGATGAGACCGATGATGCTTGCAAAAATCAGGCTGTAGAAAGCCATGATAAGCGTCTGTCCCATTGCCTCAAGCAGCAGCTTGCCGTAAACCGAAATTATATCTGCCATTTAGCGGACTCCTTCTGACAAACAGCAGGGCATCTTTGCAGACGCCCCACCGCTCATTTTTTAAAATTAGCCAACGTACTTGTTGATGATTTCGTCGTACTTGCCGTTTGCCTTAATGTTCTTAAGACCTGCGTTGAACATATCAAGGAATTCCTGATTAGCGGAATTGAAGATTGCAAGACCGTAATCATTACCCTCACTGGCTGTGTTCTCAAGAACCTTGAGTGCAAGATTGCCGTTCTTGATGGAGTCGACCATGATCGGTGTATCCTCGAAGCAAGCAACTGCCTGACCGCCGATAACTGCCTGATACATTGTCGGAGAATCCTTGAATGAAGCGATTGTGAAGCCGTACTTATCCTTGAGGCTTTTTGCATAGTCGGCACCCATTGTACCTGTCTTAACCGCAACCTGCTTGCCCTTGAGATCCTCGAAGCCCTTGATTGTGGAATCAGCGGCAACGGTCATTGTCTGTGTGCAGTGATAATATCCGTCTGAGAAAATCCAGCCCTCGCTCTTACGCTTCTCTGTGATAGAAGCACCTGCGATCATGGCGTCCGCCTGACCTGACTGACATGCTGCGATAGATGCATCCCAACCAACACTGTTAAGCTCGTACTTGAAGCCCTGATCCTCAGCGATAGCGGCAAGAATCTCAACGTCAATACCGACAAGCTTGCCGGTAGCATCCGTGTACTCAAACGGTCTGAAAACCGTGTCGGTAGAAATCTTCCATACTTTTTCATCTGTCTTGTCGTCTCCCTTGGAGCCGCAGCCTGCGAAGAGGCAGAACATTGTAGCTACGCAAAGAAGAATTGCGATAAATTTTTTCATGAACTCAAATCCTTTCAATTATTAATTTGCTAAAATAATACAGAGATAGTTTAATCTATATTTGTTAATTAGTCAAGGCTAACCGAGCTATAAATCGTCATTTTTTTAACATTTTATGTTTTAACGGTGCAAAAAAGACTTTTTTGGCAATCAAGACAAAACAAAAATAAAATTATTTTTTGAACAGCTCATCGTACGTCATGTTCAGAATATCGCAAAGCTTATCTATGTTCCCTGCATGCGGCAAGGAAGTTCCCTTTTCATAATGTGCTATTGCCGAGCGGTCAATTCCAAGTTCGTCTGCAATTTCCTGCTGAGTAAGCTTGAGTGTTTTACGAGCCGCTTTAAGGTTTTGAGCAAATCCCATTTTATTTTCCTCCTAAAAACAAAAAATGCGCAGCCGAAGCCACGCATGAAAAATACATTGCTCCGATTGCTGCGAAACAAACCAAGATAAACTCCCACACCATAAAAAGTATGCGTTTATAGAGCATGCATTTTTACCGAAGTAAAAAAACATACTTAATATATGGCATGGGAAGCCGGTTATTCATTTTTCAAAAAATTTAATTGGTTAGTTTCGCATGAATATTATATCATTAAAAAAAGAAAAAATCCACTGTTTTGAGAAAATTTTTCACATTTTTTGATATCATTTACCTCCGCTCCCTAATGATACAGTACACATAAAGAAGTGCGCAGCCGAGGCTACGCACCGAAAATACAATATTCAACTGTCGCCAAACATAAAATCAAACTTAAATTTTATACCTGACAAGCCGTCATGTCCTCAAAGCTTTCACGCTTAACGGCCACATACTCGCTGTCCTTTGTGAGCATTATAACGGGCGGCTTTGTGATGGCATTGTAATTGGACGACATCGCATAGTTATATGCACCGGTCGTCAGAACCGCCAAAACATCATCCCTTTGCGGCTCGGGAATCTTGACGCCCTCCTGAATGAGGTCGCCGCTCTCGCAGCAGCGTCCCGCAATCGTGCACTCATAATCCGCTTTTTCATTCATACGGTTTGCAACGCAGACGGTGTATTCCGACTGATACAGAGCATATCTCGGGTTATCCGGCATACCGCCGTCAATCGAAACATAGTTCTTGAAGCCGGGGATCTCTTTCTTTGCGCCGACGGTGTAAAGCGTCATGCCTGCATCGGCAACAATGCTTCTGCCCGGTTCCATAAGAATCTGCGGCATATTAACGTCCTTTGCGGCACATTCTGCCTTAAAGATTTCCGAAAGGCTCTTGATATTGGCAGCATAGTCAATCTCCGGGTCACTCTCAACATAGCGGACACCCATTCCGCCGCCGATGTTAAGCGTCTGAGCTTCATAACCCTGCTCGTTTTTGACCTTTGCGATAAAGTCAATCATTATCTTTGCGGCGTCGCTGAAAGGCTTGTACTCAAAAATCTGAGAACCGATATGGCAATGATAGCCTCTCAGCTCAATATTTTCGAGCGAAAGTGCAAGCTTAACAAGCTCGTCCGCCTGGCCTGTTTCAATCGCCGTACCGAACTTGGAATCGACCTTGCCCGTTGAAATTTTTGCATGGGTATGAGGGTCAATGCCCGGAGTGAGACGAAGCAAAATTTTCTGCTTGATTCCCCTCTTTTTAGCGTGACGGTCAATCGCATAAAGCTCGTCGCAGTTATCGCAGACGAAATATCCGATTGAATGATCCATCGCATAGGCTATATCGTTGCCTGTTTTGTTATTGCCATGGAAATAAGCATTTTCGAGAGGGAAGCCAGCAGATGCCGCCGTGTAAAGCTCACCGGGCGAAACAACATCAATGCCCATGCCCTCCTCTTTCATTATCCTGTATATCTGCTTAAAGCATAATGATTTGCTGGCAAAAAGAGGGAAGGATTCGCCGCCGAAATATTCGGCCATGGCCTTTTTGTAAATTCGGCACTTCTCCCTGATTTTTTCTTCGTCCATTATATATGCCGGTGTGCCGTACTTTTCGGCCAGCTCAACTGTGTCCCTGCCCGCAAAAGTAAGGTGTCCTTTTTCGTTTATACCGAGGTTGTCGCAAATCATTTTAAAAATCCTTTCTGATATATAAATCAAAGCATGTGTGCTCTGATTTCTCCGCCGTCCATATCAACAAGAAGTGCCGGAGCAATATCGAATACCGTTCTGCAGCCCGATTCACCCTTCGCCTTGAGCTTATATGCGGCTCTTGCATAAGCGGCAAGAACACTGCCTGTAAATTCGGGGTTTGACTCAAGCTTGAGGCTATATTCTATAGTATGCTTTGTGCCGAGGTCAAAACCCGTGCGGCCGCTTCTTATAACGCTGCCGCCGTGCGGAATTCCGCTGTGGTTGGCTTTCAGCTCTTCAAGCGAGATGAAATTAACCGTTGTGTCGTAGTCCGAAAAATAGTTCGGCATAGTCTTGATTTCATTCTCAATCCTTGCCTTGTCTGCACCCTCTTCAACAACTACATAGCACTCTCTTGTGTGCTTTTCTCTTGTTGAAAGCTCGGGATTCTCACCGTTTCTTACTCTTTCAACCGCACTCTCGACGGGAACGGTATACTGCCTTGCGTCAACAACGCCGTCAATTCTGCGTATGGCGTCCGAGTGACCCTGGCTGACCCCTCTGCCCCAGAAGGTATAGTCCTTGCCGTTCGGAAGAACTGCATTCATGTAAAGTCTGTTGAGAGAGAAAAGACCCGGATCCCAGCCGACGGAAATAATCGCAATATTGTTGCCCGTCTTCGCCTTTGCGTCAACATTGGCAAAATGCTCAGGAATTCTTGCGTGCGTGTCAAAGCTGTCGATAACGCTGAAATTCTCGGCAATCATCGGAGTTGTTTCCGGCAGGTCGGTCGCACTGCCGCCGCAGTTGACAATAACGTCAATCTTATCCTTAAATTCCGCTATCTTATCGAAACCGTAAACGCCTGCACCATCAGTCTTTATCTTAACGCTCTCGGGATTTCTGCGAGTGAAAACGGCTGCAAGCTCCATATCGTCGGAATTCTTAACCGCCGCTTCAACTCCCCTGCCGAGATTGCCGTAACCGGCAATGCCAATTCTAATCATATATATTATCCTTTCTCACGGAATAATTATTCTGTAACAATGCTGTTCATATCATAAAGTCCTGCCGGCTTGCCGAGAATAAATCTCGCCGCCGAAATTCCGCCCTCGGCAAAGAGTGCTCTTGAATGTGCCTCGTGCTTGAGGGTTATTGTCTGACTGTCGGTTGAAACATAGACCTCGTGAATTCCGACTATATTTCCGCGTCTTACTGCGCTGATACCGATCTCATCCGGTTCACGCTTACCGTTGCCCGACCTGCCAAGGACAAACTTTGCCTTTTGGCGAACCTTTTTCAGCTCCTTTGCAATCATAAGAGCCGTTCCGCTCGGAGCGTCAAGCTTTCTGTTGTGGTGAGTTTCGACAATCTCAATATCGGCATTCGGCATAACCTCCGCCGCACGCTTTGCAAGCTCAACAAGAAGTGCAACACCGAGTGACATATTCGCCGAATGGAAAACCGGAATTTTCTTCGCCGCTTCGTTGATTATCTCAAGCTCCTCATCGGTATGGCCCGTGGTCGCAATAACCGTCGGGATATTCTTTCTAACCGCATAGTCAAGAAGCTCCGCCGTTCCGAGGTGGTTGGAAAAGTCGATTATAACATCGGCCTCGCCGTCAAAATCATTTATGTCGCTGTAACAACCGCTCTTGTCGGCCATCTTGTCGACCTTGGCGGCAACCTTCAAATCCTCCGCCGCATCAACAAGCTTTTCGACCTCGCAGCCCATTCGGCCGCATGCGCCGTTAATCAATACCTTAATCATACGTTGAGTCCCTGCTCTCTCATGCACTGAAGAAGAACTTCCTTGTGTGCGTCCTCCATCGGAGTAAGCGGAAGTCTGAGATAATCCTCGCAGAAGCCCATTGCTGCCATTGCTGCCTTAACGGGAATCGGATTAACCTCGGAGAAGAGAGCCTTGATAAGCTTGAAATACTTGAACTGGAGTTCAAGCGCACCCTTTGTGTCGCCGTCAAAGAACTTCTTGCACATAAGCGACGTTTCCTTCGGGAAAACATTGGAAAGAACGGAGATAACACCTGAACCGCCGACTGAAAGAAGCGGAACGATCTCATCATCATTGCCCGAATAAAGGTCAAGTCTGTCACCGACGATTGACATGGTCTCAACAATCTTCGCAATGTTGCCGTTAGCTTCCTTGATGCCCTGAATCATCGGGTGATCCGCAAGTATGTCATATGTCGCAGGCTCAATATTTACACCTGTTCTTGACGGAACATTATAAAGAATGCAGGGCTTTGTGCTTGCATCGGCAGTTGCCATATACGACTTGATAAGTCCGTTCTGAGTTGCCTTATTGTAATAGGGAGTAACCACAAGAACTGCATCATAGCCGATCTCGCACGCAAACTTTGTAAGGTCAATACCGTATGCGATATCGTTTGAACCTGTGCCTGCAATCATCGGAACTCTTCCGTCTGCTCTCTGAATTGCAAAGTCAAGAGCTTCTCTGTGCTCCTTGTCGCTGAGGGTCGAGCCTTCGCCCGAGGTTCCGCAGATTACAAGACCGTCAATGCCCGATTCAATCTGCCAGTCGATAAGTCTGCCGAAGCTTTCGTAATCGACTCCGTCCGCTGTGAGCGGTGTGATAAGCGCTGTTGCCGCTCCTCTGAAAATGCTGTTTTCTGTCATTTCAAACACTCCTTATGTTATTATCTCTCATGGTACGCATATTTTTCGCAAAAAATAAAAGGTAACCGAAAGCTACGGCTACCTTTATAGTTCAAACTGCTCCAATGTTCCTTTGAACATCAAAGTTTAAAGATAGCTCTCCGCAAAACAAGCGACAGTACAGCGGATCTTATTCCGACATACCAGCACAGCCTTCAGCCTCGGCTGCCTTCGGCAACGGCTCCTTTCACCGATACCGTAAGTCCTGCTAAGACCTTAAAAAGTACCTGTTACTGATAGCTCGATGCGCCTCTACCATTGATGAATCTTGCGATTCAAATGTTTAATTTTTCACATAATAACACAACATAGCACAAAAATCAAGAGTTTTTTTACTATAAATCAACTTTTTCGTATTTTTTTGCACATTGTATGTTTGTAACAAAAAATGATACCGCAAATACAGCAATTCCGACAAAGAGCAGCGGCAGCTGAACGAGCTGTCCGTATACACCCTCAAGGTAATCTCCGATTACCGGCAGATGGTCGGCGGTTTCTGCCAGTCCTACAAAAACAGTGACCGCAATCGAACCGAAAACAAACGACTTGCCGACCTTGTATGCTGTCTTGAAATACTCATTGAGAAAAACCGAATTGAACAACGCAAGCATTATCAGCGACAGGCCGAAGAAAGCAACGTTTGCCTCAATTCCGGCAAGATTTGAACCGTTCGGATTGAGCTTTTGACTGAGAACCGCAAACGGAATCGCAAAGACAACCGAAACACTCTCAACTATCCACACAAATGAGACCTTAGCTTTTACACTGTCCTTTTTTGAAACCGGCAAAATCGCATCAAAATATGTATCCTTGTTTTCACGCCCGTTCATAAAGGCGAAGAAGATACCGAGTGTAACATAAAAGAATGCCACATAATAAATATAGCTTGGAATCATCAGCATTATTCCGAAAAATGTAAACACATATGTCATCGGATGTGCCGTGAGCAAAAATTCTTTTTTAATCAAATATTTTGTCATCGTAATCCGTCCTTTCCAGACTGACGATAATATCCTCGAGCGTCGGCTTGCCGTCCTCTTTCAGATAGGAATATTTATTCAGCATATTTTCAACCGACGTCGATTCCGCAATCTCGCCGTCGTGGATATATGTAACGTGAGTTGCACACTTTTCGATATCCGAAATGATGTGCGTCGAAAAGAAAATCGCACGCTCGCCGCTTTTGACAATACTTTTGAAAAGGTTGCAGATATCGTCACGGGAAACAGGGTCAAGTCCGCTCGTCGGCTCGTCAAAAATGAGCAGCTTTGCACCGTGCGACAGTGCAAGAGCAATCATGAACTTGATTTTCATTCCCGTCGAAAGCTGATCGGCTGTCTTTTTGTCGTCAATTTCAAAGAGCTTTATATATTTCAGATACTTTTCTTCGTCCCACTTGTTGCCGTAAAAAGATCTGACAGTATTCTTGATCGTAAAAAGCTTCTTCTTTGGATAAAAATTTATTCCGCCGAGCACAACGCCGATATTTTTCTTGCATTCGGTTTCATTTTCGGAGACGTTCATTCCGAGAATTTCCGCCGAACCCGAATCGGCATGAATCATATTGAGCATAGCTTTAATCGTTGTGCTTTTGCCTGCACCGTTTCTGCCGACAAAGCCCATAATCTGCCCGCTTTCAACCTTGAAAGAAACATTTTTCAGCTCAAACTCGGGATATTTTTTGCAAATTTCATCAACCTTCAGGATTTCCATTTTTCTCAACACCTTTAGCAATAGATTGAACAATATCGTTCAGACATTCGGCTCGCTGCAGTGCAATTCCCCTGCTTTTGTCGGCAAGGAGAACGAGCAAATCGCCGGATTTGAGGTCAAATATATCCCTGACCTCTTTCGGAATAACAATTTGTCCTTTAGGGCCGATTTTCACAGTTGCGATAAATTTATCGTTGTCCATATATATCATCTCCGTTATACAAGTATTACTTTTCTTACTTATAATACCGCCACCAATATAATTTGTCAATGATTTCAAAGAATATTTTTTATAAACAATGACAAAACTATTTTTGACGATAACAGGAGGAGATAACATGAATAACAAGAATGAAAAAAAGAGCAAATGGCAAAATTCGAAGGTTTTCTATGCTGTTGCTATGTCGCTCGTAATTGCGATTGTCGGCGTTGCGTCAGTGATATATAATCTTTCAAAAATCAAAAATGTTCTGCCGGATAACGGCGAGAGCGGTTTTTATTCTGTCACAACAGGTGAAAGAACGACTGCCGAGCATATCGCCAACAAGCCGCAGACGGGTGTTCCCGATGACCGAGACATAACCGACATCACAACGGAAAAGACAACTGCCAACGACCTCAATCGACCGTACACAGGCAAATATCTTCTGCCGCTTGATTCGACGGTTGCCAAAAGCTTCAGCGACAGCAACGTCGTTTTCTCAAAAACGATGAACGACTGGAGAACACATGACGGAATCGACATCAAGGGCAACATCGGCGACAATGCCGTGGCGATAAATGACGGAAAGGTTACCGCTGTTTATAACGATACGCTTTGGGGCGACGTTATCGAAATTGAACACGGCAACGGGCTGAAAGCAAAATATTGCGGAATCAAATCCGAACTTAAGCCCGATACGGCAGTTAAACAGGGTCAGGTTATCGGAACGGTAACTCAAATTCCGATTGAAAAAGAGGACGGCATTCACGTCCACCTTGAAACCTCGGTTGAGGACAAGGCAGTTGACCCGGTGAAAGCACTCAATCTCATGTCCGACACAGCAACAACGGAATAAAAAAACGGCCGATGCGATTTAAGTCGCAACGGTCGTTTTATCAGTGCAATCCGATTATCTTTCGTTTTCAATATCTGCAAGCATCTGCACTCTTTTTGCGTGACGTCCACCCTCATAAACTCCGGAGAGCCATGCGTCAACAATCATCAATGCGAGGTCAAGTCCGACAACTCTTGCGCCGAAAGCAAGCACATTTGTATCGTTATGCTGTCTTGAAAGCAGCGCCGAATAAGGCTCGCTGCAAACAACGGCACGAATACCCTTAACCTTGTTTGCCGCCAAAGAAATGCCTACACCCGTTCCGCAAATCAGAATGCCCTTATCACACTCGCCCGAAGCAACCGCTTTGCCTACAGCCTTGCCGTAGATAGGGTAATCCGTGCGTTCCGTGCTGTTTGTGCCGAAATCCACAACTTCGATTCCTTTTTCTTTAAGATGTTCAATGACCTTGCCCTTTAATTCAAAACCGACATGGTCACAGCCTATTGCAATTTTCATATAAAAGACCACCTTTCAAATAATCGTTGATTAAATTGCGGCATACAGTCGCCGTTAAGTAACCGCACCGTGCTGAAATTTAATCAGCGATTATTATCTTTTATTGTGCCGTCGCACCGTTCTTATTTACGGTGCGACGGTATCAAAATGTCGGTCGATCTGAACTCGTAAAGCAGTTTTTGGAAAATAGAAGGGGAAAATATATCAAGAAGTGAGCCGATCGAGCCGACATCTTTTCGCTCTCGCTCCGGGACGCAGTATGCCGTAGGTGTCCCGGAGCTTTTGTAATCTACAGATTACACATATAATAAAGTTCGGAGGAAAGAACCTTATTTAATTATTTTGTAACAAGGTTGGAGTCAACCGGAATTGTTTCGGGAGTTGCGTTAGCGTCGATTGTTTCGTTATTCTTAACGGCTTCGATCATACGCTTAAGTGATGTTGCACCGATTCCTGCGGAGTCCTGAGCAACTGTTGCAGAAAGCTCGCCTGCCTGAACGCTCTGGAGAGCCTCTTCCGCACCGTCTGTACCTACTACGATAACGTCCTTACCTGCATTCTTAACAGCCTGAAGTACGCCGAGTGCCATTGTGTCGTTGCAGCAATAGATAGCCTTGATGTTCGGGTTTGACTGGAGCATGCTTGCTGCCGTATCAAGAGCCTTCTGACGATCCCAGTCTGCCGGCTGAGAGGCTACAAGCTTAACCTTTGAGTTAGCATTGAATGCGTTTGTTGCGCCTGTCTTTCTTGATTCACCGGAAGCGTTACCTGCTTTACCCTCGATGATAGCTACCTCGCCGCCGTTTGCAAGCTTATCAATAATATACTGTGCGCCCTTTTCGCCGACCTTTTCGTTATCGGTAGTTGCGAAAGCGATAACACTGCCGCCTGCTGCTTTAAGAGAATCCATGTCGATCTTCTCGTCGATGTTCATTACATAGATGCCCTTCTTGTTAGCCTCAACGATACCGTTGATAAGGTTTGTCGGTGAAAGCGGAGCAACACCGATTGCCTTGTAGCCCTTGTTGATGCAGTTCTCAAGAATCTTGAGCTGACCTTCTGTGTCTTCCTCTGTTGTTGCAGCAAAGATATCAACCGTAACGCCCTGCTTCTTTGCTTCTTCCTCAATACCTGCCTTCATCTTTGCCCAGAAGTCGTTTGAAAGCGGTTTAAGGATTACTGCATAGTCTGCACTGCCTGTGCTCTTGTCTGCGTTGCCGCCTGAATTGCAGCCTGTGAGTACAAGTGCGAATACCATAACTGCTGCCAAAATAATGCTGAGAATTCGTGTCTTTTTCATAATGATTATCCTTTCTGTTGTAAATTAAAATAAATTTTGTTTTTGGCAACCGCCGATTTGAACGGCTGCCATATTATATTACCAACGGCTCAGTCTGCCGTCAGATAATATTCTTTAACATCTGATGAGCGTAAATTCCGCTGCCGTAAATTCCGCTCTGCTGGTCATGCTCGGTGAACATGATTTCAAGGTTTTCCTCCGGATAGGGCTTACGTGCCTTTTCGTGAACAGCTTCAAGAAGAACATCCTTCGGGAAGCCCTCCATGAAAGTAACGCCGCCTGCGATTATTGAATAATCGGGATCGAGAATGTTTATCTCGGTTGCAATCGGAATTGCAAGATCCTTTACAAATTTTAAAATAATCGGTGAATCTCCGTGATACTTAAAAACTTCTCTTATCGGAACATCGGGGAAATACTTTTCCGCAAGATATTCAAGTCTCTTGCCTGAGCATCTTGTTTCGGAACAACCGATGTTGCCGCAGGTGCATTCCTCATCAACATCATAAAGAGGGATGTGTCCGAGCTCGCCTGCCGCACCGTTCTTGCCGGCATAGAGCTTGCCGTTGATGCACATCGCATTTCCGAAGCCTGTTCCGATGTAAAATCCGAGTACGGTTTTAGTATTGTCAATTTTCAGCTTATTCATATCATTCATAAGGAGAAAATTTACATCTCTGTCAAGAAAAACCGGAATTCCGAGTTTTTCCTGAAGCTTGTCGCTGAATCTGATATTATTGAACCCTTTAAGGTTCGGGGTAGAAATTATTGTTTTCTTGTCCTTACTGACTATTGACGGAATTCCGACCGCTGCGGCTCTGACAGAATCACGGATACCGTATCTGTCCATATAATCCTCAATCTCCTTGTGGATTATCTCCACAACATCGCCCTTATCAAAGATTCTGCTTGAATTTTTTTCAAAGTGGCTGATGTTGCCGTTTTCATCGACTGCGCCGAGTCTGAAATTCGTTCCGCCGATATCAATGCCCAAAGTTAAATTTCCCATCCTGTCCACCTCCTTTTGGCAGGGAATCGATTATATTTCTGCGCCTGTCAAGGTTTTGAATTCGTCTGTCATGATGTCCCATGCCTTGCAAAGATCGGGGTCCTTTGAAAAAAGTCCCGAGGAGCCGACAATGAACACTTCTGTTCCTGCGTCGTAAAGGCGCTTAAATGTTTTCTGATTGCACGAACCGTCAACCTCAATAAGATAGTTGTAGCCGTATTTTTCTTTAAGCTCTCTGGCTTCGCTGATTTTATCAAGCATTTCTTCGATGAAGGGCTGCCCCGCAAAGCCGGGATCAACAGACATTATTGTGAGCTTATCAATTCTGTTGATATAGTGCTTAATTGCCGAAAGCGGAGTTGACGGGCTGAGTACGACACCCTTTTTGCAGCCGAACGATTCAATCTTGTTCATAATTCTGAACGCATCGTTGACTATCGTTTCGGCGTGGGGGCAGATATAACCTGCCCCTGCCTTAGCGAGGATTTCGATGTAATCATCGGGGGTTGTAACCATCAAATGACAATCAATCGGTTTCTTTGCGATTGTTGAAAAGGCTTTTACAAAATCGGGTGAAAGTGTGATGTTTTTGACGAAATGGCCGTCCATTATATCCACATGATAGAGGTCGCATCTTTCGTTGAGAATCTCCGTTTGATTCTTGATATCAAGGAGATCCATACACATGAGCGACGGATTAAACATTGGTTTCATAAAAAGCACCTCTTTGCGATTAGATTATTTCTTGCGAGCTACGAATCTGTCGAGTGCAACGGAACCGATGATGAGCAAGCCCATAACAACCTGCTGCCAAACGCTCGGAACTGCGAGAATGTTAAGACCGTAGTTGATAACGCCGATGATAAGACCGCCCATTACAACGCCGAAGATCTTACCTTTACCGCCGAAGAAGCTTGTTCCGCCGATGATCGAAGCTGCGATTGCGTAAGTTTCAAATCCTGTTGCGGCTGCCGGCTCAGCAGAACCGACACGTCCGAGAAGAACGATACCTGCAATACCTGCACAAATACCGGAAATGATGAATACGATAAGTGTGTGCATGTTAACGTTGATACCTGAGTACCAGGCAGATTCTTTATTTCCGCCGAGTGCGTAAATATTTCTTCCGACCTTTGTTTTTCTTGTCAGGAATGAGAGAAGAACTGCCACAACGATTGCTATTATCGCAACAATCGGAAGAAGGTCAAATACTTTGTATGAAATGAAGTTTGTGAATGATTTCGGGAATCCGAAAACTGCACTTGAATTTGAAATAATAAGTGTTACGCCTCTGAAAATCGACTGCGTACCGAGTGTGATGATGAAGGGATGAAGTCCTGTTACGTTGATGAGAAGTCCGTTGATAAATCCGAGGAGGCCGCCGAAGATTACGCCGAGCAAAACGGCAAGCAGCGGATTGATGCCTGCAACCATCATCTGAGCCGAAACCATACCGGTCAAGGCAACAACCGAACCGACCGAAAGGTCGATACCTGCGATAAGGATTGCGAAGAATTCACCCATCGCAATAAGAATGTTAACCGAGCTTTGTGAAAGAATCTGTGTTATTGTTGCTGTGGAGAAGAATGTGCCGGGTCTCATAAGTGCAAGAATGATAAGCAAGATTACGAGTATTCCGAATGTGCCGTACTTCTGCCAAATCATATTAAAAGTGAGTTTTTCCTTGGGTTTAGCCTGCTTTATTTTTTCAGACATGGTATTCACGTTCCTTTCTTTATTCAGGCGATATCCGCCGTAGACGCTTTGATTATATTTTCTTCTGTTGCTTCTCTGTGCGGGAAGGTCTTAACTATCTTACCCTCTCTGAAAACATGAATCGTATCACACACTGCGAGAAGCTCCGGCAGCTCTGACGAAACAACAAGAACTCCCTTGCCCTCGTCGGCGAGCTTACGCATAAGAGTGTAAATTTCACTCTTACTGCCGATGTCGATACCCTTTGTGGGTTCGTCAAAAATAATTATCTGTGAATCGGCGGCTACCCATTTGCCAAGGATTACCTTCTGCTGATTACCGCCCGAAAGCTCCGTGATACCCTGATCTACGGAATAACATTTAATGTTCAAGCTCTTTTTCTGAGCCTCAGCACATTCTCTCTCGAATTTGCTGCTTATCAGTCCTCCGGCACCGCCGAGACTTGACGCTTTTATAAACGGCAGAATTGAAATATTCTGCTTGATATCAAAATTGTGGAAGAAACCGGTTTCACGTCTGTTTTCCGTAACCATCGCAAGTCCGTTTTTGATTGCCGAATACGGACTTTTGATATTGACTTTCTTGCCGCCTATGAAAACCTCGCCCGACGATTTTGGTTCCGCACCGAAGATTGAATTCATCATTTCGCTTCGGCCCGAGCCGACAAGTCCGGAAAATCCGACGATTTCGCCCTTATGAAGCTTAAACGAAACATCGTTTACCTTGCCGTCCTTACGGGAAAGGTTCTTTACTTCAAAGATTACCTCTTCGCCGTCATAATTGTCGGGAGCATCCTCATGCTGATAGGTGTTCTGAACCGTTCTGCCGACCATCATCGTTACAAGGTCATCAACGGAAACATCGCTTACCTGCTTTGTGCCGACATAAGCGCCGTCCTTAAGAACCGAAACTCTGTCGCCGATTTCTTTAATCTCGGCAAGCTTATGCGAGATAAATACAATTCCCTTGCCTTCCTTTTTCAATGCTCTGACAACCTCAAAAAGGTGCTCAACCTCATTGTTTGTCAGGGACGCCGTAGGCTCGTCCATGACGATTACCTTACTGTCGGAAGCAAGTGCCTTTGCAATTTCAACCTGCTGCTTTTCCGAAACGCTGATATCCTCAACCAAGGTTTTCGGATCTCTGTTCAGACCGATTTTTGCGAGAAGCTCTTTTGCTCTTTTGTTCATCTCGCCGTAATCAACGACTGAAGCAAGACCGACTTTTTTCATCGGAAGCTTTCCGACGAACAAATTCTCCTGAATCGATAGTTCGTTAATAACGCTCAATTCCTGATAGATAACGCTGATTCCGTTCTCGTAAGAATCCTTTGGAGTAAGTTTGCTGAACTCCTTGCCGCCGATGATTATTTTACCTTCCGTCGGCTGGTAAACACCCGAAAGAATTTTCATCAAGGTTGATTTGCCTGCACCGTTTTCGCCAAGCAGAACGTGTACTTCGCCCGCTTGAATATCGAAGGAAATATCCTTCAGCGCCGTAACTCCGGGGAATTTTTTGACTACCCCTTTCATTTCAACGAGAGTGCTCATGATATCCTTCCTTTCTATAAACTGCTTTACCGATATATTATGTGGAAATATTTTGTATATAACGTTGAGTAAAGGTTTACTCAACAGCTATTTAAAAAAGGGATTAACCCTTCCTTAAATCATTTTATTTTGTGCTTCCTCTTACAGAAAGCTTAACCGGAATCGTATATTCATGAACATTATTAGTATCATTGTTAATAAGATCCATCAGAACCTCAACCGATCTTTTACCGAGCTGGTCGGTATCCTGAATAATCGTCGTTATCGGCGGATCGGAAATCTCTGTGTGAGTTATACCGTCAAAGCCTACAAGTTTGACATCTTCGGGAACTCTTTTTCCGCTCTCCTTTAGGCCTCTCAATGCTCCGAGTGCCATAGAATCCGTTGTACAGAAAACACCGTCAAAATCCATCCCATCGGCAACAAGCTTTTTTACCGTCTCTCTTGCATCGGCATACGAAACCTTGCAAGGAACCATCCTGCTGTCATCGACCTCAACGCCGTATTGTTTGTGCGCTCTCAGATAACCCTGAGTACGTTTATTGACCGTTGAGTATGAATTGACATCGTGGATAAGAACTATCTTTCGGCAGCCCTTTTTAATAAGCTCCTCGGTGGCGAGAAAACCGCCTGTTTCATTATCCGAAGAGACATAGTTGAATTCAACCCCCGGCCGCCTGTCAATGTAAACGACGGGAACCGTAAATTCTTTTGATACCTCGTCGCCCGGTTTTCTGACGCTGAAATAAACTATACCTTCAACTCCCTTTGACTGGAGCGATGCGATATAATGAGCTTCGTAGTCAATATTCTCGTCGCTGTCGCAGACAAATACGTTGTATCCCATTGGGATAACCGAGCTTTCAACCGACCTTACAATCTGCGAGAAATATTCGTTCGTGATATCCGGAATTATTACTCCGATAGTTTTCGTCCTGTTGGTTCTCAGTCCCTGAGCATTAGGATTTATGGCGTAATTGTATTTCTCGACGACTGCCATTACCTTTTTTTCGGTCTCTGCCGAATAACGTCCGTTCTTGTTAAGAACCCTTGAGACCGTGGCGATTGATACACCCGACATTCGGGCAATATCGACCATCGAAATGTTTTTACTGTCCATATATTCTCCAATTCGTTTCGCTTGGGTAATCGTTTACCCTACGTCCATAGAATAAACCAAAAACGAGCGTTTGTCAATAGATTTCCCTCACAATTTTTATTTTTGTGAAATATGTGCAAAAACAGCAGCCTCATTTTAGGCACTAAGCACATGAATTTTGCAAAACCAAAAACAAGACTTTTAAAGCACTAACTTATTCTTGATTTTTAAAGCTGTGTATGATATATTATTATAGGTATTTTATACTGGAGAAATATAAGCAAAATAATAAAAAGGCGGCGATTTCATGAAAACGGTCATTCTTGCAGGCGGATTCGGAACAAGGATAAGCGAAGAAAGTCATCTTATCCCCAAGCCAATGGTCGAGATAGGCGGTATGCCGATTCTTTGGCACATTATGAAGATTTATTCGGCTTATGGCTACAATGATTTTATTATATGCTGCGGCTACAAACAGCATGTTATCAAGGAATACTTTGCCGATTATTTTCTCTACAGAAGCGACATAACCTTCGACTTCACCGACAACGGCAGAATGATTGTTCATTCTAATGAAAACGAGCCGTGGAAAGTAACCCTTGTTGATACAGGTCTTAATACTATGACCGGCGGCAGAGTTAAAAGAATTCAGAAATACATAGGCGATGAGCCGTTCATGCTGACCTACGGTGACGGTGTTGCCGATATCAATATTGATGAGCTTGTAAAATTCCATAAGCAGAACGGACATATTGCTACACTGACCGCAGTTAACATCGGCCAGCGTTTCGGCGTGCTTGATATTGAGAACGATAACAAAATATCATCTTTCCGTGAAAAAAGCGAAAACGACGGCGGACGGGTTAATGCCGGATTTATGGTGCTTGAACCGAAGATTTTTGACTTTATCGACGGAGACGAAACCGTTTTTGAAAAGAAGCCGCTTGAAACCTGCGCATCTATCGGTCAGCTTGACGCTTATATGCACGACGGCTTTTGGAAGCCGATGGATACGCTCAGAGAAAAACAGCAGCTTGAAAAAATGTGGGCAGATTCCACTGCTCCATGGAAAATTTGGTAAACAACATTATCTTAATAATATAAAAATTACTAAAAAGTGAGAGAAAAATGATGTTAAATAAAGAGGAATCCATTTTTAAAAATGATGATATCTTTTTCATCAGAATACTGACTTTAGGTTGTTCCTCTTTGGTAACGATTTTATACTGCCTTTTCGTCGAACTTTTTTATAAAAACGTTTTGGACGTTGAAAGCATTCGTCGGCTTTTTGTTTTTGAAACGAGTAAATTTGTTGCCGAGGGCAGTGAAAAGCTGCAATATATGGGATCGGCTGTTCTTTTTACATTGTGCGTTCTTTTCTTTAATTATATTTTTAAAAAAGCACACATAAACTTTTCAAAATTAAAGTGGCTTCAATATCTTGTTTCCGCATTGATTTTGGTTGTTCCTGTCTGTGCGGCATTTGCCTTTTGCATCAAGAATTTGCCGGAGTTTTCTTCTGCGCCTAAAAACATTGTTGCAATCATCGGAGCTGCTCTCCTAATCGCTTTCGGCATTGCTGTCGGCAAGCTCGGCAAAAATAATAAGAAAGCCGCCAGTGTTCTTTTGTACGCTCAGACGATAGGCTTCTCGCTTATTATAGTAGCTTTTAATCTTTTCAAAAAGGTCGGTTGTGAGGACGGATTCAACTGGCATTTTGACGCACTCTATTTTCCTGTGGAAAAGCTTTTGGACGGCTTGACCGAGGGTGTGGACTATCATTCAATATACGGATTTTATCCTTACCTTTGCTATATACCGATGAAAATCCTTGGTATTTTTTCAAGCGATCGCATCTTAAACTTTTCAATTTTATGCAGCGCCCTGTGCGGCGTTTCATATTTTATTTTGTGCAGTATTTTGAAGCGTCATTTAAAAAATATTACCGTGCTTTCGCTGAGCATTTCGGCTCTCACGGTACTCATGGGAACAACGAACTACTTGGTCAGCCTTTATCCATATTACCAGTACCAGCCCCACAGAGTTATTTTCCCATGCATAATGCTTTCAATGATTTCTCTTTTTTATACCGAAAGAATAGGCAAAAAAGCTTTTTATTTTCTCGGAATTGTTATTTCGGCAATGTCTCTTTTTTGGAATATCGACAGCGGAATTGTATGCACGGGTGGATTTCTCCTGACCTTTTGGTACAAGGAAGCCTTTGAAAATTCGTTTTTATTTGATAAGAATTGCCGCAAACAATATATAAAAACCGTTTTGCAAATAATTGCGGCCGGTATAAGCGTAATCGTCCTGACATTGTGTTCGGTTTTTCTTGTGATTTTTGTTGGCAGCAAGCAGATATTTAATCCGCTCAACGTTTTTTTCGGTCAGCTCACGTTCTATGGCTACGGATACTATATGCTTCGTATGCCTGCTGTCGGAAGCTGGATCGGCGTTATCTGCGCCTACGTTGTAGCACTGCCTGTATCGCTTTCGGCTATCAAAGCCTTTCGCAAAAAGGATGAAAATCTCCCGTTTATGGGAATGCTCTTTTCTCTTTCGATTATAGGCGTTGCCGCCTTTTCATATTACCAGGGACGAAGCCATGAATTCTGTCTTGTTCCCGTTATGTGGCCTGCGATAATGATACTTGCAATCCTTTTGGATTCACTCCTTGATAAGCACTCTTTAACTCAGATTATCTCTTATAATATGAAAAAAGTCGGAATCTCCGCATTGAGTATTGTTCTTGCTGTTTTCATCTTTTTCACCGTGCTTTCGGGAGAAAACTTTTTCATATATCAACGTAAAAATTTCAAATCGCTTGACTACGCTTCGGCTGCCGAAGTGATTGACAAATATCCGAACACACAGGTTGAATTCCTTACCTTTTATGAAACAGGCTACTATGAATATTTTCATATGCCGAACGAAAAGAAAGTCACGGCGGCAATCGACTGTATGCTTGTAACCGACTTTGAACAAAACATTGATTTTATAAATGACACAAACAAAATTGTTGCCATGGGTGCTCAATTTTATTATCGAATGAATGATTTCTACGGCGGACAGCTTCTCAAAAAGATTTCCGATAACAAAGAAATAATTGATAATCTTGACTCGGGCTGGATTTTCTTCATCCCGAAAGAAAAATAAAGTGGTGATATTATGCTTGATCTTTCTTTTTACAATGGTAAAAAAGTCCTTGTCACAGGGCATACGGGCTTCAAAGGAACGTGGCTTTGCAACATTCTTCTGCTTGCAGGTGCAGATGTGACAGGCTATTCGCTTGAGCCGCCGACCGACCCGAGCATGTTTGAGATTACGGGTCTCGGCAAAAGAATGAATTCCGTTATCGGTGATATCAGAGACTTCGACTGTCTTAAAAAGGTCTTCGATGAGGTTCGGCCCGAGATAGTTTTGCACCTTGCGGCTCAGCCTATCGTGCTCGAATCCTATAACAATCCGAAATATACATACGAAACCAATGTTATGGGCACAGTCAATATTCTTGAGTGTATCAGAACAAGCGATTCGGTCAAATCGTTTCTCAACGTTACGACCGATAAGGTTTATAAAAATGATGAAACAATCTGGGGCTTTCGTGAGAATGAACCTCTCGACGGCTTTGACCCATATTCAAATTCAAAATCCTGTTCCGAGCTTGTAACCCACAGCTATAAAAGCTCGTTTTTTGCAGATAACCATGTGAAAATTTCTACCGCAAGAGCCGGCAATGTTATCGGCGGCGGCGATTTTGCCGCAAACAGAATTATTCCCGACTGCGTAAGAGCCGCAATGAAGGGCGAGGATATTAAGGTCAGAAACCCGAACTCAATCCGTCCTTATCAGCATGTGCTCGAACCGCTTTATGTTTACTTAATGATAGCTGCGGAACAGTATGACAACGCAAATGCTGCCGACTGGTACAATGTAGGCCCTAACGAATCCGACTGTCTTACAACAGGTGAACTGGCAGGATGCTTCTGCGATGCATGGGGCAACGGTCAAAGCTTCGTCGCCGAGCACAAGGACGGACCCCACGAAGCAAACTTTCTCAAACTCGACTGTTCAAAGGTCAAGTCTGTTTTCGGGTGGAAGCCGAGATGGACAGCACGTCAGGCGGTTGAGAAGACCGTTGAATGGACAAAGGCCTATGCCGATAATGAGAACATGGCAGAATATACAACCAAGCAGATAAAAGAATTCTTTAACATATGACGGCGATGAATGGAGAAACAGCAATGAATGAAAAAGAACAGTTACATGATGAAATTCTCGAAAAGGTAAAGGAATACTGCGACAAATACCACAACATTCCGACCGAATTTAAAGAGGGTCAGCGAATTCCGTACGCTTCAAGAGTTTATGATTCGGATGAAATGGTAAACCTTGTTGACAGTGCGCTTGAATTCTGGCTCACGGCAGGAAGATACACGAAGCAATTCGAGAGTGATTTTTGCAAATACCTCGGCGTGAAGTTTTGCTCGCTCGTCAATTCAGGCTCGAGCGCAAACCTTGTTGCATTCATGACACTCACCTCCCCCCTGCTAAAAGAAAGAGCGGNNNCCCCCCAGCAAAAAGAAAGAGCGGGTAAGCCCGGCGACGAGGTTATAACTGTTGCGGCAGGCTTCCCGACGACTGTAACGCCGATGATTCAGTTCGGTGCAATCCCTGTTTTTGTCGACGTGAAGCTTCCGAATGCCGACATAGACATTTCCATGCTTGAAAAAGCATATTCCGATAAAACAAAGGCGGTCATGATCGCCCATACTCTCGGCAATCCTTTTGACCTCAAGGCTGTTAAGGCTTTCTGTGACAAGCACAATCTTTGGCTCGTTGAGGACAACTGCGATTCGCTCGGCTCGACCTACACGATTGACGGTGAAACAAAGTTCACCGGCACAATCGGCGATATCGGCACAAGCAGCTTCTATCCGCCGCACCACATGACAATGGGTGAAGGCGGCGCAGTTTATACAAATAATCCGCTTCTTCACAAAATTATTCGTTCAATGCGTGACTGGGGACGTGACTGTATGTGCGAACCCGGTCAGGATAACCTCTGCGGCCACCGCTTTGACAAGCAGTACGGCGAGCTTCCGCTCGGCTATGATCATAAATATGTTTACTCCCACTTCGGCTACAATCTTAAAGCGACCGATATGCAGGCGGCAGTCGGCTGCGCTCAGCTGAAAAAATTTCCAAGCTTTGTCGAGAAAAGGAAGCACAATTTCAAGGTGCTTCACGATGCTCTTGAGTGTGTTTCGGACAAGCTCATGCTTCCCGAAGCAAATGAAAATTCCGACCCGAGCTGGTTCGGCTTCTTCGTCACCTGCAAAGACGGTGTAGACAGAAACAAGCTTGTTCAATACATTGAGAGCAAGGGCGTTCAGACAAGAATGCTCTTCGCCGGAAATCTTATCAAGCACCCCTGCTTTGACGAGATGCGTGCAAGCGGCAAGGGATATCGTGTTGTCGGAGCACTCGAAAACACCGACAAAATCATGAACGATTCATTCTGGGTCGGCGTTTATCCGGGCATGACGGACGAAAAGCTAAAATATATGGCCAAGACAATCGTTGAGGCACTGAAAGATGAATAAAATCAAAGCTATTTTGCAAAACGAAAAGCTTGCTCCATTGATACAGTTCATAAAATTCGGACTTGTCGGTGTATCAAACACTGCAATTTCATACGGCGTTGAAATGCTCTGCTATTATGTTCTTTTCAAAAACTCGAAATTCATCGGAATTTTAAGTTTCCTTTCACGTCTCGGCATTTCAACCGACGGCAACAATGTCAAAATCGTTATAACAACGATCATCGCATTTGTTATCAGCGTTACCAACTCGTATTTTTGGAACAACAGATATGTTTTCGGCTCGGGCAAAAAGAGCTTTTCGGAGCATTTTAAAACCTATTTCAGAACCTTCGCCTGCTATGGTATCACAGGCCTGATTCTTTCGCCGATTATAAAAATTTTGCTCACAAAAATCAGCGTTCCGTTCTTTATCGCAAGCCTCGGTGCGCTCGTTATAACAATTCCGCTCAATTTTGTCATGAACAAGTTCTGGGCATTCAAATCAAAACCGACAAAGGATGAAAAAGATGAAGATAAGACTTGCTGACTATATTGCAAATTTTCTTGCCGACCACGGAGTAACCGACTGCTTTACGGTTGTCGGCGGCGGTGCAATGCACCTCAATGACGCTTTCGGCCATAATGAAAGAATTCATTGCACATATAACCATCACGAGCAGGCAAGTGCAATCGCAGCGGAAGCGTATGCAAGGCTTAACAATAAAATCGCAGCGCTTTGTGTTACAACAGGTCCCGGCGGCACAAATGCAATTACCGGCGTTGTCGGAGGCTGGCTTGATTCCATTCCGATGTTTGTTGTCAGCGGCCAGGTCAAATACACAACAACGGCACGCTACGCCGAGCAATTCACCGACGGCCTCCCTCTCAGGGCAGTCGGAGACCAGGAATTTGACATTACAAAAGCAATCTCCTGCATGTGCAAATACTCCGCCATGCTTGAAGATATAAATGATATAAGATACATGCTTGAAAAGGCATGGCATCTTGCCACAACAGGCAGACCCGGTCCTGTTTGGATCGATGTTCCCGTCAACTATCAGGGCAGTTACATTGAAACGGACGAGCTTAAAGGCTATGACCCGAGTAAGGATGACAGTGAGCTTCCGCCCAAGGTTGGCGACGATACAATTAAAATAATTCTCAAAAAAATAAAGAACGCTAAGCGTCCGGTAATCTACGCCGGCGGCGGAATCCGTCTTTCCGGCGGATATGAGGCTTTCAAGAAGGTTGCAAAGCTTCTCGGCGTTCCCGTTGTAACATATTGGAACAGCATCGATGTCATTGAGGATGCTGATCCGCTCTATTGCGGCAGAGGCGGCAATATGGGCGACCGTCCCGGTAACTTTGCAGTTCAGAATTCCGATCTTCTGCTCACAATCGGCACAAGAATCAGCATACGTCAGGTCGGCTACGACTACGGCACATGGGCAAGAGCCGCCGAGGTTATTATGGTTGACATTGATAAGGCTGAAATGAAAAAACCGACTATTCATGTTGATATGCCTGTTTGGGCGGATGCCAAGGACTTCCTCGAAGCTGTTATCAGAAACGTTAAAGATGAAAACGCCCCTGTTTTCGGCGGCGACGACTGGCGCAAGCAGTGTGTTGAATGGAAAGAAAAATATCCTGTCGTGCTCCCTCGCCATAAGGAGGAAAACGGCACAACGGCCAACGTCTACGCATTCATCAAATATCTTGCCGATCAGCTCCCCGAAAATTCGCTTACGGCGGTCAGCAACGGTGCCTGCTGCGTTGCAGGTCATCAGTGCTGGACAATCAAGCACGGTTCACGCTTTATAATCAACAGTGCAATCGCAAGTATGGGCTACGGCTTGCCTGCGGCTGTCGGTCTCTGCGTTTCAGGCAAGAAGCAGAACACAATTTGCCTTGAGGGCGACGGAAGCATAATGATGAATCTCCAGGAGCTTCAGACAATAATCACAAACAAGCTTCCGATCAAGCTTTTCCTTATCAATAACAGCGGCTACCACAGCATCAGAATAACTCAGAACAATCTGTTTAAAGAACATACAAAGGTTGGTATCGGACCCGAGAGCGGCGATCTTTCCTTCCCGAAATTCGAGAATATAGCCAAGGCTTTCGGCTTCCCGTATTTCTCTGCAAGCAGCAATGCCGAAATGCAGGAGGCGGTTAACAAAACGCTCGCAACCGACGGCTATGCTTTCTGCGAAATTTTCACGGATACAAAGCAGGTTTGGGAGCCTAAGAGCAGCACAAAACGTCTCCCCGACGGAACTCTTGTCAGCCCGCCGCTTGAGGATCTCGCTCCGTTCCTTGACAGAGATGAACTGGCACAAAACATGTACATTCCGCTGATAAAAGAGTGATATTATGAAAAAAGCCGTAATAACAGGCTCAACCGGCTCGGTAGGGCGTGCAATAATCGACAAGCTCGTTAGCGAGAACGTTGAGGTCACCGTACTTTACCACAGAGGATCAAAAAGGATTGACGGTATTCCAAGTAACGAACTTGTTAAAAAAATCTGCTGCTCTCTTGACGAAATGAAGGACTTTGTTCCCCCAAAAAACGATTATGAGGTTTTCTACCACCTTGCATGGGCGGGTACAACGGGTGCAGCAAGGTTCGACGCCGACCTCCAGCTGAAAAATATTGAATATACTCTCGACGCCGTTGAGCTTGCCAAGCGAATGGGCTGTCGAAAATTTATAGGCGCAGGGTCGCAGGCGGAATACGGTCTTTGCGACAAACCGCTGACTCCCGAAACTCCGACTTTTCCTTTCACGGGATACGGCATAGCAAAGCTTGCCGCAGGTCAACTCAGCAGATTGAAATGTCGAAAGCTCGGCCTCAATCATGCATGGGTTAGAATTCTCAGCGTTTACGGCAAATACGATCCCGAGAATTCCGTTATAAAATCGGCCGTCAAAAAATTCAAAGCCAACGAGAAAGCAGAATTCAGCAAGGGCGAACAGCTTTGGGATTTTCTGAGTGCAAAAGATGCCGCAAATGCATTTTATCTTATCGGCTGTGACGATGAGCATAACGAAAAGACTTATTGCCTCGGCAGCGGCGAAGCCGAACCGCTGAGAGAATATATAGAAAAAATACATGAACTTTGCGAAAGCCGCTCGGAAATTGACTTCGGTGCAATCCCCTATTCGTACAATCAGGTCATGTTTTTGCAAGCTGATATTTCAGAGCTGACAAAAGACACGGGATTTGTTCCCGAAGTTGACTTTGAAACAGGAATAAAAGAACTTTTGGATTGAGGGTCTGAATATGAAAAAAATCAGCATATTAATTCCATGCTATAATGAAGAAGAAAATGTTGTACCGATAAGCGAAGCGGTCATAAACGAATTAAAAAAATCGCTGCCGGAGTACGACTACGAAATTCTCTTCATTGACAATGATTCAAAGGACAATACCCGTCCGCTTCTTCGTGAAATTTGCAGAAAGAATCCGAAGATCAAGGCAATTTTCAATGCCAAAAACTTCGGTCAATTCAATTCACCTTATTACGGAATGCTGCAAACAACAGGCGACTGCACAATTTGTATGTGCTGCGATTTTCAGGACCCAATCGAGATGATCCCGAAGCTTGTTCACGAATGGGAAAACGGCTATAAAATTGTCTGCGCCATTAAAACAACGAGCAAGGAAAATAAAATTATCAGATTTTTGCGTACCTGCTATTATAAGCTCATCAAGAAAATGAGCGACGTTGAGCAGATTGAGCATTTTACGGGCTTCGGACTTTATGACAAGTCCTTTATTGAAGTGCTCCGAAATCTCAAAGACCCCACACCTTTTCTCAGAGGAATTGTTGCCGAGCTCGGCTACAGACGAAAAGATATTCCTTATGAGCAGGCAAAACGCAGAGCGGGAAAAACACATAACAATTTTTACACGCTCTATGATGCGGCGATGCTCAGCTTCACCTCGTACACAAAAATCGGTCTCAGACTTGCAACCTTTTTCGGCATAGGTGTAGGTGTTATCAGCTTCATCGTCGGAATAGTTTATTTGATTCTTAAACTTATTATGTGGGATAATTTCCCGATGGGAATGGCTCCTGTCCTTATCGGAATGTGCTTCCTCGGCAGTGTTCAGCTTTTCTTCATCGGACTTCTCGGCGAATATGTTCTGAATATCAACACAAGGGTTATGAACCGGCCGCTTGTTATTGAAGAAGAACGAATTAACTTTAATAATGACGAGGAAAAACAAAATGATAAAGCGTAAATTATCAAATGAAAATCTCAGCCTGAAAGAGTCAATATATAAACGAATTACCAATCCGTTTTATCTTATAGCGGTTGCGATAACGGCTCTCGGAACTTACGGATTTTATCTTGCAAATCCGTCGCCGTCGATTGACTGGCTGAGCTATGACCGCTATTACGGAGGAATTCTTTTCAGTCAAGGCAGGTTCACTGCCACGATCGTCGAAAAGGCTTTGAATCTTTGGGATTGCCCTGTATGGTTTGAACCGCTTCTCGGAATTGTCTGTTTTATTCTCGGCACGCTTATAATGCTTGCGATTTTTGACGGATTTTGTGAACAGAAAAGCATTGTTCCGTCAATCATCTTCACCTGCATATATATTTCATTCCCGCTTTTGCCGGAATATTTTATTTATAACGGTGCAATTCTGACTGTCGGCGGCTGCACGGTTCTTCTTTCTTTAGCTTTATATTTTTCTATTAAATACAGCGATATGCTGCACAGCTTTTTCCTGCCGATTATACTGATGATGTTTGTATTTTCATGGTATGAATGCATGATACTGCCGTATGTCGGCGTCGTCTTTGCTGTTTTCATTTTGAAAGATCGTAAGGAGAAAGGAATAAAAACAGGTGAAGTAATCGTTAAGGGACTTTACCATGCTGTCGTTCTCGGTCTTGCCGTTTTGGCGGAAGCCGTTATAACCAAGGTTATAATAAAGATTTTTTCAATTAAACTAAACGATTATGCAAAAACCGAAAGTTTTTGGACAGCAAGCATTAAAGCGGTAAAGTATCTTATTCGTTCTTATATATCTTATTGGGGACTCAAGTTCTTTTGCAATCCCGCCTTTACCATTCTCCTTGCAG
>FR882087.1:239753-243067 GCA_000434915.1 Ruminococcus sp. CAG:563
CTGGCAGCAGGAATTGTCGCATTTGTTCTTTTTATTATTAACATCAAAAGAACCAAGAAATTCTCAAGCGTAATTCTGTTTCTCGGCTCACTGATTCCCGTCTTTGCCATGACATTATACAGAGGCGGCGGAGCAGAATACAGAACGGAACAGGGGATGCCCTTCTTCGTTGCTTTCACAGCTTTCCTTTTGTGTCTCAATATACAATCCGGAAAAGTTCTTGTTAAAAGGGCTTTTGCCGCTATATTTGTTTTTGCGTTAATCATTCAAATCGGTGCTTCAAACAAATGCTATTGGATAAACAATCAACGTTATGAAGAAGAAAAAAACGTTATTCTGACAATTAACAGCAGATTGACGGAAAACTGCGACATGAGTAAGCCTGTAATTTTTATCGGCGAATATACGGTATCCGAATCTCTTCAAGACAAAATCACTGTGGCCGATTCCTCATTTGTCGGCAAAATTGTTCATAGATTCGGTTCACCCAAAAACTATGCAACAGCAAAAAAGATTTACGATTATATCGGAAGCTCTTATCTGACATGGAGCATTGAAAGCAGCTTTAATAACAGCCGGCCGGAAGAAGAATTGTATAAATTCTGCGATTACATCGGCGTCAGCTTCAAACATTGTACCGGAGAGCAATATAACGAAGCCAATAAAAAATATTCCAAAATTAAAGCCTATCCAAACAAGGATTGCATAGTCGAAACCGACGAATACATTGTCGTGAAACTATAAAAAATTGAACGGTCTGCATCTTTTTTCTCGGATGCAGACCGTTGTTTATTTACCTTTTTTCTTAAAAATATTTTTTTGCAGTTCAGCCATTTTTTTGCGGCGGATTTGTGTTTCGCCGGTGTCAATTACAAAGCCGTTTTTCGTCCGCTCTATGATGTCGCCCTCATGAATATTCTGCGGCAATTCATCAAGCGTCAGCTTCAAAATATTGCCGTTATCATCCTCACAAATTGCGATTTTTTCTTCAATTCTGTCTATCGAATATTTCATCTTATTACCTTTATGCGGTCGTCGAATCTCGGTTTTTCTTCCGGCTTTTCGTCGGGATAGCCTATCGCAACAGCGATAAGAAATTTATAATTTTCAGGAATATCCCACGCTCTTTTCCATTTGTTTCCCTCGGCATTTCCGTCGGCAAAAAGTGCACCGACGCTTGCAATTATGCATGTTCCGAGGCCGAGACTTTGAGCGGCAATGCAAATATTTTCGCACATTATTCCGCCGTCCATGTAACTCTCGTTTTCGGCAAAGAGTACAGCGAATGTCGGAGCGTTATGATAAACGGGATTAACGTCCCAGCGAGTGTAAGCCGGTGTATCGTAGCCGACAAGCTCCTTAAAATCCGTATTCATTTTATCAAGCATTTCCCTGTTCTGAATAAAGCGGACATGACATGGCTGCATATTTCTGCCGCTCGGTGCTTTCTTTGCCGCCTGCATAAGCAGGTCAAGCTGTTCGTCCGTAATTTGCTCTTTTTTGTATGACCTTATTGTCTGTCTTTCAAGAATTGTTTTAATTACCTCGTTCATTTTGATACCTCTCTATCAATTTTTTTCTTGTAACTGTATTATAAATTATCGCTCCGCCGAAATAAACTACGGCAACCGCAAGCATCGCCAACAGTATTCCGATAACAATCTTTGAACCGATTATTTTAGCCAGCAGAACAAATAAGACTGCAATTAAGGCAAGCAGTGAAAATACCTTTACCGCAAACATCGGCAGCTGAGGAGTGCAGCACGGTGCAATGCTGAAAATGTATGTTTTGACAGGCTCGGCAAGAGGTTTGTCACACACATCACCATAGCTGACGGTAT
Source organism: Ruminococcus sp. CAG:563 (assembly GCA_000434915.1). Lineage (GTDB taxonomy): Bacteria > Bacillota > Clostridia > Oscillospirales > Acutalibacteraceae > CAG-488. The sequence continues at coordinate 241,595 of FR882087.1, forward strand.
ATGTCTTGTAATTCTTCACATCATTTTCGTCGAACTCAAACACCCTGACCTCTCTTTGACGGATGCCATATGTGTTGTAGCCTGCACCCGGGCAATAGCCGAGGTCGATTCCGTCAACCGTACCGATAAAGCTGTCATAATGGTCATGGCCGCAATAGACGGCAAAAACATCGCCCTGCTTTTTCAGCTGTTCAAATTCGCCGCACTCACGGGGCAGAGCCGCGGGCGTTTCGCCGTATGCGCCCATGAATTTAATATCGTCTCTTCGTTTATAAAATTCGCCTTTTCTGTTTCCGTAAGCAGGCTCTGCGCCCATTGTTCCTTTCGGAACTTTTTCGAGCAATTCATATATTTCGTCAACGGGGATGTGCTGAAAAACGATTGAATCCGCATTGACTTCACGGCTTGTTTTGTCAAGCCATTCAAGCTGTTCTTTCCTGACGCCGCCATAAACGCCGTTAATCTTTGTACCCGTATCAACAACATAAATATTCATCGCCGTGCGGCTTCCGTCGGAGGACAAAATCGGAACATTGAAAGTTGCCGCATCGGGTCTGCCGTCGTTCACATCGTCAAAACAGATACAGTTCTTCATCTTTGCATAGATTTTCGCCTGTTCATCGTTCGGAAGTCCCGTTTCACGATCGTGGTTGCCGAATGTCAGCACAAAAGGAATATTAAAGCTTTCAAAGACGCTGAAAAGACGGTTGATTGCCTTTTCAACATTTTTTCGGCATTTCTCTCCTTTGCCCCAAAGGTCAACGACATCAAGCTGGTCACCCGTAAAAACTATAAGATCGGGCTTTATGCTTTTCACCGCCGCTTCCATGAAGCGAAGTGTGTCAACGCAAGTGAAGCGGTTATCCTGCAAATCGGAAATTTGTAAAACCTTAAGGTGTCCGTTATTAAATTTTATCTGCTTTCTCATACTCAATTTAATCACCGCCTTGATTATATCATCAAAAGGTTGCGCCGTCAATCATACCCGAACGACTGTTTTCCTCTTTTTCCGTCGATTACCACGAAAAACTTCCTTATTCTCATTGACATTACATCTTAAAAATATTATAATTATCATGTTTGGAACGAGAGTTCCATATTTCATTTGGAGGTGCTTTCATTGGTAAGAGCAATTGTCGGCGCTAACTGGGGCGACGAAGGTAAGGGTAAAATCACAGATATGTTTGCTTCCAAAGCGGATGTCGTTATCCGTTTTCAGGGCGGTGCAAACGCAGGTCACACAATTATCAACGATTACGGAAAGTTTGCTCTGCATCTTCTTCCGTCGGGCATATGCCATCCCGAGATTACGAACATCATCGGTAACGGCGTAGCTCTTGATATTCCGAAGCTTGTTAAGGAAATTAACGACGTTACTTCCAAGGGCGTTCCTCAGCCCAAGCTTCTTGTTTCCGACAGGGCACAGATTATGATGCCTTATCACGTTCTTCTCGACACATACGAGGAAGAGCG
>FR882087.1:243096-245891 GCA_000434915.1 Ruminococcus sp. CAG:563
CGCAGACAAGCAGTTCGGCTCGACAAAATCGGGTATCGCTCCGTTCTATTCGGACAAGTATGCTAAGATCGGTTTCCAGGTATGCGATCTTTTCTACCCCGATGAGCTTAAGGAAAAGCTTGCAAGCGTTTGCGAGGTCAAGAACCTCCTGCTTAAGTACGTTTATCATAAACCTCTCCTTGATGTTGATGAGCTTTTCAACACACTTATGGAGTACAAGGACATGATTGAGCCTTATGTTGCCGACACGGGCGCATTTATTCGTCAGGCAATCAAGGACGGCAAGGAAATTCTTCTTGAGGGTCAGCTCGGCTCACTCAAAGATCCCGATTTCGGTATCTACCCGATGGTTACATCCTCCTCAACTCTTGCAGGCTACGGCACAGTCGGCGCAGGTATCCCCGCACATGAGATTAAGGATATCATCACGGTTACAAAGGCTTATTCCTCGGCAGTCGGTGCAGGCGAATTCGTCAGCGAGATTTTCGGCGAGGAAGCCGATAAAATGCGTAATCACGGCGGTGACGCCGGTGAATACGGAGCAACAACAGGCCGTCCCCGTCGTATGGGCTGGTTCGACTGCGTTGCAACTCGCTACGGTGTTGAGGTTCAGGGTGCAACTCAGGTTTGCCTGACTGCTCTTGACTGCCTCAGCTATCTTGATGAAATCAAGGTTTGCACAGGCTACGAGATTGACGGAAAAATCATTAAGGATTTCCCGAACACTCATATGCTCAAGAAAGCAAAACCGATTTTCGAAACACTTCCCGGCTTCAAGTGCGACATAAGAGGCATCAAGGAATTCGACAAGCTCCCGAAGGAAGCACAGGACTATGTTCTCTTCATTGAGAAAGAAATCGGTAAACCGATCACAATGGTTTCCAACGGTCCGAAGAGAGAAGAAATTATATACCGATAAAAAGGTGTTGCCGCATTCAGCGCAGACCAAAGAGCAAAAATAAAAAGCTATAATTCACATACAGTAGCCAAGATAAGCCATGTGGATTATAGCTTTGATTTAATTAATGTTATCTAAAATTTTTTTGCTCTTTCAAGCGCTTTTTTGCCCTCTCACAGTACACAAGTACAGCTTCGGGGCAAAGAAAACGCTTTCTGCATCTGAATTCAACAACCCCTCACCATTTTTAGAAAGGACGAAAAGAATGAACGAAAAAATACTTGTCCTCGATTTCGGCGGACAGTACAATCAGCTCATCGCCCGCAGAGTCCGTGATTTCAACGTTTACGCCGAGATTCTCCCCTACACCACCGACCTTGAGACGATCAAGGCAAACGGCTACAAGGGAATCATCTTCACCGGCGGACCGAACTCTGTTTTTGATATGGAATCTCCGCATTATACAAAAGATATTCTTGACATCGGCGTTCCTATTCTCGGCATCTGCTACGGCTGTCAGCTCATCGCATGGATGGGCGGCGGCAAGGTTGCAACCGCTCCTGTTTCCGAATACGGCAAGATTGAGCTTCAGCTGAGTAAGGACAGCCTTCTTTGGGAGAACGTTCCCGAAAAGAGTGTTGTTTGGATGAGCCATACGGATTATATCTCCGAACCGCCCAAGGGCTTTGAGATTATAGCCAAGACCGACAACTGCCCCTGCGCTGCAATGCAGAACGTTGACAGAAAGATCTATGCTGTTCAGTTCCACCCCGAGGTTACTCATTCCGAGTACGGCAATCAAATGCTCAGAAACTTTATTTTCAATGTTTGCGGCTGCACAGGTGACTGGAAGATGGACAGCTTCATTGATACAACCGTTGAAAAGCTCCGTGAAAAGATTGGCGATAAAAAAGTCGTTCTCGGTCTTTCGGGCGGCGTTGACAGCTCCGTTGCCGCTGCACTTCTCAGCCGTGCCGTCGGCAAGCAGCTCACCTGCGTTTTTGTCGATCAGGGTCTTATGAGAAAGGACGAGGGAGATTTTGTCGAGCAGACCTTCACTTCCCTCTTTGATATGAATTTTGTCCGTGTAAACTGCGGCGACCACTTCCTTGCGATGCTCAAGGGCGTTGTTGACCCCGAGCAAAAGAGAAAAATTATCGGCACGGAATTCTATAAGGTATTCTGGGACGAGGTCAGAAAACAGGCTGAGGACGGATTTTTTGCACAGGGTACGATTTATCCCGACAGAATCGAGTCCGGTAAGGGCAAGAGCAAGGATAAGGCAAACACGGCCGTTATCAAAACTCATCACAACATGGTTGAAAAGCCGTCTGATATACAATTCCTCGGCACGATCGAACCGCTCAAGGATCTCTTCAAGGACGAGGTTCGTAAGGTCGGCGAAATGCTCGGAATTCCTCATGAGCTTGTATGGCGTCAGCCGTTCCCGGGTCCCGGTCTCGGCGTAAGAATTGTCGGCGACATCACAGCCGAAAAGATAAGAATCCTCCAGGACGCAGACTTTGTTCTCAGAGACGAGATGGCAAAGAACGGCTATGAGAAAAACCTCAGCCAGTTCTTCTGCGTTTACACAGGCTCAAAGTCGGTCGGCGTTATGGGCGATCACAGAACATACGAGAATGTCATTGCGATCCGTGCCGTCACAACGGACGATTTCATGACCGCAGACTGGGCAAGAATCCCGTATGATATCCTCGCAACCGTCTCCAACCGCATCACCAACGAGGTCGACGGCGTTAACCGTATCGTCTACGACATCACCTCCAAACCCCCCGGAACGGTGGAGTGGGAATAATGCAAGCAATTGCTGAAATGGCGTAATACCGTGCTTTTCAAGGTGCGGTTGGGCCGAATGGCAACGATTTGGCAACATTTC
>FR882088.1:0-8822 GCA_000434915.1 Ruminococcus sp. CAG:563
CTCGTCAATGAAAAGAGTTATCTTTTTCTGAGATACGAATTTTTTCGTCAAGAAACAGATGTATATTTTTGGTGATACGAAATTTTACCGGCTCTAAACAAAAATCTATTTTAAAGGAATGACCGCAATGAAAACGGAAGTAAAAATTGACTGGCTCAAATATGAAAACGAAGCCAAGGCGGACGGTTACAATATCGTTTGCGGAATTGATGAAGCCGGCAGAGGACCTCTTGCGGGTCCGGTTTGTGCTGCGGCGGTTATTCTCCCCGACGGCTGTATAATAGAGGGTGTTAACGATTCAAAAAAGCTTACCGAAAAAAAGCGTGAACAGCTTTTTGATGTTATAAAAGAGACGGCTGTTGCTTATTCGATTGCGACCGCCGACGAAAAAGAAATTGACGAAATAAATATACTTCAGGCGACATACCTTGCGATGAATCGTGCCTTTCAAGGATTGAATCTAAAGCCTGACATGGCACTTGTTGACGGAAACCGTGACCCGGGTCTCGGAATCCCGACACGGATGATTGTAAAGGGCGATGCAAATTCAATGTCTATAGCTGCCGCATCCATTCTCGCCAAGGTGACAAGGGATCGCTTTATGCTTGAAATGGATAAAAAATATCCTCAATATCAGTTCGCAAAGCACAAGGGCTACGGAACAAAGCTTCACTATGAAATGTTGGATAAATACGGGGCATCGGAAATTCACAGAATGACTTTTTTGAGGAAATATTATGAAAATAAATAAATCCGGCGCATGGGGTGAAATTTTTGCCGCAAGATATCTCAGGGATAGCGGTTACAAAATAATCACGGGCAATTTTCGTTCTCGCCTGGGCGAAATTGACCTCATTGCACAAAAGGGAAAATACATATGCTTCGTCGAGGTCAAAACGAGGGGCGAAGAAAGATGGTATGAGCCGAAAGAGGCCGTTAATTTTTCAAAGCAGGAAAAGCTGATTGCAACATCTAAGCTTTTTATGAAAGCGTATCCCGGAGGAAAGCAGCCACGCTTCGATGTCTGCGAGGTTTTCCTTGATGATAAATTCAAATTGAAGGAAATCAATTATATTGAAAATGCGTTCACGGAAAGCGTATAAATAATCTGTTTTTTTATAGATTTTCATTGAATTGTTATTGTGATTATGATACAATAAAATCAGAACTTACCAAAAGGAGAGGTAATATGTTTTACACCAGCACAAGAGATAAAAGTATAAAGGTTACTTCCTCACAGGCAATTTCTCACGGTATTTCCGCTGAGGGAGGATTGTTTGTTCCCGAGGAGATTCCTCATATAACAATGGATGATATCGTTCGTCTTGCGGACTGCGATTATATAGAAAGAGCAAAGGAGATTCTTTCTCTTTATTTGACGGATTTCACGGCAGAGGAGATTGATTCCTGTGTTAAGGGCGCTTACGGCGAAGGAAAATTTTCAAGCGACAAAATTGCTCCGCTGCACACTTTGACAAAGGGCGTTGAGATTCTTGAGCTGTGGAAAGGCCCTACCTGCGCATTCAAGGATATGGCACTCCAGCTTCTCCCGCATCTTCTTACCGTTGCCTCGGCAAAGAGCGAACCGGGCAAGCAGATTGTTATTCTTGTTGCGACCTCAGGCGACACCGGCAAGGCGGCACTTGAGGGCTTTAAGGATATTAACAACACGAAGATTCTTGTTTTCTATCCTAATGACGGTGTTTCTCCGATGCAGAAGCTCCAGATGACAACGCAGGAAGGCTCGAATGTCGGCGTTTGTGCTATTGAGGGCAATTTTGATGACGCACAGACGGGAGTCAAAAAGATTTTCACGGACAAAGCGGTTGCCGCAAAGCTTGCCGAGCAGGGCATGATGTTCTCGTCGGCAAACTCAATCAACTGGGGTCGTCTCGTTCCGCAGATTGTTTATTATGTATCCGCTTATTGTGAGATGCTCAATAAGGGCGAGATTAAGCCCGGCGATGGAATAAACGTTGTTGTTCCGACAGGAAACTTCGGCAATATTCTTGCCGCTTACTATGCAAAGGAAATGGGTGTGCCGATTAAGAAGCTTGTTTGCGCATCAAACGCAAATAATGTTTTGACGGATTTCCTCAAGACCGGAACATACAACCGTATAAGAGATTTCTACACGACCGTTTCGCCGTCGATGGATATTCTTATTTCTTCAAACCTCGAAAGACTTCTTTTCCTTCTCTCGGGCATGGATGATGCCATTGTCAGAGAGTGGATGAGCGAGCTTTCGGCAAAGGGCTCATACAAGGTAAGCGATGATGTTTTTGCAAAGCTTACCGAGCTGTTTGACGCAGGCAGCTGCGATGATAACGGAACAAAAGCATGCATTGCCAAGGAGTTTAAAGAGCATAAATATCTTTGCGATACTCATACGGCTGTAGCGGTTTCCGTTTATGAGGATTATGCCGAGAGAACGGGTGACACAACACCGACTGTTATCGCATCAACGGCTAACCCGTTCAAGTTCAGCAAGGCGGTTCTTGACGCCGTTCATCCCGGCATGACCGAGAACCTTGACGAGTTTGAAATGGTTCATGCTCTCCATGACGAGACGGGTGAGGTGTGCCCGCCGCAGCTTGCAAATCTTAAGGGCAAGACCCCGAGATTTACCGGCTGCTGCAAGAAAGAGGATATGGAGCAGGTTGTATTTGATTTGCTGAAATAAATAAAGCGGCTTTGGTTATTAAGCAGGCAAAACATGTTATAATAATAGAACATTTAAAGAGGGTGTGTTTATGAAAAAACATGTATTAGCAATTATTTCGTTTGTTGTGATATTCTCTGTTGTTTTTTGCAACGTATTTGTCACTCAGGCTTCAAACCCGGTCGGCGACGTTAACGGCGACGGCAAGGTTAATTCGAGCGACGCTTTGGCCGTCCTCAGATATTCTGTCGGACTTTCGACGGGAATCAAAGATATGAAGCCCGGCGACATAGACCATAACGGCAAAATCAATTCAAACGATGCCCTTATTATTCTTAGAATAAGCGTCGGTCTTGCCAATCCCAAGGATTACACAACCACAACTAAACCGACAACCACAACAACTAAGCCGATTCAGTTTACTCCGGCCGCTGTCAAGGAGGTTTCTCCGTCGTCGGTGACAAAGTATGCGGGAACAATACAGCGTGCATGGAAAATCTCTTCCAAAACGACCAGTGTTGAAATTCACAAGGTCGCTTACGGTTCAAAAATTACACAGAATTTTGTAAAGAAGCAGGATAGTGCAATTGATTATCAAAAGAGCGTAACATATCAGCCGATTTGCAATATCGCTATTGTAACCTGTGCACCGACAACGCTTAAGTATGCTGTTACCTCGCAGGTTCTCGGAACGACGAGGGGCAAGCAGGAGGATATCTCCAAAAAGGTTGGCGCATTGATGGCTGTTAACGGTGAGCCAACAAGTGCAGCAGGGGCAATGGCAATAAGAAACGGTAAAATTTACCTGCCTAACGGTGAGGGCAGAGAAGTTATGCGTCTTTATAAGAACGGAAAATGTGATTACGGTCCGCTTAACAAGCAGAATCAGAATCAGCTCATTAAGGACGGCGTTTATAATACGGTCAGATTCCATTATGTTCTTATTAATAATGGCAAAAAGATTACCAATAACGAGTCTTATTACCATAACCGTACAATTCTTGCTCAGATCAGTGCAACAAAGTATATCCTTGCCGTTGCCGAATTTATGCCGTTGAATTCGATCGCAGATCTTCTCATGAAATACGGTGCAAAGAATGCTGTTGTAACCAATGGCGGCAACTGTTCGTTTATGTATGTCAGAGGAATCGGAAACGTTACCGGAACAAGAGCAACTCAGCTCAAGAATTTGAATAAGGTGAACGTTGTCGAAACAGAGTTCTTCGCAAATCACGGTATGCTTGGCAATAACAACGCAGGCAAGCCGAAGCTTGGCGGTCCGTGCAGTGATGAGGTTAATTCAATTTACGTTCAGTAATTGCGATTGCTTTTTGATGATTTGGATTAATAAGTAAAAGAAAACTGTCACATTAAGCCTGTGATATACAGCCTTGATGTGACAGTCCCTTTTAAAGAAGCTTTACTTGCTTACGTCGCTGCTCGGCTCAAAGGTTGCACAGATTGTTTCTGCACATGTGCAGGCACTTGACGGGCCTACTTCGATTTCGCCTGCAACGCACTTGCAGCCTTCTTCATTATAGATGCAGTTGCAAGCGTGGCACTTGATATCTTTGATTTCGTGCTTCATTGTAAATTACCCCTTTTTTAGATTTGTGAAACGGTTCACGTTTATATTATCTGTTTCTTTTTGATTATTATTCTTTTTTGAGGAGGTGAAGAGATGTCATTATTTGCTATCGGAGATACGCATCTGTCTTTTGGCAGCGACAAACCTATGGATGTTTTCAGCGGTTGGCAGGATTATGAAAAAAGGCTTGAAAAAAATTGGAATTCTGTTGTAGCCGAGAACGACACAGTTGTTATTGCCGGCGATATTTCATGGGGAATGAAAATGGAGGATACATTGGAAGATTTTTGTTTCCTTGATAAGCTTAACGGTACAAAAATAATTATGAAAGGCAATCATGATTATTGGTGGTCAACTAAAAGCAAAACGGAAAAATTTCTCAAAAAAAACGGAATCGAAAGTATAAAAATTCTTTTTAACAATGCGTATAAAGTTGGTGACGCTGCAATCTGCGGCACAAGAGGCTGGTTCTTTGACTGCTCTAAAAATGAGGACCAAAAGGTGCTTGCCCGTGAGGTTGGCAGATTGAAAACAAGCATTGCCGAAGCAAAAAAGCTTGGCGGCGAGGTTATTGCATTTCTTCATTATCCGCCGATAAGCCTGACCGAGACGTGCCATGAGATTTATGACACCCTGGTCGATGAGCAGATTAAGACCTGCTATTACGGACATCTGCACGGCAATTCGGTAAATTGGGCTTTTCGAGGCGAAAGTGACGGCATAAAATTTGACCTCATTTCTGCCGACTACCTTAATTTTTGTCCGAAATTAATCAGAAAATTTTGACCGTTGCCGTTTGGCGGCGGTTTTATTTTCGCCCTTAAATTCTCTGATGACAGGAAAAGTAAATCAAAGCGTGTAAAGCTATACGCCTTTACAATCGACCTTTTTTGACCTTTTAAATGAATTGTAATGCAAAAAAACAGAAAATAATTCCCCAAATAATAAAAATTTTTTAAAAAGGTATGGAAAAAGGTGAAAACATCTGCTATAATACAAAAGTTAATAGGTATTTGTGGGAGTATGTACGCTCCGAAATACCACACAGGAGGAAGTTTTTAATGTTAAAATCAGCTAACAAAACAGAAACAAACATCTACACTCTTGAAGTCAGCGTAAGCGGCGAGGACTTCAACAAGGCAATTCTTCAGGCTTATAACAAGCAGAAGAACAAGATTCAGCTTCCCGGTTTCCGTAAGGGTAAAGCTCCGCTTAAAATGATTGAAAAGTTCTACGGCGAGGGCGTATTCTATGAAGATGCGCTTGATATCGTATATCCCGGCGTTGTCAGCGACGCTATCAAAGAGGCAGGCATTGAGCCTGTTGCGGCTCCCCATGATCTTGATGTAACAAAGATCGGCAAGGACGGCGTTGAAATGACGATGAAAGTTACCGTTAAGCCGGAAATTTCGATTGCAAACTATAAGGGCATCGAGGCCGACAAGGGTGACGCTTCCGTTTGCGCAGACGACGTTAAGAAAGAGCTTGCATCTATGCAGGAGAGAAACGCTCGTGTTGTTACGGTTGACGACAGAAAGGCTAAGAAGAACGACATCGCAGTTATCGACTTTGAGGGCTTCGTTGACGGCGTAGCATTCGACGGCGGCAAGGGCGAGAACTATGAGCTTACACTCGGCTCAGGCCAGTTTATCCCGGGCTTTGAGGATCAGATTATCGGCCACAAGACCGGCGATGAGTTCGACGTAAATGTTACTTTCCCGACCGAGTATACTCCCGAGCTTGCAGGCAAGGAAGCTGTATTTAAGGTAGTTCTTCATGAGATCAAGATGAAGGAGCTTCCGACTCTCGACGACGATTTCGCAAAGGACGTTGACGATGAGGTTGATACACTCGCTGAGCTTAAGAAGAAGATCAAGGCAGAGCTTTCCGATAAGAAGAAAGAAGATGTCGAGAAGGACTTCGAGAGCGCAGTTCTTGAAAAAGTCGTTGATCTCGTTGAGGGCGAGATTCCCGAGGTTATGTATGACAATAAGCTTGAGGACGACGTTAAGGACTATGAGAACAGACTTTCACAGCAGGGTATTCCTCTTGATACTTATCTCCAGTACATGGGTATGGACAGAGACAAGTTCAAGGAGAGCATGAGGGACAACGCTGTTAAGCAGGTTAAGCTCCAGCTTGCAGTTGAGAAGATTGCCGAGCTTGAGAAGATTGAGGCAACCGATGAGGAGGCCGAGGCTCAGCTCAAGGAAATGGCAGACATGTATCAGCTCGACGTTGAGCAGATCAAGAAGTGGGTTAATATTGAGGACGTTAAGAAGGACGTTGTCGGCAAGAAGACAGTTGATTTCCTTGTTGCAAACGCTAAGGCTATCGTAGCAGAGAAGCCGAAGAAGACAACAAAGAAGGCTGCTGCAAAGAAAGAGGAAGAAAAGCCGGCAGACGCTGAATAATTTTGCTTTCAAATGATTATAATTAATGCGGATGGATGGCTCTTTGCCATTCATTTGCATTATTATGACGCCGAAAAAAACTCAGAAATAACTCGAATGGAGGAATAAATATGGCACTGGTACCTTATGTTATTGAGCAGACAAACAGAGGCGAGCGTTCATACGATATTTTTTCTCGTCTCCTCAGCGACAGAATCATTGTTCTGTCAGATGAGGTAAACGACGCAACCGCAAGTCTTGTTGTTGCTCAGATGCTTTTCCTTGAGGGACAGGATCCCGATAAGGATATCAGCCTTTATATCAACAGCCCCGGCGGATCAGTTACCGCAGGCTTTGCAATTTATGACACAATGCAGTATATCAAGTGCGACGTTTCAACGATTTGCATGGGTATGGCTGCTTCAATGGGTGCATTTTTGCTTTCTTCGGGCGCAAAGGGCAAGAGAATTGCTCTCCCGAACAGTACCATTATGATTCATCAGCCGCTCGGCGGTGCACAGGGTCAGGCAACGGAGATTAAGATTGTTGCCGACCAGATACTCAAGACAAGAGAAAAGCTCAATCAGATTCTTGCCGAGAACACAGGCAAGCCCATTGAGCAGATTGCTATTGACACCGAGCGTGACAATTACCTTACAGCACAGGAAGCCATGGATTACGGCCTTGTTGATAAGGTTCTTTACAAAAGATAATTCAGGGGTGTAACGATGCCAAGAGATGATGAAAGACGTGAAAAAAGTGTGCGCTGTTCCTTTTGCGGCAAGACCGACGGACAGGTTGAAAAAATAATAGCCGGCCCGGGAGTTTATATCTGCAACGAGTGCATTGACCTATGCAGTGCAATTATGGCAGAGGAGCAGGCGGCGGCAGGCAGAGCAAGAAAGAAAAAGGCCAAGGATTTCAAACTGCCGACTCCGATGGAGATCAAAAAAGGTCTTGACGAGTACGTTATCGGTCAGGATGAGGCCAAGGTTACGCTCAGCGTCGCCGTTTATAACCACTATAAGCGTGTTTTCAAGCAGGAAGACTCCGATGTTGAGATTCAGAAGAGCAATATTCTTCTTCTCGGTCCGACCGGTGTCGGCAAAACTATGCTTGCTCAGACGCTTGCCAAGATAATCGACGTTCCGTTTGCGATTGCGGACGCAACAACGCTCACCGAGGCAGGCTATGTCGGCGAGGATGTTGAAAACATTCTTCTCAGGCTCATTCAGGCTGCCGATTTTGATATTGAAAAGGCGGAGCGAGGAATAATCTATGTTGATGAAATCGACAAGATTGCAAGAAAATCCGAGAATCCGTCAATTACCCGTGATGTCAGCGGCGAGGGAGTTCAGCAGGCGTTGCTGAAAATCGTTGAAGGAACCGTTGCGAATGTACCTCCGCAGGGCGGCAGAAAGCATCCTCAGCAGGAGTGCATACAGGTAGACACCTCGAATATTCTTTTCATCTGCGGCGGCGCATTTGACGGAATAGAAAAGATTGTCGAAAAGAGAATCGGCGGTTCGGCTCTCGGCTTTGAAGCAGACATCAAGGATAAAGAAGCGTTCACGATTGAGAATGCCATGTCAAAGGTCGTTCAGCAGGATATTACAAAGTTTGGCATAATTCCCGAGCTTGTAGGCCGACTTCCCGTTATCGCAACGCTCAAGGAGCTTGACGAGACCGCTCTTGTGAAGATTTTGACCGAGCCGAAGAACGCTATTGTTAAGCAGTATAAATCTCTGCTTTCGATGGATGGAGTTGAGCTTGACTTTACTTCTGAGGCACTCACGGCGATAGCGAGAAAAACCCTTGAAAAGAAAACCGGCGCAAGAGGATTGCGATCCATAATGGAGAATCTTCTCATGCCGATTATGTACGCCGTGCCGAGCGATAAATCAATCGTCAGCGTGCAGGTGACCGAGGATTGCGTGGAAAACAAAGCAGCACCTTTGGTAGAACACAAAAAACGAGCAAAGCTCGACGCATAAAAATTACTGTCGCAGTGAATTAACATTGCGACAGTTTTTTATTATGAACAAACGGCTGTTATAAACAAAAGTTCCCGGATGAAGATGTCTATTATGTTCTTTAAAAATTCAGGTGTCAAAAACGCCGGACATTTTCTTGATTGCACAATGGTAAACCAAAACCGCCCTTTCATTTGCCGAAAGAG
>FR882088.1:8827-68256 GCA_000434915.1 Ruminococcus sp. CAG:563
AAAACCGCCCCTTCATTTGCCGAAAGAGCTGTTAAAATTTTTGCTGTTTTATTCTGTCACGGCGAACTGGCTGTTGTAAAGGTCGTAGTAGAAGCCGTGCTTTTCAAGCAACTGTTCGTGCGTGCCCTGCTCGATGATCTGACCCTTGTTCATAACAAGAATGATGTCCGATTCTCGGATCGTCGAAAGTCGGTGAGCAACAACAAAGCATGTTCTGCCCTTCATCATCCGTGCAAAGGTTTTCTGAATTCTAATCTCGGTGTGGCTGTCGATTGACGATGTTGCTTCGTCAAGAATAAGCATCGGCGGCAGATTGAGCAAAACTCTTGTTATACAAAGCAACTGCTTCTGTCCCTGAGAGAGCGAACCGCCGTTTTCGCCGAGAACCGTGTCATAGCCGTCGGGCAAACGTTTTATAAAGCTGTGAGCGTGCGTAAGCTTTGCGGCGGCAATAATTTCATCATCGGTTGAGTCCGGGTTTGAATATGCGATATTCTCCCTGACCGTGCCCGATTTAAGCCATGTTTCCTGGAGCACCATGCCGAAGTTTTTACGCAATGATTTTCTTGTGAAATCCATTGAATTTTCGCCGTCAACCTTGATCGTTCCGCTGTCGGGATCATAGAAACGCATAAGAAGATTGATAAGCGTACTCTTGCCGCAGCCCGTCGGGCCTACGATTGCAACACGCTGACCGGGCTTTGCACTGATGCTGAGATTTTTGATGAGCTCCTTGCTCTTGTCATATGAGAAAGAAACATTTTCAAACTCAACTTCGCCGTTTGCCTTTTCAAGCTCCTTCGCATTGTAGCAGTCGGGAATCTGTTCCTTTTCGTCGATGAGTTCAAATACTCTTGCTGCCGAGGCAAGGGCGTTCTGAAGCTCTGTAACGACGCCCGAAATCTCGTTGAAAGGCTTTGTGTACTGCGTTGCATAGCTAAGGAAGCAGCTAAGCTGACCGACCGTAAGTCTGCCTGTAATGGCGGAGAGAGCACCAAATGCACCTACGCCGGCGTAAACTATGGCATTGATAAGTCTTGTTGACGGATTGACCATAGAGGAGAAGAACGACGCTTTAAGACTGTATCTTGTGAGCCTGTCGTTTATCTCGTCAAATTTTTCCTCGGAAGCCTCCTCACGGCTGAATGCCTTAACGAGCTTCTGATTGCCAACCATTTCGTTGATGTGTGTTGTTATTTCTCCCCTTGTTTCGGATTGCTTTTGAAACATCGAATAGGTTCTCTTGGCAATGAACGAAGCGACAAAAAGCGAAAGGGGTGTGAGAAGAACAACGATAAGCGCGATTTTTACATTAACGGAGAACATAAAAATCAATGTGCCGAGAATTGTTATAACACCCGTAAAAAACTGGGTAAAGCCCATCAGCAGACCGTCAGAGAGCTGATCTATATCGGTAATAATTCGGCTGACGATATCGCCGTGCTCGTGAGAGTCGATATAAGCAATATCAAGGTTTTGCAGGTGTCTGAACGCCTGAACACGCAAATCCTTAACTACACGGTAGGTTATGCGGTTGTTTATGATATTCATTATCCACTGTGCCAGAGCTGTTATGCCGATTACAATGGCGGTTTTAATCAGAATGGCGATAATTCCTTCAATGTTAACCTGACCTTTGCCGAGAGCAAGATCGACCGCATTACCGAACAAAATCGGTGCATAAAGCTGAGTTGCAACGACTACAACAGCCAAAAGCAGGGAAAGAAGCACGAGAAACTTATATTTTTCAATGAGCTTGAGCAGGCGGCGGAATGTACCTTTGTTATTATTCTTCATTTATACCGCCTCCTTACTTGAAAGCTGAGATTCGCAAATTTCTTTGTATTCCTCACAGTTTTCAAAAAGCTCGTCATGCTTGCCGATTCCGCAAACGCTGCCATCGTCAAGTACAATTATCATATCGGCATTTTTAATTGTCGAAAAACGCTGAGAAACAATGAATACGGTCATATTATCCGTGTCCGACTTTATCGCACGTCTGAGTGCGGCATCCGTAGCAAAGTCAAGGGCGGATGAGCTGTCGTCAAGAATAAGAATTTCGGGTTTCCTGACAAGTGCCCTTGCAATCGTCAAACGCTGAATCTGACCGCCGGAAAGGTTCTTGCCGCCCTGAAGAATCTTGCTGTCAAGCCCGTCCTTTTCGTTGACAAAATCGAGAGCCTGAGCGGTTTTAAGGGCCTCAATGATTTCCTCGTCTGTTGCGTCCGGCTTGCCCCATTTTACATTGTCACGAACCGTACCGCTGACAAGTGCCGCTTTCTGCGGAACAACGCCGATAAGCTTGCGAAGCTCGTCAACATTATAATTGCGAACATCGGTTCCGTTGACCTTGAGCGAGCCTTCGCTAACGTCATAAAATCTCGGAATAAGGCTAATTAGCGTTGTTTTGCCGGAGCCTGTTGCACCGATTATACCGACCGTAGAACCTCTCGGGATGCTGAGCGTAAGAGAGTCAAGGGATTTTTCCTTTGAGCCGGCATAGGTGGCACTTACATGGTCGAATTCAACGGCCGCCTCACCGTTGGTTTTTACTCCGCTACCGTCGTTAATTGACGGCTTTATCTTAAAGACATCATAAATTCTGTTGCCGCATGCGACGGATTTTGTAAGGTTAATTATGAGGTTTGAGAGCTTGATAAGCTCAACGAGAACCTGTGACATATAGTTGATGAGTGAAATTACTTCGCCCTGTGTCAGTCTGCCGGTGTTTACTCGAATTCCGCCGACATAAATAATGAGAACGATTGAAAGATTGACTATAACATATGTTATAGGGTTGAGATATGCCGATATTTTGCCGCCGTAAAGCTGCATATCTTTTAATTCCTCAGAGCACTTGTCGAAATCCTCAATTTCCTTTTGCTCGTGATTAAAAGCACGGATAACACGAACGCCGGAGAGATTTTCTCTCGTTATTCTCATTACGGAGTCGAGCCTGTTTTGCACCTTTTTGTAAATCGGCACGGAATAGAACATAATGCCGAAAACAACGGCCGCAAGCAGGGGAATCGAAACTGCAAAAATTATTGCTGTTTTCGGGTCAACCGTAAATGCCATGACAACCGCACCGATAACAATAAACGGCGAACGCAGGAAAAGACGGAGAAAAAGGTTGACAGCTGTTTGCATTTGATTAACATCGGCCGTCAAGCGTGTAATCAACGTCGATGTACCGATTTTATCAATTTCGGAATATGACAGAGTGTTGATGTGGCGGTAAAGGTCGCCTCTAAGTTCCTTGCCGAAGCCGACCGATGCCTTTGCGGCGAAATATTGAGCTGTAAGCGCACTGATAAAGCCGACTATCGCCAGCCCGACAAGTACCATTGCCATTTTAAAAATGTAAGGCTTGTCCGAGTTTTTGATACCTGTGTCAATTATCGCCGCCATTACCAGCGGAACAAACAGTTCAAAACTCGCTTCAAGCATCTTGAACAGCGGTGCAAGGATACTTTCCTTGATATAGTGCCGCAAATACTTTAATAGCTCTTTCATATTGCCTCCCGTTATATGTTAGTTTATATTGTTTCCGTGTTTCTCCTCCAGTGGAAGAGGAATTGTTGAGCGATTCCCTCAATGCCAGAAGTGCATTCGGGTAAGCCCTCGGGATAAAGCTCCGCCATGATGCGTTTAACCCATACGTCAACAGGGAAAGCCTCAATTCTTCCGCAGCCGTAAAGCAGGGTGCACTCGGCAACCTTTGCACCGACTCCCTTGATTTTTATCAGCTCGGCTCGGCAGACGTCCATATTTTCCGTGGTAAGAATATCAAGATCGATCGTACCGTCGGCAACCTTTTGTGCCGCATCAATTATGTATTTCGCTCTGAATCCCGAGCGCAGAGGCGCAAGGTCGTCAACGCTGCATTTTGCAAGTCTTTCGGCAGACGGAAAACCGAAATCGCCGTTTCCCAGGTCGTCGCCGAAGGCTGTGCAAAGCCGCTCGATAATTCCCTTTATCCTCGGAATGTTATTGTTTTGCGATATAATAAAGGAGCAAAGTGCTTCCCATGTATCCTGTCTGAGAATTCTGATTCCGCTGTATTCTTTTATTGCTCTGTTGAGCCAACGGTCGGTTTTCAGCTTTTCGCATATTGCCCCGTAGTCACGGTCAAGGTCAAGATAAGTTCGCCAAAAGCGCTCATCGGTGTCGCCGATAACAGTAATTCTCTCGCCGTCCTGCGTTATATCGACAGCTCGACCGGATACGACTGCATGCCAAGCCCCGTTCGGCTTTTGAATCCAGCGAAAGGCTTGTCCGCAGTCAAGCGTCAGGGCAAGATTGAGGTTGTCCGCCTCGTCAAAAATTATACTGTTGTCCTTAATATAGCTTTTCATGCCAAATCTCCTTCGATTCATACGATGAAATGGTAAGCTCTTGTAAAAATATTCATTTTGTAACCTTTTGTCACATATTTCTTGTCAAGCTTTTTTTAAACTCTGTTTTGCACAAAGATTTATTAAATTTTGAGTAATTTTTCCCGCTTTTTATAACAAAAAAATACTTGACAAAGAACAACGGCGATTGTTAATAATTTAACAAAAAGCAGGTTTTCAACGGGCAAAAATGTGGAAAAATGCGTAAAATCAACGTTCTTGAAAGGAGTTATCCACACTTTCCACATAGTTTTCCACCGATTTTGTGAAAAAATCAAAGTTTTCCACACTTCCACAGAAAACGTGGAAAATGTTACAAGCTGTCGTTTTCGGTCGTGTTTTATTCACTTTGTCTTGTATAAAAATCAATCCGAATGACAACAATAAAAGGGAAAAACAAGCGAAAGCAGGGATAGTTTGATTAAAGGAGTAAATCATCAGGTCGTTGAGGTTACAAAGCCGACCTGTGAATATTTTGAGCGTGTTATCTTCTTTGTGAAGCCCGAATTTTCTCAAGTCAGCGAGGGAACGCTCAGAGAACGTGCGGGAAAAATAGCAGGTGAAACCGGCGCACCGCCGCCGACAAAGGTGAAGCGAAGCAGATTGATTCTTGCCGCAAAGCTTGTGGGGTCTGCCATTGCCGGAGCTACCGTTGCACTGATTGTCAGTCGTTTTATATTCTGAAAAAATCGGATTAAAGAGCAATGCCTATTTTGGGGTGTTGCTTTATTTTTTGACCGATTTGCAGAAATCCGCCATGCAGCATTTTTCACAGGCCGGACGTCTTGCAATACATACGGCTCTGCCATGCAGAACGCATCTGTGGCAAAAATCATTGCTCTCCTCAGGAGGGAGCAGTTCACGCAAGGCAAGCTCAACCTTGTAGGGGTCTTTTGTTTCGACAAGACCGAGCAGATTGCTTATGCGAATAAGGTGAGTGTCGGCAACAACCGCAGGTTTGCCGTAAATATCGCCGCAAATCAGATTTGCGGTTTTTCTGCCTACGCCGGGCAGGGAGGTTAAATCCTCAATATTATCCGGAACTTTACCGTTAAAATCTGAAAGGATTTTCTGTGCCATGGCGACAATATCCTTTGCTTTGGTGCGATAAAATCCGCATGAGCGAATGAGCTCTTCAACGTCGGAAACCTTTGCGTCTGCAAACGCTTCGACGGTAGGATATTTTTCAAAAAGTGCAGGAGTGACGATGTTTACCCGAGCATCGGTGCATTGGGCGGAAAGCCTTGTCGCAACAAGAAGCTGAAAATCGTTTTTCGCTTCAAGAGAGCAAATTGCATCGGGGTACTCTTTTTTTAAAGCCTCAACGCAGAGTAAGGCTCTTTGTTTTTTTGTCATAAGCATACACCTCACTTAAATGAATATTATACTATGGAATCAATCTAAAATAAAGCTTTAAAGATAAAATAAATGTATTTTTTTAAAACGAATGTAAACAGTTATGATAGGGCATTGAAAAAAGTTATAAAGTATGATATCATAAATATAAACTCTAAAGGAGGAATTAACATGAATAAGTATAAAATAATTGCTTTATTGCTTATATTGGCCTTGTCTGTGTGCTCTTTGGCTGCGTGCGGCAATTCTGCAACTCCCGGCGAAAAGAACGATAAGCTAATCTCGGAAACTCCGGATGATTTGGACATTGTTGATGACGAGCTTAAAAAAGGTGCCGAAGAGGTTACTGCTATAACGGGGGCTACCGATATAAACGGTAAGGTTACCGACTCAACGGGAATCATCGACAAGGCGGGTCACAGAATCTACTCAACAGGTCTTAAGGACAGCTACTCTAAGACGATTTATACTACCGGCAAAAAAGATTCCAAGGGCAATATTCTTTACACAAAGAATGAGGTTGATACCTTTGGCGATATGATTTATTATACCGGCAAGATTAAGGACGGAAAGCTGGAGCTTGAGCAAACCAACGAAACTCCGGATTATTCATCTAATAAAACCCCGACAACCAAGGTTTCTTCCGCTAAGATAACGACATCGACAACCGTAGGCGTTGACAAACCGTCAAAGAAAAAGATTGAGGACGTCAAATGCGAATACACCAAATATTTCGGCGGTACAGGTCTTGATGCTTTCAGAGACATTATCGGCTGTAAGGACGGCGGATTTATTGCCGCAGGTATATCGGCATCAAAGGACGGCGATTATAAGGGCGTTTCCGGCGAATGGGACGGACAGCATACTTCTCTTGTAAAGTATTCCGCAGACGGCAAGGTTCAGTGGAAATACATAATCGGCGGCGACGATTCGATTAATATTAATGATGTTATAGAGCTGAAGGATGGCACAATCGTTGCTGCCGGATATACCTCGGCTACAAGCGGTGATGTTGTAAAAAAGGCATCTATAAACTCTGCTTTTGTTATTCGTCTTAAGGCTGACGGAACATTTATGTGGAAATACGTTTTCCCGTCCGATTCTTCTTCAACGGGCGAATATATCAGCTCTTTGGCTGCAACCCCGGACGGCGGCTTCGTTGCCGGAGGTAAAGCTATTTCCGAGTCGGGCTTTTTCACGGGAACGCAAAAGGGCGGCACAAAGGCATTCATTTTCAAGTTTGACAAAAACGGAAATATCAAATGGCGTAAGGTTCTTCAGGGTTCAAAGTCAAACAACATTTCCGCTTTGGCAGTCACCTCGGACGGAGATATTTATGCAACATGTGTAACTATGTCCTCGGACGAAGATTTCTCGGGAATCAGATTCAATAAGATTCAGGCTGCAAATACTGTGCTTCTTAAACTCAACAAAAAGGGCAACCTTGACTGGGCCGAGTATCTTCAAGGTTCGGGTCTGAGCGAATATAACGCACTCGCCGCAACGGATGACGGAGGATGTGTCGTTGGCGGAACCTTCACGATTTACAAGAGAGCCGACGGAATTTACACCATGAATTACGGCAAGCGTGACGGCTATGTTCTCAGATATAATTCCAAGGGTCAGGTTTGCTGGTCAAGGCTCATCGGCGGCGCGGATAACGATTCCGTAATGGGAATTGTTTGTATCGAAGGCGGCTATGCCGTGGTCGGACAGTCCAAGTCGGCAACTGAGGATTTCCAAGGCTATAAGGTAGGCGGCGGAGAGGACGGATATATCCTTTATCTTAACGAAGAGGGTAAAACAACCTCAACAATTCGTCTCAACGGAGAACAGGACGACGGCGTGATGGACGTTGCAGTGCTCGGGGACGGTTCTATAGCTATTGCAGGTTGGACAAAGAGTAACGAGCAGGCATTTAACGGTTCTAAGGCCAATAAGCAGTACATGGGCTATGTAAGCAGATATACTGCGACGGTAAAATAAACTAAAATATTGACCGTCGTATTAAGGCGAATAAGCTTTAATACGGCGGTATTTTTAATTGAGGAATTAATTATATGAAGCACAGAGAAATTTTCGGTGAGGCACATTGGCTCAGTCCACGTTCCTCGTTAGATGCAGCACTGTTTCGCTCTGAGATAGAAATAAAAAAGCAAATTAAAAAGGCTGAGATAACGATTTGCGGTCTCGGCTGGTTTATTCTTTACATAAACGGAAAGCGTGTTGGCGTTGATGAGTTCGTTCCGGCTTATTCGGATTATCACGGGCGGTCGGATTTGAGTCTGTACTATCCGCTCAACGACGAGTGGTCGCATCGGATTTATGTTATGAAATATGATTGTGCGAAATATTTACATAGCGGCAAAAACGTTGTAGGAATTGCTGTCGGCGGGGGATATTATCATCAGACGGTTCGCAAGGCCGAGGGCAATATGAACTATGGCGAGATTAAGCTGTGTTATAAGATCGATGCTGACGGTGAGGTTTTCTATTCCAACAGAAAAGATGTAACTTGTTCCCCGGGATTCTTTAAAAAGTCAAATCTTTATTTTGGTGAAACATTGGATTTTTCCGGATTTGACCGCAAATGGAACACGGTTGACGGAACATTGGCCGACGGCGAAGAGCCGCTCGAAGTTGTTCCTCCGAAGAGTGATTTTTTTGTTCAGGATTGTCTTCCCGACAGGGTGGCTGAGACACTTGTGCCCGAGCTTGTTAAAGATTTCGGCGAGTATTCGGTTTATAAAATTGAGCGCAATGTCTCCGGATATCCCGTTGTTATGTGTGAGCTTGCAGGCGAAACGGTCGTAATGGAATGTGCAGAAAATCTGAACGACGATTTAACACTCAACAATATGTCTGTAGGCTTTAATGAACAGCGGCAGATGGAAACATTTATAACAGATGAAGAAAAAATTTATCAGCCGTTTTTCTGCTGGTTTGGGTTCAGATTTTTTACCTTGACAAACAATGCAAGACCTGTCGAAATTCGAGTGATTCATTCGGATATTGATGTGACATCGGCTTTTGAGTGCAGCGATGAAACGCTTAACTGGTATTACAGGACTTTTGTAAACACTCAGCTTTCCAATATGCATTCGGGCGTTCCGTCGGACTGTCCCCATCGTGAAAGGCTCGGATATACAGGGGATGGTCAGCTGACGTGTAACGCCGTAATGACTGAGTTTGACGCAGAAAGCTTTTACAGAAAATGGATAGCGGATATATGGGACTGCCAGGACAAGACGACAGGCCATGTTCAGCATACTGCACCGTTTGCAGGCGGCGGTGGCGGCCCGGCCGGCTGGGGAGGGGCGATAATCAACGTACCGTATCAATTCTATCGGCATTACGGCCACAGAAATGAGCTTGAAGCTATGTTTTCCTCTATGGAAAAATTTGTTGAATACATGGAAAGCCGAACAGAAAACGGAATGATTGTCCGGGAAGAAAAAGACGGATGGTGTCTCGGCGATTGGTGTACGCCGACGAAGATAGAAATTCCCGAAGAGCTTGTCAACACAACTATGTTTATTTCGCAGCTTAAACGATTGATTTTCTGCGCCAAGGTGCTCGGCAGACCGTATGACAAATACGAGAGTTTAATCACAAAACATTCACGAGCGGTGACGGAGAAATATTTTGATGAGACGACGGGAGACTTTTTCAATAATATTCAGGGAGCAAATGCTTTTGCTGTCGATTGCGGTCTCGGCGATGAGAGAACGATAGAGAATATAGTGAAAAAATACAGCGAAAAAACAGAATTTGACACGGGGATATTCGGCACGGAAATACTTCTCAACGTGCTTTATAAAACAGGTAACGGCGAGCTTGCAACCAGACTGCTTGCCAACAAGGGCGAGGTCTCTTTTGATTTTATGCGACGTGCAGGCGCAACAACGCTCTGGGAAAACTGGAACGGCGAGGCTTCTCATTCTCACCCGATGTTCGGAGCAAGTACCGAGTTCCTGTTTGAAGAAATTCTCGGTATAAAGCAGGGGAAAGAAACCGTAAGATATGACCAAATTACAATAGCTCCCGCTTTTCCCGAATGCCTCGGATTTGCAAAGGGAAAAATTACGACGCCGCACGGTGAGGTTGCGGTTTCATGGAAGCGATGCGGTAACGAAATTGAAATTTGTATTGATCTGTGTGACGGAATCAACGCTTCGCTTGTTGCATTCAATGAAAAAATGCCGCTCACCGTCGGGAAAAATGAATTTGTTTTGAACAATCCCGTTGCTTGACATTTATTTTGAAATAAGTTACTATAAAACCAAAGGAGTGTTAATTTATGAACATATGGCATGATATTTCACCGAAAAGAATTTCACCGGAGGATTTTGTTTGCGTGGTGGAAATTCCGAAAGGCAGCAAGAAAAAATATGAGCTTGATAAAGAAACGGGCTTGATTATTCTTGATCGAATTCTTTATACCTCGACTCACTATCCGGCTAACTATGGCTTTATTCCAAGATCGCTCGGTGATGACGGCGACCCGCTGGATGTGCTCCTGCTCTGTTCCGAGCCGCTTGAGCCTCTTACTCTTTGCCGTGCTTATCCGATAGGCGTAATTTCTATGATTGATAACGGACGCAACGACGAAAAAATAATTGCAATTCCTTTTAATGACCCGAATTACAATATTTATACCAACATTGACCAGCTCCCAAAGCATATTTTTGATGAGATGCGTCATTTCTTCTCGGTTTATAAAACACTTGAAAATAAAGAAACTGCGGTAAATGAAGTAAGCGAACGCAGCGTTGCAATTAAGATTATATCCGAAGCCATTGATAATTATATTGAAAACTATTGCAAGTAAAAACATAACATGACAAAACCCTCAGCGGATTGTTTCCGCCGAGGGTAATTTGTTATTAAGCTATTTTATTTTGCATCCTTTGTTGCGGGATCAAACCAGTCAACAGTATAGGTTTCGGTTGCATCATAGTTGAACTCAAACGGAACTGTGCCAAGATCTGCAAGAGTGCCTACGCCCGTAAGAGCCGTCGAAACAACAACGTTTCTTGTAAGCCTAAGTTCTGTGAGCTGATTGTTATCTTTCCTGAGAGTTGCACGGATTGTTCCTTCACCGTACTGTGCGCTGTAGGAATCAACCGTTACGACGCTGTTGACAACATCAAAGTGAGAAAGAATTTCCTTATCATCCATAATGTTATAAAGCTTTCCGTATATGCTGTCCTTCTGGTTAGGGTTCTTCTCGGGATAAATTTTGATAACGATTATGTAGGTTGCACCTGTACCGTCATCCTTGTTCTCCATAACATATGCAGAACGAATGTCGGCATTTGTGAGTACGGGAGATTCCTCGGAACCGAAAGTCGGGAAAATATCCTTTGTGCTTTCACCGTAGGCAGTATCGTTAGAGAAACTCTCCTTTGTGATAGCTTTTGAAACGGTCTTGAAAGCGGCCTTAACGTATTCGTTCTCGCACTTATCCTTCTGCTCACCGCTCATGCTTGCTCCCTGCTTGATGCTGTAGCTGATGCCCGGGTTGCCCTTTTTTGCATCTGCCATTGCGTCATTAAATCTTGTAAGGATTTCTTCCGTAGTTGTAGGTATGGGTGACTTGTAATCGTACGTTTTTTCCTCCTCGCCGCAAGCGCACAGGGAAAGTACCATGAGCAATGCAAGCAAGAGTGACGAAAATCTTACAATTTTTTTATTCACAATGCCAACTCCTTTTGAGCAATAATAAATTCACTATTTGATTATACCATAATAAATTCAAAAATCCAATAGTTTTAAGGAAAATATTTGGGAAAAGTGATTGAATTTTGTCAGATTCCCTTTTCGTCAAAATCAAATACGGTTTCAAGAGCAATTTTGAGACCGATCTCAAGTGTTTTCGGGTCGAGGTTATCCTCGGTATCAAGACGTGTATGATAGTATCTTGCCGGAGCGGGGTCCATAGCCGTGAATGAAGCGGCCGGGATACCTGCCTGAGAAGCTGCTGCTGCATCCGTTGAACCAAGCTCGATTGCCTTGATCGGAACGTCATAGCCGACTTCCTTTGCCGCATCCTGAAGAAGCTTTGCAACTCTCTTGTCGTTCTTTACAACGCCTGTCATATCCTTGTCATAGATAGCCATGAATTCATGCTCGCGGATTGTATCGAAAGCAACAAAAATTGTTTCAACGTTCTTATCGTCCTTAAACTCCTGCGCATGAGCTTTCATGTAAGCTTTTGTACCTCTGAGGCCTGCCTCTTCGCCGCCTACCATAGCCGCAACGACCTCTGTGTTTTCAAAACGAATATCGTTTGCGGCAAGGAACTTTACAACAGCCGCCGAAATGAAGCAACCGGAAAGGTCATCGTTTGCGCCCATAACAGGACGCTTATAGTTTGTGAAAACAATAGCTGCGCAGATAACGGGAACAGTTACATAGGTAACAACAGCAATAATTTTCATAGCGAGGTTATCGCCTGTCCAAACAATGCCCTGCACGTCGGCAATAAGAGCGTAGATGCTTCCGCCGATGCCGAGGAGGATTGCAATAACAGCTGTGAGAATAATTGTGAGCACGGCATTATGTCCGCCATGGTAAGTGTATGTCCATTCAAAAGCCGAGTCTGTGTGTCCGGCAATGATGATACGCTTCTTGGTTTCTCCGGATGCCTTACGAACACCGATAACGTTTCCTGAGGTCTTTTTCGGGAAGAAAACGTCAAGAACGGGTTTGTAAAAAATGAACTCTGCGAGAATGATAAAAAGAGTAACAAGTGAAGCTGCAAGTGATGCAACGGGAATACCGAGCGTAAACATTACGATTGAGAAGAGAATAAGAACTGCTCCGAGGGGAACCCATGCCATAAACGCTTTGTCCGAGCATTTGTATTCTTCTCTCGTAACGGTGTCGCATGATGATTCAAGCTCTTCCTTCATGTGAAGCTGAGCGCTTTTTTCTGCCTCACTGCCGACAGGGCGGGGGCCAAAGTCCTTGCAGACTTTTTTAATGTTTTTAATTGCGTAGTTTGTATAGAGACGGACTTCTGAATCGTATCTTGCTACGCTTTCCGATGCTTTCATTGGAATCTTTCCTTTCAAAGAATATAATTTTTATAAAGCATTGTTGACAATGACTCAATAAACGAATAAAATAGAAATATAAAATATCAAGGAAGTGACATAACAATGAATAAAAAAATTACGCCACGTGTAATAAAGATGATTGTCATACAGTCAATCATTCTTATCGTTGCCGTTACAACCGTCGGTGCGGCGGTTAATGTGCACAGCGAATATAAAAACACCGGAAAAACAGTAAATGCACAAGTTGAGATTACCACAATTCCGGGGGTGAACACAACGAACAATTCTGACGAAATGTCCAAAAAGAATGAAAACACGACCGCTGAAAATGAAACAACCGTCAGTAAAGAAAAAACGGAAAAGAAGCAAAATGTTGTCAGCAATTATAAATATTCCTATGCCGGATTTAATCCGCAGATAATCAACATTGATGCAAATTCTTCGCTTTCATCAATTCTTCTTAACGGAACTCATGTTTTGCCGGAGGACTATGAACCGACACTTGCCGAAGCTGTTAAAGGATCGGGGAAATATCTCGATTACCGTGTTGCGCCGTACTATCAGGCGATGTATGACAAGGCCTTGGAGGACGGAATTGAGCTGACACCTGTTTCCGGCTACCGCTCATATGATCTTCAGGTCGAGCTTTTCGAAGACCAAATTCAGCTTGAAATTGATAACAACGGTCTTGACAAAACAAAGGCAACCGTTGCTGCCGCAACCGAGGTAATGATTCCCGGCGGAAGCGAACACAATGCAGGTCTTGCAATGGATATCTGCTCACTTTCCGAAAGCTTTGAGGATACCGATGAGGCAGCATGGTTGAGAGAAAATGCCGCCGATTTCGGATTCATACTCCGCTATCCGAAAGACGCAAAATCCCGTGCCATTACCAAGGTTATCTATGAGCCGTGGCATTACCGCTTTGTCGGCGTTGAGGCCGCAAAGGATATCACGGCAAAAGGCGTTACGCTTGAGGAATACCTGAACGCAAATTAAGTTCTGTTGTTTCCTTCGTTTACGTCCTTGCGGCAAAGAACCTGATGAATCGTCATAAAGAAAATTTTAATATCAAACATAAGGCTTTGCTTTTCGACATATTCCTTGTCGAGCAGAGCCTTTTTCTCTGCCGAAACATTGTCACGTCCGTTAACCTGCGCCCAGCCGGTTATGCCCGGGCGAACACTGTATACATTATATTTTTGGCGAAGCTCTCTGATTTCTGTTTCTTCGGGAATAAGCGGACGAGGGCCTATAAGGCTCATGGTTCCGTTGAGAATATTAAGAAATTGAGGAAGTTCGTCAATGCTTGTCGCACGAAGAATTTTTCCGAATTTTGTTATTTTCACATTGGCATCGGAGAGGTCATTGCTGGCAACGTTCTCTGTTCCGCGTTTCATCGTTCGAAATTTATATATTTCAAAAAGCTCATTGTTTTTACCGACTCGTTTTTGGCGGAAAAACACAGGGCTTCCGTCGGATATCAGAATACAGACAGAAACTATCAGAAACAATGGTGAAAGAATAATCAATGCAAAAAGGCTGATTATAAAATCAAGAACCCTTTTCATAACATACCTCCATTTTGATAACCGCTGAATTAATCAACAGTCGCTTTAGTAAACCGCAATTTTTCCAAACTCGGGCATATCCCGGGAAGCGGTAACGAAAATTCTCAGTTTACTCGCAGTAAACCCGTTATTGAAACGAATAATTTTCCTTGCGCCGACAGTAGTGCCTTCAAATTTGTTTTCCCATCTGCCATTGAACAGCTGAACAAAAAAGCTTTCTATGCGCTGCCCGTTGGCAATATTTTCGCATATTTCAAGGTAAGCTATATTTTCTTCTTTCTCAAGATCAATTTCAACCGTACATTGCGAATCGCTGCCATGGTACGGTTCGATCGTTATATTTTTGCCCTCGGCAAGATTTTCCGAAAAGCATCCCCGTATTTTCTCGCCAAGCTCCTTAAGCCTTTTAACGTCCTTTTTGTCAAAGGTGCCATCGGGTTTTGGCGGAATATTCAAAATAAAAGTTGTGTTGCCGCCGACCGAACGCAAATATGTGTCAAATAAACGGTCAAGCGAATAAGGTTCTTCGTTTTCGTGGTAGAACCAGCCGGGTCGAATTGACATATCCACCTCGGACGGAGCGAAGACTAAGCCTTTTGAGTAAAGTATATTGCTCAGCGAGCCGATGTTTTCGTCCATGTTATACATATAGGAAAGGTCGCCGTTTAAAGGCCCGGGCTCGGTTTGAATCTCACAGTTGGGACAAAGCTCGGACGGAACGACAGCCC
Source organism: Ruminococcus sp. CAG:563 (assembly GCA_000434915.1). Taxonomy (GTDB): domain Bacteria; phylum Bacillota; class Clostridia; order Oscillospirales; family Acutalibacteraceae; genus CAG-488. The sequence goes on from FR882088.1 coordinate 23,944, forward strand.
ATTCGGCATGTCTCGACGACCCATCCTCATTGCCGCACCAGCGAATCGGACCTTTATCGTTAAAAACAGTTGCATTCGGCTGATATTTATGTATCAGCTCAAAATAGCCGTCAAAATCATAAATCTGTTTCTTCCCGTTCGGCCCTTCGCCGCACGCTCCGTCAAACCAGACATGAAAAATCTCGCCGTAGTTTGTCAGAAGCTCGGTAAGCTGTGCTTTGTAGTAATCGTTATATTCGTCCGTGCCGTAAAGTTCGGAGTGCCTGTCCCATGGAGAAAGGTAAAAGCCGAATTTCAGCCCGTAACGGCGGCATGCGTCGGAAAGCTCTTTAACAATATCGCCGTTACCGTTTTTATACGGACTTTTTTTCATGCTGTGATCGGTGTATTTTGTTTGCCAAAGGCAGAAACCGTCATGATGCTTTGCTGTGATGACAACGCCTTTCATTCCTGCGGATTTGACGGCCTCGCACCAACCGTCGCAGTCAAGATTTACCGGGTTAAAAATTGTCGGGTCTTCATCGCCCGTACCCCATTCAAGATTTGTGTATGTGTTGGGACTGAAATGAATGAAAGCATAAAAGGGCGTTTCGGTCAAAAGCCTGAGCTGATTTGCACTTGGCTTAACATGTGCCGCTTGTTTTATGAAATCTTTCATCTCTGTCCTCCGTTTAATCAAGGGTTACTCTGTTCCATAAAATGTAATCGTCAATCAAAATTGCTCTGACGGGAGCACCGTCTATTGCACCCATCTTAACAGGAGGTGCAATAAGGTAATAGTCACCCGGCTCAACTTTTGAAAGGTCAAGGTTTTCGAGTATTGCAACCCCGTTTTGCAGAAAAGCCTTGTGCGGCTTGATTTGGTTACCCGATTTTCCGACCGAGTCGGCATCCGTGCCGATAAGGCAAATTCCAGTGTCAACCGCCTCGTATGCGGCACTTTCCATGAAGAATGACTGAGCGTCGCCTTTAATGAGAAGCCGGGAACACTTTTTCGGAAAATATCTGTTGACATATTCACCGGTTATAACCCCCGGCGGAACCTCAATGACTGTGCACTGGCCGATGTATTTGCTAAGGTCAACCTCCTCAATCGTTTCGCCGCCGTCAAGAAAATGACACGGAGCGTCGGCATGTGTTGCCGTATGAACACACGCATAAACGGCCGAAAGGTTGCATTCATCACCCTTTTCGATAGAACGGACGGTGTCAAGTCTTGTTTCGGGATCGCCCGGATATTCGACTGTGGTCAAAAGCGGTTTTGAAATGTCAATGATATTCATAATAACATCCCTTTTTATTTATTCTCCAAAGACGCCTGCTTAAGGTATGCATTTATGAAGCCGTCGATGTCGCCGTCCATAACAGCGTTGATGTTACCGACCTCAAAGCCTGTTCTGTGATCTTTAACGAGAGTGTAGGGCATGAAAACATATGAACGAATCTGACTGCCCCAGCCGATTTCCTTTTGCTCGCCCTTGATATCTTCAATCTTGTCAAGATGCTCTCTCTCTTTAATTTCAAGGAGCTTTGATTTGAGCATTCTCATCGCAACCTCACGGTTCTGATGCTGGCTTCTTTCAACCTGACAGGAAACAACTATGTTTGTCGGGATATGGATAAGACGAACGGCAGATGAAGTTTTGTTAACTTTCTGTCCGCCTGCACCGGAGGCTCTGTAAACCTCCATCTTGATATCTTCGGGATTTATTTCAACCTCGATTGTATCGTCGATTTCGGGCATAACCTCCAAAGAAGCAAACGATGTATGGCGACGTCCCGATGAATCGAACGGAGAAACACGAACAAGGCGGTGAACACCTGCTTCACTCTTCATATAGCCGTATGCGTTTTCACCCTCGATGCAAAGAACGGCAGATTTGAGGCCTGCTTCATCGCCGTCAAGGAAGTCGAGCATGCTGACCTTGAAGCCATGCTGCTCGCCCCAACGGGTATACATTCTGACAAGCATCTGGTTCCAGTCCTGAGCCTCTGTTCCGCCTGCACCTGCGTGGAAGGTGAGGATAGCGTTTTTGCTGTCATACTCGCCCGAAAGCAGGGTGCTGAGGGTCTGCGCATCAAGCTCCTTGATGAACGCATCAACGCTATGCTGACATTCCTCGAGCATGTCAAGATCCTCTTCCTCGTCTGAAAGCTCGATCATTGTCAGATCGTCCTCATAGGTTGCCTTAAGATTTTCGTATTTCTGAATTTTATTTTTAAGCGATGCAATTTTCTGGAGAACGACCTGCGTTCCGGCAACGTCGTCCCAAAATCCGTTCTCGGCTGTTTTTGCTTCCAGCTCGGCAACGGTCTTTTTCATTTCTTCCAAGCCGAGCGCTTCACCCAGCTCCTTGAGCTTATCTTCATATTCAAGCAAATGCAGTCTTAATTCTTCAAATTGTACCATTAGAATACCTCACAATACCATATACACATAGTTTTACGAATAGATTATATCGTAAAAATGGTTGTATGTAAAGAAAGATTTAAATAATATTTCCCAAAAAGTTCAAAAAAATGCTACAATATACTTGACTGTTGTGTTATAATAATACCGTCAAATATGAAAACTGGGGTAATTTGATGAATTATACAGGAAAAATTTGCGACGGATGCAGAGAACCGCTCAAGGAAGGCGACGATATTGTCGTTTGCCCGATATGCGGAACACCTCAGCACCGAAGCTGTTACGAAAAAAATAATAAATGCGTCAATGAGTATCTCCACTCAACGGGCTTCACGTGGACGGATCCCGATGAAGAGAAGCGAAAGGCGGAAGCCGAGCAGGCCGTTCAACAGGAGCAGGAACAACCGGAGCAGAGCTCACCTTTTGTCCAGGCAACGCCGCAGAGCATGGAATCTGTGTTCATGCGAGGTGTGCTTTACGACCCGAAGGACGATATCGGCGGGGCAACAGTCGGCGAAGCTGCCGACTATATTCAGAATTCCGCTCCGAGATATATTTCCAAATTCATGAAGCAGAAAAAGAAAAACGGTAAGCTCTCATGGAATTGGGCGGCATTCTTCTTTGCCCCCTATTGGTTCTTTTACAGGAAGCTTTACAAGGTAGGAGCTGTTTTTCTCGCACTTTCTGTTGCGCTTAGTCTTGCAACTATTTCGCAGACCGAAAAGGTATACGGAGTTTATGAAAAAATGGTTTCCGTTCAGCAGGAGATAAACGAGCTTGTTAAGGGTAAGGACGATCTCTCGGGTGAGGACAGTCAAAAGTTTGATAAGCTTTATGCCGAAGCACAGAAGCTTACCAAGGCGGCAATCCCGACGCTTGCTATTATATTATTGATTCAAAAAGTCATTCCTAATACAATAGCTGCACTTATTGCAAACTATTTGTTCAAGAAAAAAATGCTCAGGATTATCAGTCTTGCACACGATTCATCGACTGAGCCGAACATTGTTAAGTATACAATTATGCGCAACGGCGGCGTTTCAGTTATTATGCCGATAATTGCAATCATGGTGGATAATTATCTGCCAAGCCTGCTGTTGAACATTGCATATAAAATAAATTTCTGATTTCAGGAGGATTTTTTATGAAAATCAAGAAAGCCATAATTCCCGCAGCAGGTCTCGGAACAAGAGTTCTGCCTGCATCAAAGGCAGTTCCGAAGGAAATGCTCAACATCGTTGACAAGCCGGCGATTCAGTACATTGTCGAAGAAGCCGCAGCGGCAGGCATTGAGGATATCCTTATAATCACGAACAGAGGCAAGGGTGTTATTGAGGATCATTTCGACCACAGCTACGAGCTTGAAGATAAACTTGCAAAGAATCCGAGCAAGAAAAAGCTCTACGAGGATGTTCTTCACTGCTCAAACATTGCAAATGTTTATTTCCTTCGTCAGAAGGAGACAAAGGGTCTCGGCCATGCTATTATGTGTGCAAAGAGCTTTGTCGGCAACGAGCCGTTTGCCATTCTCTACGGTGACGATGTTATCATCAACAATGAGTATCCGGTAACAAAGCAGCTTTGCGATGTTTTTGAAGCAACAGGCAAGGGCGTTGTAGGCGTTAAGGAAGTTCCGAGAAAGGACGTTCCGAAATATTGCTCGCTTGACGTAACGCATCATGAGGATAACCCGAAGGTTATGGATGTCCACAATATCATCGAGAAGCCGACAGACGACCAGATTATGTCCTGTTATTCGATTCTCGGCCGTGTTGTTGCACCGCCGCAGGTATTTGATTATCTTGCAGAAGATCTTGCAAAAACACCCGAGGGAGAAGAGCTTTATTTCACAGATACTCTTACCCGTCTCGGCAAGGAAGGCGATCTTCTCGCTCTTGACTTTGACGGAATCAGATACGATATGGGCAATAAGCTCGGCATCATGAAGGCTAACTGTGAAGTTGCTCTCAATCATGATGAAATCGGCGAAGACTTCAAGGCTTATATCAAGGACCTTGCAGCAAAGCTTTAATAAACATAATAAAATTAAGGCGTTCACTCTCTCTTGAGGGCGAACGCCTTTTTTAGTTTATTATATTGTAATACCCGCTTCTTTCAGAGAATTCGCAACCTGAATGTCGGGGCGAAGATAGTTCAGATAATAGTTACGGTTATTTTGCTTCATTTCGTAAACCATATTGGAATCGTTGAAAAGCTTGTCGATATGTGTTATACACTCGTCAACGCTTTGAAAAGCAAGATAATTTTTGCCTATCTCAAAATCTCCTGTTACCTCATAGCAAAAAGCTTCATTTATAATTGCACGAGAGGCGGCGATATATTCGCCTGTTTTCCAGCCGATTGAGCCGTGCAGTCCTGTGCTGCCTATACAGATATCCGAGGCCTTCATTGTTTCAAGATAACTGTCTCTCTTGGTGATTTTATCTGGCAGAATAAGCTCGGGACAAAGCGTTCTTGCAAGCTCGCTGTCGTAGATTCCCGTAATTGAATTGTTCGGGTATTCCTTTTGCAGGGCTTTCACAATGCCGATTCGCATTGAATTGGCTTCGTCAATATTTTTTGATGTAGTTTGTTTATCGCTCCAAAGACGGGTCATAAACAAAATTTTTTGCTCGTCTTTTTTGTTAGGAACGGCTTCGAAGCGGTCATATGTGAAATATCTTAACGGTTTTCTTCCTCTGAAAAAATTTACGATTTCAATCAGCCTTTTGTCGGGATTGTGATTGAAACAGTCGTTGCCGTCGCAGGTTACAAGATAGTTAAAACCCCACCGATATATTTTATCGGCTTGCTCTCGAAAAAGGCTACGGTTCTGATTGTCGGAAAAGCTGCGTTTAAAATAGAAATCGCAGGTCTTTATATATTCTTCGATTTCGGCGAGGTTATGAAAATTATATCCGTCTGCCATGTCGTATGCAAGACGTTTACCGTCGACAATAGTTTCCATGATGCTCGCCGAGGGCAAGCTGACATCTGTATTTATTTTTAAGCTAAGCTTCCCCTGATTTTTAAGCAGAATAAAACCTGTCATAACAGGGCAAAGGTGCAGCGTTCTTGCGGGAATATTTATAGTTACATCTGTCATACACAACCCTCCCATATAAAAATATTATAACATATATTACGGCCTGATTCAATAAAAAGAGGGACAACGTGAATGATAATGGGTTAGCACATAGATTTTTTCTAAAAATTTCTGTAAATTATTAATGAGAAAAGTGCATGAAAAACGAAGAAAAAACGAGCATACGAGAGTTCGTGAACGATAAATTAAAAAATTGAGAAAAAGTTCTTGACTTAATCAAAGGGTTGTGTTAATATATTCGAGCAGTAAAAATTTATTTGGAGGTAAGTTTATGTCAACTTATATGCCTAAGTCGGGCGACATCGTCCGCAAGTGGTATGTGCTTGACGCAGCGGGAAAGCCGCTCGGCCGTGTTGCGGCTGAGGCTGCGGTTCTTCTCCGTGGTAAGCATAAGCCCCAGTTCGCTCCTCATGCAGACTGCGGCGATCACGTTATCATAATCAATGCAGAGAAGGTTGTTCTTACAGGCAACAAGCTCGATCAGAAAATGTACTATCATCACACCGGTTACATCGGCAATATGAAGAAGGTTAAGTACAGCACTCTTATGCGTACAAAGCCGACTTTTGCAGTTGAGAAGGCTGTTAAGGGTATGATTCCCGACACAACAATCGGCCGTGAAGCACTCACAAGACTTCGTGTATATGCAGGTGCAGAGCACAAGCATGCCGCACAGAAGCCCGAAGAGTGGGCATTTTAATGAAGGGAGGCAACAATAATGTACGATTCTAATCCTTACTTCTACGGTACAGGCCGTAGAAAGAAATCAGTAGCTCGTGTTCGTGTTTATGCAGGTACGGGCAAGGTAACCATCAACGACAGAGACATTGATGATTATTTCGGACTTGAGACACTCAAGCTTATCGTTCGTCAGCCTCTCGAGCTTACAGGTACAACCGAGAAGTTCGATATCGTTTGCCGTGTTAACGGCGGCGGTGTAACAGGTCAGGCAGGTGCTATCCGTCACGGTCTTTCAAGAGCTCTTCTTCAGTATGACGAATCACTTCGTTCAGCTCTCAAGAAGGCAGGCTTCCTCACTCGTGACCCGAGAATGAAGGAAAGAAAGAAATACGGTCTCAAAGGCGCTCGTCGTGCACCGCAGTTCAGCAAGAGATAAAAATTTGTCTTGTTATACCAACCCCGGAAGATTCCTCTTTCGGGGTTTTGTTTATAACTGCGGTGTCCTCGCAGCATAGCTGCTGCGGTCGCAGACTAAAAACAGTCCGCAGGACTGTTTTCTTAACGCTGCGACAGTTCAGCAAGAGATAAAAATTTCAAAATTTTTCAAAGTTCGGAAGTTATGCTTTCGGACTTTGTTTTTTTATAACTGCGGTGTTTTTGCAATATATTGTGTAGCTCAGAGTGAGTATAAAAAATCCGCCGGAATTTTCCGACGGATTATCTTTTTTAATTAAAATATGTAACCGAAAAGAACTTTGATAAGTGCAAACGGGATATACTTGAGGGCCGAAGTGAATTTAACCCAGCCGCTGTTTTCTTGTGCATACATGTTGTAATGGTTCATTGCCATCTTGCTTGAGCCGTAATAGTCCTGCCACTGAACAATATGAGTTTCATATGTGGAGGTATCGTTTTCGTCAAGGTCAATAACTCTGAATCCCTTTTCCTCGTTGCCGTAGCTTGAAAAGGTAAAGCCCGGAGTTGCAACAAGGTCAATTCCTTTGTAGTTTACTTCAAAGGAATTGTTGTGGTCATGGCCGAAGAACATTGCAACAACATCGCCCTGGTCAACCATTGTGCCGAACTGCTTGCTCGGTCTTGTTCCCGGGCAGGGCCACTCTTTGAAGTTGCCTGTCTTGTAGTTCTCGTCCTTGAACTTGTAAGTCTTGCCGTCTTTCTCCATTGAGTTCGGAGTACCTGCCGGACATTCCTCAATGATATCGTAAATTTCTTTAACGATGATGTGCTGGAATACCATTGACGGAACAGTCTTGCCGTCGTTCGCGGCTTTGAGCTCATTTGACTTGTTCACATACCATTCAACCTGATCGTCATGAACATAGTCATAGCCGCCAAGCTCCTCGTCATATGTGTTTGAATCAAACATCCAGAGATTATATGCAAGCTTGTAAGCGTTCTTTGAAGAATATATCGGGATATTATGCGTGCCGCAGCCGTACATCTCGGGGTCTGCATCATAGCCGATAAAGCAATCGTACTTTTCGTACATTGCAAGCTCCTCTTCCTTTGTGAGCTTGATATCGTCATCATCATGGTTGCCGGGAACCATTGTCACGGGTATGCCATACTTCTCAAAGATAGACATATACTCGTTGATTGCTTTTTTGGCAAGAGATTTGTCAATGGTGTGACAAATATTTGTGCCTGTTGAATAGCCTGCGAAGTTGTCGCCTGTAAGAACGATAAGATCAGGCTTCTCGTTTTCGATTGCCGCTTTGAGAAAATCTTTGGCAACGGGATTGAGAACTGCGTTGTCCTGAAGGTCTGCAACCTGCAGGATTCTGAATTTTCCATCCTCATTGAAACGAAGTGCCGGGGAAGATTTTTCTGCCGAAATACCGACTGCAAAGGTTGCGAAAAGCATTACGGCCGCCACAAGGATTGAAAGCGCTTTTTTCATGTGATTTCTCCTCTCAAGAACTCAGTATGTATGCTCACATACTTCATTGATTTTATCTCTCAGCCCAAGGAAATCCTCAAGCGCCTGAGGCTTGTTGTTGGGGTTGCGAAGCAGGGCCGCAGGGTGGAAAGTTCCCATCATAAGCACACCGTTTTTTTCAATAAATTCGCCGTGCTGCTTCGTAACCTTGAAATCGGGACCGATGAGCCGCTGTGCGGAAATCCTTCCGACGCAAACAATGATTTTCGGTCGCATAAGTCTGACCTGCTCCCTAAGCCATGCGATGCAGGCGTTTTGCTCCTCGGGCTTTGGGTCGCGATTGTGCGGAGGTCTGCACTTAACCATGTTAGCTATGTAAATATTCTTTTTCCTATCCAGGCCTATTGCGTCAAGGTATTTATCCAAAAGCTGGCCGCTCCTGCCGACAAAGGGTTCACCCTTGAGATCCTCCTGTTCGCCCGGACCTTCACCGATGAAAAGCACTTCTGCATTTTCATTTCCGACGCCGAAAACGAGATTGGTTCTCGTTGCACCGAGTTCGCATTTATTACAACCGTAGCAGTCGCTTTTCAGCTCATTCCAATTAGTATACATCAGCGCACTCCTTTGCGTCGTTTTTTATTTGACAGGCAAGCTCATCGAATGAAGAAAACTTTCTTTCCGGACGAATAAATCTTATCGGCCGTATATCGACGCTTTCACCGTAGATATTTCTGTGAAAATCAATTATATATGTTTCGCTGAGAACTTTTTCAGTTCCGACAGTCGGACGTCTGCCGATATTGGTTACGCCTTTGTAGTGCTTGCCTTCAACGGTAACGTCCGTCTGATAAACGCCGAACTTTGGCAGCACAAGCTCTTTTGGCAGCTCCTGATTAACGGTTGGAAAACCGAGCTTTCTGCCTCGTTTTTCTCCGTCAATAACGGGCGCAGAAAAGCCGAATTTATGGCCGAGCATTTCATTTGCTTTTTTTATTTCGCCGTTTTCAATTAAATCCCTGATTTGTGTTGAGCTTACTGCACAGCCGGCAACATCAACCTCACCGGCAATTTTGCATTTGATACCGAGTTTGTTGCAGATTTCCTGCATTGTTTGTGCTGTACCGGCAGCATTCTTGCCGAAGCGATAATTGTAGCCGCAGCAAACTGCCGCCGCTCTGAGTTTTTTAATTAGAATCTTTTCAACAAAATCTTCGGGAGAAAGATTTTTTATCTCGTTAAAAATGATTGTTTCGATATTCAGTCCGTTTTTTATTATAAACTCGTTTCGCTCGCCGACGGTCATCAACATCGGCGGAGCAGTGCCTGTGATTGCTTTCATACTGTGCTCGTCAAAAAGCACGGCAACGGGTACAAGACCCTCCTTTCGGAAGCCTTTTGCAGCTTCAAGCACCGCCATATGACCGACGTGCATGCCGTCAAAGTTGCCGAGAGCAACCGCTGTTCTGTTTGCATTTTCTTCGTCTGTCATAGTATCACCGAGAATGTTAATAGTCTGATTTAATGGATGCCGACGAAATATGGGGCATAAAAACAATCATTTCTTCCTGAACATCTGCTTCATGCGCTGTTCCTTCGAAAGAACACGCTTGCGAAGTCTGAGCGATTCGGGAGTAACCTCAAGAAGCTCGTCGTCCTTGATGAATTCCATTGACTGCTCAAGGCTGAGCGTCGAATGGGGGACAAGGCGAAGTGCATCGTCACTGCCTGCGGCACGGGTGTTTGTCATCTGCTTTTTCTTGCAAACGTTGCAAACGATATCCTCATTTCTTGAGCATTCACCGACGATCATGCCCTCATAAACCTCTACGCCCGGTCCGATGAACAGACGTCCTCTGTCCTGAGTGTTGAAAAGGCCATAGCCTGTGCTTGTGCCTGTTTCGTGAACAACGATCGAGCCGCGCTCTCTGGTCTGAATATCGCCCTTGTACGGCTCATAGCCCGCAAAGAGCTGATTCATGATGCCGTTGCCGTTGGTGTCGGTCATAAACTCCGAACGGTAGCCGATAAGGCCTCTTGCCGGAATTTTGAATTCAAGGTGAGTGGCTCCGCCGTTCCTCGAACCCATGTTTTCAAGCTCGCCCTTGCGTGAGCCGAGCTTTTCAATAACCGAACCGACGTATTGCTCCGGAACCTCAATGATGAGAAGCTCCATCGGTTCGCAAAGCTGACCGTTAATTGTTTTATAGATAACCTCAGGGCGGGAAACCTGGAATTCATAGCCCTGGCGGCGCATTGTTTCAATAAGAATGGAAAGGTGAAGCTCACCTCTGCCGGAAACCTTGAAGGTGTCGGTTGAGTCTGTTTCCTCAACCCTCATGCTTACGTTTGTTTCAACCTCTTTGAAAAGTCGGTCACGGAGATTTCTTGATGTGACAAACTTACCCTCACGTCCTGCAAAGGGGCTGTCGTTAACGATAAAGTTCATTGAAATAGTCGGCTCGTCAATTTTAACAAACGGGAGCGGCTCGATGCATTCCGGGTCACATGCCGTTTCACCGATATTGAGGTCTGCAATGCCGGAAACGCAAACGATATCACCCATCATTGCACTGTCAACCTCAACTCTTTTAAGACCTTCAAACTGGTAAAGGCGTGAAATTTTAACGTTTTCCTGTTTGCCGTCCTGCTTGCAGAGAACAACGTTTTCTCCACGGAGAATCTTACCTCTTTCAACTCGGCCTACACCGATTCTGCCGATATAATCATCATAATCAAGGCTGGAGAAAAGAATCTGAAGCGGCCCGTCAATGTCACCTTCGGGAGCACTGATATGCTCGAGAATTGCATCAAGGAGCGGTCTCATATCACCCTCACGAACGTTGGGGTCGAGCGACGAATAGCCGTCCTTGGCCGAAGCGTAAACAACAGGGAACTCAATCTGATTCTCGTCTGCGCCAAGCTCGATAAAGAGGTCGAGTACCTCGTCGATAACCTCGGACGGTCTTGCACCGGGGCGGTCGATTTTATTGACAACAACAAGAACCTTTTTCTTGAGATTAAGAGCTTTTTTAAGAACAAATCTTGTCTGAGGCATGCAGCCCTCGAAGGCGTCAACAAGGAGCAAAACTCCGTCAACCATGGTGAGGATTCGCTCAACCTCGCCGCCGAAATCGGCATGACCCGGGGTGTCGACAATATTTATTTTAGTGTTCTTGTAATGAACTGCCGTATTCTTTGAAAGAATTGTAATTCCACGCTCTCTTTCAAGGTCGTTGGAGTCCATGACTCTTTCCTGAACCTGCTCGTTTTCACGGAACGTTCCGCTCTGCTTCAAAAGCTCATCAACCAAGGTCGTTTTGCCGTGGTCAACGTGAGCAATGATGGCAACGTTTCTGAGATTTTCCCTTTTTGACATAGTATCACCTTTCATTATCCGGTGGTTCGAGTTCTTGCAAAATCCCGCATAGGATGTGCCGATTTTGCAAAAATTCGAGCCACTTTTACATTTTGATTATTATATTCTAATATATTATCGGTCGGTAGTCAAGTTTTATCACTTACATTTTGACTCATTTTTTAATTAAGATTCGGCAGAACAAAGGCAAAGCGTAAAACAATTCGCTTCATTTGCCGAACAAGTGTTATGCAAATCGGTATTTATTCGACAATTATGGCAGGTTCAATTCGGTTCCGGCACGCACGGGGCCGGTTCGGATATACGGCATAAACGGTTATTTGTACAGTTATCCGCTTTTATTTGTAAAATAATATTATATTTTTCATATTTGATTGAAAAAACTTTTTTTGTTTGATATAATGTATAAAAATGAATAAAGAGGATGTTTATGGATAATACAAACGCAACTGTTATAAAAAAACGAAAAAAGAAAAAATATAACGCAAAAAAAACATGCATAATTCTTCTCTCGCTTGCTGTTTTGTTTGCAGCCCTTGCGGTTATAATTCATTTCACAACAAGAGTTACAAACGATTCTTATGCGAATTGTGCCGTGGGCGACGTTAACGGAGACGGTAAGATCAATTCGGGCGACGCAATTCTTATTCTCAAGTATATGGTCGGTCAAGAGGACAAGCTTTTTGAGAATCAGATTAAAAATGCCGATACAAATCTTGACGAAGAGGTCAATTCCCAGGATGCGCTGCTTATACTCAGATATTCAATCGGAGATATCGCTTCAATTCCGTATGACGAGCAAAAGGAAAGACTTCTTAACAGCTCATATAAAAGAAAGCAAACCGTTACCGGCGGAAGCTTCACTTCGACAGCACAGATTGTTAATGAGTGGGACAATAACGACGGTACACATTCTTATCAGGTGAATCTGACGATTCGCAACGATTCCGATTCGGATTCCGATTCATGGAAAGCTGCCATTGTTTTTGACAAGGAAGTAGTTTCACTGACAAAGAGCTGGGATTGCAATTCTTTCGTCGAGGGCAAAAGCGTTACGCTTGGCGGTGAAGAAATTGCCGCAGGTGAGTCTGCCGAGTGCGGATTTATCATAACAGCCGAAGAAGACATGGCATTAACTAATTTAACAGTGAGGTAAAATTATGCACAGCTTTGAAAAAAAGGTTATCGCAGTCATTCTTACCGTTATCATAACCGCATCATCTTTCGCAACCGCCGGATTTGCAATAAATAAGGATGCAGTTACGAAAGTTAACAGCGTTGAAGCCGCAACGGACGTGTTACTTAACAACAAACATGTTGATGACCTTGAAAAGGATGAGGTTTATCCGACAATTCTTATTCACGGAATCGGTCAGGCAAAAACATTTATGCTGGATGAGGACGGTAATGATGCCGTTGATCCCGACGGTCAAAAGATTACAGGCTGGCCGCTTTATTTCTATGTTCCCGAGCTTGTTGTAAAGCTCATTGTTCCGCTTGTTCTTTCACTTATAACTCAGAAAGACTGCGGTCTTTCAAAGACAGCATATAATGCGGTATATGATGCATTGGAGTATATTGCATACAATGAAGACGGCACGCCGAAGAATAATTTCCGTGTTGAAAATTACGGTAACCGCTCTGTTGCCGAATGCACAGAGGAGGAAAAGGAAACAATTTATGACCATGTTCCGATTAAGGGTTATACCGATGTAGTCGGCGAAGAAAATCTTTACTATTTCGCATATAATTCATTCGGCGATATGTATGAGATTGTCGATAATCTTGAAAAGCTCATTGAAAAAGCAAAGAAAGATACGGGTAAGGATAAGGTAAATCTTCTCCCGATCAGTCTCGGCGGTGCGGTTTCCGTTGCATATGTCGGCGAGCATCCGCAGGGAGAGGATATAAACAAAATTGTTCTCGTTGTTCCTGCTGCCGACGGTTCGGAAATTGTCGGAAAGGTTATGCTCGGTCAACTTGATTACAGTGACGCAGGTCTTTACAGAAATATGTTTACAAAGCTCTGCGGAGAGGATAACTACACCGGTTGGCTTATAAATATTGCCATCAGAGTTTTACCGAAGAATGTTGTTATCGGACTTCTTGACGGCGTTGCATCGGGTCTTGCCGATTCGGCACTTGCAAGAGTAACAACAATGTGGGGCCTTGTTCCGTCGTCAATGTATGACGAGCTTGCCGCAAAGTATCTTGTTAAGGGTACAAAATTTGCCGACGATGTTGAAAAGTTCCATAAGTCACAGGTTAATTATATTAAGAATCTAAAAAATTACGCTTCGAACGGAGTTAAGATTTATGACATCAGCGGCTACGGTCTTGAACTTTACAGTCTTATTGATTCAGATTCGAATTCCGACAAAATAATTCATTCTGCATCAACTTCGCTCGGTGCAACATTCAGCAAGGTTAACGAAAAGTTCCCAAGCGGTTACACGCAGAAGGGATATCAGGGCACGAACTTTATGTCTCCCGACGGTCAGGTGGATGCATCTACCTGTGCATTCCCGTATACAACATGGTTCTTTGGCAATCAGGATCACGAAAAGCTTGCAAGGAATGACGTTGTAATCTCACTTGCAATGGATTTGCTTCTTGTTAAGGATATGGACGTTTTCACAACGGTTGAATATCCTCAGTTTAACGGACACAGAAATACAAGAGACCTCAAGAAATATATCGCCGAGGCGGAAAAGGTTGATCTTTCAACGCTTACCCCCGAGGAGGCGGAAAGACTTTCAACTGCACTTGCAAATGCAAAGGCAATCCTTGATACAACGATAGTTGTCGAGGGCGAGGAGGAAGCCGCAGAGGAGGAGCTTTACAATGCTCTTGCCGAAATCGGCGTTTACGAAAAGAAAGACACGACAAAGGATGACGCTCTTCTTTTTGTGTGCAAAACAGCAAGCGAGTTGCTCTATTATCTCTTTGGACCGAGAGGCTTCGGTGAATCGAGAGCGGCATAAATTTTTTGCGTAACACGATCCCGACATTGCAATAATGTCGGGATTTTGCGATTTTTTCAGAAAAGCCATTGACAAATATATTTTTTTGTACTACAATGCAGTAAACCGATGAGGAAGAGTAAGTAAACTCCGACGGACACTTCAGAGAGCTGTAGTTTGGTGCGATACAGTGTGGAAAGCAGAGTTGAATGGACTTCCGAGGGCGAGCAGAATTAAAAGTATGCAAGCCGGAGAGGGTACTTCGTTAACAATAACCGTCGTATAATGGGGTACGAGCTAAGTGGACACGAAAATGTGTCAAGCAGGGTGGCACCGCAGGAGTATATCTCTTGTCCCGGCAATGTTGTCGGGACAGGAGTTTTTTTGTTTTTATGCCCCGGCACGGCTCAGACAAAATATTTTTGAAAAGGAGAGACAGTTATGAGCAACACAGAAAAAATTCCGTACAAAATTTACCTCGATGAAAAGGAAATGCCGAAGCAGTGGTATAACGTTCGTGCAGACATGAAGAATAAGCCTGCACCGCTTCTCAATCCCGGCACGCACGAGCCTATGGGCTTTGACGATCTTCGTCCGGTTTTTTGCGACGAGCTTATTAAGCAGGAGCTTGACAATGACACGGCTTATTTCGACATTCCCGATGAGATTCTCGATTTTTACAAAATGTACCGTCCGTCTCCTCTGGTAAGAGCCTATTGCCTTGAGAAAAAGCTTGGCACTCCGGCAAAGATTTACTAC
This sequence comes from Ruminococcus sp. CAG:563, assembly GCA_000434915.1. GTDB lineage: Bacteria > Bacillota > Clostridia > Oscillospirales > Acutalibacteraceae > CAG-488. The sequence goes on from FR882088.1 coordinate 39,142, forward strand.
AAATTCGAGGGCAACAACACCAGCGGAAGTCATAAGCTCAACAGTGCGATCGCTCAGGCATATTACGCAAAGAAGCAGGGTCTTAAAGGCGTTACGACAGAGACAGGCGCAGGTCAATGGGGTACGGCTCTTAGCATGGCTTGTGCATATCTCGGACTTGACTGTAAGGTATATATGGTAAAATGCTCCTATGAGCAGAAGCCGTTCCGCCGTGAGGTTATGAGAACCTACGGAGCATCTGTTACTCCCAGCCCGAGCACGGAAACGGAAGTCGGCAAGAAGATTCTTGCAGAGCACCCGGGCACAACGGGAAGCCTTGGCTGTGCTATCAGTGAGGCCGTTGAGGTTGCAACAACTCATGAGGGTTATCGCTATGTTCTCGGCAGCGTTCTCAATCAGGTTCTTCTTCATCAGTCTGTCATCGGCCTTGAGTCCAAGATTGCAATGGACAAATACGGCATCAAGCCGGATATCATAATCGGCTGTGCAGGCGGCGGTTCAAACCTCGGAGGACTCATTTCTCCGTTCATGGGCGAAAAGCTCAGAGGAGAGGCCGATTATCGTTTCATCGCAGTTGAGCCGGCAAGCTGTCCGAGCCTCACAAGAGGTAAATTTGCTTACGATTTCTGCGACACCGGTATGGTATGCCCTCTTGCAAAGATGTACACACTCGGCAGCGGTTTCATTCCGTCGGCAAACCACGCAGGCGGTCTGCGTTACCACGGTATGAGCTCGATTCTCAGCCAGCTTTACCATGACGGTCTTATGGAAGCGACAAGCGTCGAACAGACCAAGGTATTTGAAGCGGCGGAGCAGTTCGCAAGAGTTGAGGGTATTCTTCCGGCTCCCGAAAGCAGCCACGCAATCAGAGTTGCTATTGATGAGGCTCTCAAGTGCAAGGAAACCGGAGAGGAAAAGACGATTCTCTTCGGCTTGACAGGAACAGGCTATTTCGATATGTACGCATACGAAGCATTCAACGACGGCACAATGACCGATTACATCCCGACCGATGCCGAACTTGAAAAGGGCTTTTCAGGTCTGCCGAAAATGGATTGATTTTCTTGCTTGCAAGCCTTGACAAACCAATATAATTGATGTAATATATTCACAACAGCAGGGGTGCTGAGAAATCGGCTGAGATCATACCCTTAACCTGATTCGGATAATACCGACGTAGGAAGCTATCGAAGTAAAATCTACGCCCGGCAGGTTATCCGCCGGGCGATTTTCTTTGATCAGGTAATGCTGTGAAAGGAGTTTTATTATGAAAAGCAAAACAACGGACAAATCAAACGAAATGACCTTAAAATTGACGGTCAGCGCAATCATGGTTGCACTTTCAACAGTGCTTTCGTTCATCAAGTTTTCCGAGCTTCCGTATGGCGGATCGGTAACACTCTTCAGCTTTGTGCCGATTCTTTTCGTAGGCTATGCCTACGGTGCAAAATGGGGTCTCAGTGCAGGTCTTGTTCACGGAATTCTTCAGATGATCTTCGGAATCTCCGGTGCAACTGCAGGTGCAGGCTTCAAATGGTATCAGGTAGTTCTCTGCGCACTTCTTGACTATCTTGTAGCATTCGGTGTACTCGGTCTCAGCGGCGTATTCAAGAAGTCAATCAAGAATCCGCAGGCATCGTTTGCACTCGGCGCACTTTTCGCCTGCGTACTCAAGTATATTTCACACTTCTTCTCAGGCTACATTCTCTTTGGCGGCTGGGCTGAATGGTTCTTTACAGAGGGCGGCGGAATGTCCTACGGTTCAAAGATTCTTTCGTCTTACAGCGGAAACGTTCTCAGCGCAGTTTATTCGGTTATTTACAACGCAACGTTCAGCATTCCCGAAACCGTTCTTTCTCTTGTAATGGTTGTTGTTCTCATCAGCATCAAGCCGATTCGCAAGGCAGCGGGAATCAAATAATTTCAGCACAAAAATTAACACGGGCGGTTTTTCTATCCGTCCGTGTTTCTTTATGCGATTATTTTTTACCTTTAACCTTATCCCAATATGCCTTTGCCGCCTGCTCCATTTTGTTGTCGCCGAATTTATAATACTTGGCATTTTTTATTGCGTCGGGCAGGTACTGCTGAGGTATCCAATGATTCTCATATGTATGAGGGTAGAGATAGAATTGACCCTTATTCGGGTTGTCCTCGCCGTCACAGTGTTTGTTTTGAAGCCGGCGTGGAATGGGACCGCTTTTACCCTTTTTAATATCACTCAGAGCGGCATCAATTCCCAGGTATGCCGAATTAGATTTCGGAGAGGTGCAGACAAGCACTACCGCATCGGCAAGCGGAATTCTTGCCTCGGGCAAACCTACCATGAGTGCAGCATCAACGGCAGCCTTTACAATCGGAATTATCATCGGATAGGCAAGACCTACATCCTCGCAGGCGCAAACCATTAGCCGGCGGCAAGCTGAGGGCAAATCACCTGCATCAAGCAGCCTTCCGAGGTAATGCAATGCCGCATCGGGATCTGAGCCTCGCATTGATTTCTGGTAAGCCGAAACTATGTCGTAATGCTCATCGCCGTCACGGTCGTATTTCATTGCACTGCGCTGTGTCAGTGAACGGGCGGTTTCTGCCGTGATGTGGATTATTCCGTCAGCGTTCGGCTTGGTCGAAAGGGCACAAAGCTCGACCGAATTTATCGCCTTTCGCACATCTCCGCCGCAAGCGGAGGAAATGTGTTTTATTGCATCCGGGTCAAGTTCAAATTTCATTCCTCTTTTTTCTTCAAGAAATTTGAATCCACGCTCAACGGCAGGAATGATTTCGGCAGGTGTAACTGCCTTGAATTCGAAGACCGTTGAACGGCTGAGGATAGCATTGTAAACGTAGAAATACGGATTTTCCGTTGTTGAAGCGATAAGGGTTATTGAACCGACCTCAATATATTCAAGCAGCGTTTGCTGCTGCTTTTTGTTGAAATACTGAATCTCGTCGAGATAGAGCAAAATGCCGTTCGGGGCTTCAAATGTGTCAAGCTGGGCGACGATTGCTTTAATGTCTGCTGTTCCGGCGGTTGTTCCGTTCAGCTTGCAGAGCTTCCTGTCGGTTGCCTTTGCAATTATTGAAGCGACAGTGGTTTTGCCGACTCCCGACGGGCCGTAGAAAATCATATTGGGCAGTTCGCCCGATTCTATTATATTTCTCAGCGGCTTGTTTTCCCCGATAAGGTGACGCTGGCCGACAACCTCGTCAAGTGTTTGCGGTCTGAGCTGTTGAGCTAAAGGTATTGACATTTTATCGCCTCCCGATTGCATACAATTATATAATAAAAAAACCGGTTTGACAAGGATAAAATGATAGTTATTGACTATTTATGCATTATGTGATATAATAACTAAAATTTTTTTCATGAAAGGAGTTTGTCCACAATGGATGACCCGGGTGGGATTATACTCAAGCTGATTTTACTTTTATTACTTATTTTAGTCAATGCGTTTTTTGCAATGAGTGAAATAGCGGTAATATCCCTCAACGATAACAAAATAGAAAAGATGGCTGAAGACGGCCACAAGAAAGCAAAGCAGGTTGTTAAACTGACCGAAAATTCGAGCAAGTTTCTCTCGACTATACAAATCGGAGTAACCCTTGCGGGATTCCTTACTTCGGCGAGTGCGTCGCAGACCTTTGCAGACATGATAGTCAAGGCTCTTAAGGGCACGGCATTTTATAACGCCCTCGGTGCAAGCGTAGTTAGCGGACTTTCGATTGTTATAATAACAATCATCATGTCGTATTTTTCGCTTGTTCTCGGCGAACTTACACCGAAGAAGATCGCTATGCAGGCTCCTGAAAAAATTTCTTTCAAGGTTGTCGGAATTTTGCTTTTCTTCTCCAAGGCCTTTTCTCCGTTTGTCAAGGTGCTGTCTGTCTCAACCAATGCGGTCGTTCGGCTTCTCGGCTACAATCCTCATGCCGATGAAGAGCCTCTTACCGAAGAAGAAATTCGAATGATGGTTGATGTCGGCGGCGAAAAAGGTGTTATCGAAGACGTTCAAAAGGAAATGATAAACAACATTTTCGAATTTGACGATCTTGATGCAGGCGATATTATGACCCACAGAACCGATATGACGGCAGTTGACGTCAACGATCCGATAATGGATGTTGTCAAAACTGCGATTGAATCGGGCTATTCGAGAATTCCGGTTTTCGATGACGACCCGGACAATATAATCGGTATCATCTATGTTAAGGACTTACTCAGATATATAGGAACGGATCTTCCGAAGCACGCTATGAGAAAAATTATGCGCACTCCGATGTATGTTCCGGAATCCAAGAGCTGCGGTGACCTTTTCAAGGAAATGACAAGTCAGCATACGCAAATGGCTGTTGTTGTTGACGAATACGGCGGAACGGCAGGACTTGTCACCCTTGAGGATATTATTGAAGCAATCGTCGGAAATATTCAGGATGAATATGACGATGAAGAAGAGGAAATCTCAAAAATCAACGAGACAACCTTTACGATTGACGGCTTAACGGATATCGATGAGCTTGACGAGATAATCGGCAAGGATTTGCCGGAGGGCGATTATGATACGATTGCCGGTTACATTATAAGTCAGCTCGGATATCTCCCGAAGCAGGGCGAGCACAGCGAGGTTATGTTTGAAAACATAAGATTTACCGTTCTTGAGGTCGAAAACCGACGCATTGAAAAGGTCAAGGTCGAAATTCTCCCCGTCGAGGAAAAAGATGAGGACGATGACGACTCGGACAAGAAAAATAAAAGCAAAGATAAAGACAAAGATAAAGAATAAAATTATGACGTGGCAATTTGATTGCCACGTCATTAAAAAAGCTCCCGGAAAAATCCGAGAGCTTAAATTTTTTGTTGAAACAAACTTACTTGAGTTCGATCTCTGCGCCAACTTCTTCGAGCTTAGCCTTGATGTCCTCAGCCTCGTCCTTAGAAGCGCCTTCCTTAACAGCCTTCGGTGCGCCGTCAACAAGAGCCTTTGCCTCAGCAAGTCCAAGACCTGTGATGTCCTTAACTGCCTTAACAACCTTGATCTTCTGTGCGCCTGCGCTCTTGAGGATAACGTCAAACTCTGTCTTCTCCTCAACTGCCGGGCCTGCTGCTGCCGGACCTGCTACAACTGCTGCTGCAGCTGATACGCCGAACTCATCCTCTACTGCGTGTACGAGCTCTGAAAGCTCAAGAACTGAAAGAGTCTTCAACTCTTCAACGATAGCATTAATCTTCTCTGATGCCATGGTAATTTACCTCCATAATAATTTTAGTAATTTTTAAAATTTAGTTTCGCTGACAATTAAGCCTCAGCGGGAGCCTCTGCCTTATCGGCGATAGCCTGAACAGCACGAGCAAAGCCTGCGATAGGTGCGCTGAATACATTTGCAACCATAGAGAGCAATGTTTCTCTCGAGGGAAGGTTTGCAAGATCCTTGAGCTTATCCATCGACATTACCTCACCGTCGAGGTAACCTGCTTTAAGCTTGAAGTTTTCGTGATCCTCTGCATACTTGTTGAGGATACGAGCTGCGGCTACATAGTCGTCCTTGGAAGTTGCGAGAGCTGTTGTTCCGTCGAGAACCTCGCCCATGCTTTCGAGAGACGTACCGTTGATTGCGAGCTTGAGGAGAGTGTTCTTAACAACTGTGTACTCAACTCCTGCTTCACGAAGCTCCTTACGGAGAGCTGTATCGTCGGCAACGGAAATTCCCTTGTAATCTACGATTACACCTGCGCATGAATTGCTGATTCTGTCTGCAACGGAAGCAACTATCTGCTTCTTCTGTTCCAATACGCTTGCACTTGGCATTTTTTTCACCTCTCATGCAATGAAATAGGTGCTTATAAACGAAAATTAATCCCTGTCCACTTACCGTGAACAGGGATATGACATACAAATATTGACCCGAAAAATCGGTTATCGTATGCTCCCATTCTCGGCAGGCGGTCTGTTAAAACCATTACGCTGATTGCACCTGCTGTCTTTGAAAAAGAACAGCTTAGTTATATTAGCACACGTTTACCGTTTTGTCAATACTTATTTTTAATTTTGAGCAAATTATTTGCCGAAAATCGGATAAACAAAAGTTATAAGCTTTTTTATTATGTTCTTTGCAAGATTAACAAGGTTTTCTGCGATGATTATGAACTGATTTGTGTTAGCTTCCTTTACTTCATAGCCCGGGATTGTACCGTTACGGTTTTCAACTCCGTCTACCTCTCCGATATATCCGCCCCAAAGGCTGTAAGCGATAGCAAGTGCTTCTTTCTCTTCGGGAGTGGCAAAACCGTATTTTTCGCTGAATTCACGAAGCATATTATCTGCAAGGCTGCCCTTGTAGCCGAGCTTACCGAGAAGCTCGTTTGCACCTGCAAGAATGTCGCTGTCTGCCGTCTCGGCAATGGATTTGCGAACAGTGAATGCAAACAGTCTGATGAGCACGGTGAAGTCGTCTGAGCCGAGATTGTATCTTTTGTCACCGATTTTACATCTGAGCGTGGCCAAGGTTATGGCGTCGTTAAGAGTTTTGTATTCGCTGTCTGGAATTTCAAGTCCGTACTCTGCGGCTTGCTCTTTGATTCCGCCCTCGCCGTAAATCGGAGCATCTGACATTTCTTTTATCATGTCTGTAATCGGTTTAAGTTTTGCATAAAGCGCACTCGATTCCTCAACTCCGAGCGTTTCGGGGGAGATGTTCTCTCTGAGGTTCTCGGAATACTCCTTATAAGACATGCTCCAAGTGTATTTCTGAAGACTGTTCTTCATCATTTCGAGAGCGTCTTTCGAGTATCCTTTACAAACCTCGGCAAGTTTATCGGCATCAATATGGTTAATTTTCTTCGTTTCGTAATTGATTTCGCTGTCGGATACGTTAAAGCATTTGTATTCGGCGGGGAAGTTGCCGAGACTCGACATCGAGAAATCATAAATTGTATTGCCGAGAAAGCTTGTGTAGGATTTTACGTTGTTACAGTGAGTATGACCCGAAAAAACAAGCTTAACACCCAAATCGGCAAGAAGTCCGGCAAACGAATACGGAGTGTTGACAACATAGTTCTTTTCGTTGAGCTTCTGAAACGGATTGTGCTCAAGGAGATTGTGGTGCATAATCATAATGACCTTTTTGCCTTGCTTTTTTGCCGCTTTAATCTGTTTTACTGCCCAATCCATTCTTGTTACGTCGTTGCTCGGAACAACCCGATATCTCTCATCACAGGTGTCAAGGGCGACAAGGGTGTATTCATCATTGAGATTTGCACTGTATGAGCAGGTGCCGTCATCGGTTGAAAGAGCCTCATCATAGCCGAATTCATGATAGATTTCCGTGAACTTTTTGTGGTCAACCGGCATATCCTTGGCATTGTCATGGTTGCCGTTAATAACATAAACCTGTTTGCCGGTTTCCTGCTCAAATTTTCTGAATTTTGCGGCAACAGTTTCATGCTCGGAAACATAGTCTCTGCCGTGAGTTGCAAGGTCGCCTGTTACAAGAACAAACTGACATTTCGGATTTTCCGCACATTCCTTAAGAAATTGGTCGATTATGTATCCGCTTTGATTGGTGAGCGATTCACTTTCCGATTTAAAGGTTGTAACCCAACCCTCATCAGCCAAAGTTGTTCCGACTTGCTTTACAGGATGGACATAGTGAGTATCCGATGCGACCGCAAAACCGAAATTTTCGCCGCTTTTTTCTGCCGAAGCAGTCAATGTAAGCAACGAGCATAAAATAATAGTCAGCGAAAGAATAATGCTCATTGATTTCTTTAACATAAAACCTCTCCTTTCAATTATACAGCTATTTTACCAGTGCAAACTGCGATTGTCAACGAACAAGGGGATAAGATTTGAAAATCCTAAAAAATTTTTTGAAAAAGATTAATATTAATAAAGAAAAATAAAACTGAAAAACGCTTGTTATTTTTCTGTTAACACATGAAAAAAGAGCAAAATTGTGCCGTAAAGGCGAAAAGAACAACAAAAAATGTCGAAAGCTCGAAATTGTTAACAATTTGTTCACACAATTACAACATTTTTTCAGCACTGATATAATACTATATCGATGGAGATAGTTATCTCTATTTTCATTTTTATTTTCTCTTTCCCTTGAACGGTTCGATGTTGCACACGTCGGACCGTTCCCCCTTTTTACGGGTGGTTATTTACATCACGAACAAATCAGAATTTAAGGCATTGGACAAAACAACGATTTGTGCAATGCTTTTTCTATTATTTGGAGATATCTTCGTATATTGACACAAAAGGGAAAATGATTTATAATTACAATGTATAGAAGTCCACAGCTTCGGGCTTTTTACAAAAAATATTAAGGAGAAGTTGAAATGAAAAAGATTTTATCTTTAGTGTTGACGTTATGTATTATGTTGACGGTGTGCAGCGCCGGATTTATGACAATCACGGTCTCTGCCGTTGAGAAAATCGAAGGCTCGGAGGTTACATGGAGTTTTGATTACACGAGCAAAACTCTTACCTTCAGCGGAAAGGGTAACATCCCGGACTATGATACATACGAGGATGAGAACGGAAAATCAACAATTCCCTGGGCCGGCTGTGCTTACAATACCGTTGAGTTCGGCAAGGAAATCACAGGTATCGGTAATTATGCACTCAGAAAGAGCTCTGATCTTGTTGCCGTTACTATTCCCGAGACGATTAAAAAAATCGGCAACGGGGCATTTTCCAACTCGCTCGTTCTTAAAAGTGTTACTGTTAAAAACGGTGTTACCGAGATAAGCGACGGAGCTTTTATGGGTTGTACGGCACTTTTGACAGTTGAGCTTCCGACCGGTATAACAAGAATCGGAAAAAATGCTTTCTATAAATGTACGGCTTTGAAAGCTATTACAATTCCAGATTCGGTAAAAACGATAGATATAAGTGCATTTAATACATGTACGTCTCTTGAGACATTTACCGCTCCGAAATCGCTTGAAACAATCGGTGACAGAGCTTTCTATTGCTGTGAAATGCTCAAGAATGTAACATACGGCGATAAGCTTACATCAATCGGCATAAGTGCTTTTGACAACACTGCCGTTGAAGCTTTTAATGCACCTAAAACGCTTAAAACGATAGGTGACGGGGCATTTACCGGATGTGAAAATCTTGCGGTCGTAACGCTTGGAGAGAATGTTGAATCAATCGGAGCAAACGCATTTGACGGTTGTTCCGCATTAAAAGAAATCACACTCCCGGCGGGTATTCAGAAAATAGCAAGTGCAACCTTTTCCGGCTGCGATAGCCTTGAAAAGGTGCTCATTCCCGAAGGAATTCAAACGATTGAGGACGAAGCTTTTTCGCTTTGCACATCTTTAAAAACGGTTAGGATTCCTTATTCCGTTAAAACAATAGGAACTAAGGCCCTCGGATATGGTAAAAGGGGTAAGCTGATAAGAGACTTTAAGGTTACGGGTTATGACGGAACAGCGGCACAGAAATATGCTGCCGATAATAAGCTTGGATTCACTTCTCTCGGTGATCCGCTTGCCAAGAGCGGAAATGCCGGTGATAAAATTACATGGAAAATTGATGAGAACGCTGTGCTTGTGTTTACAGGCAGCGGTGCGGTAGCTGATTATTCAATTTATAATATGCCTGTTTATCTCAACAGTGAAATTCAGGAAATTGTTATTGATGACGGAATAACGGCGATTGGCGCATATTCGCTGTTCGGCAATTTTGGCGACATATTTGTTGTTTCGGAAAAAGTCACTTCTATCGGCGAAAAGGCTATCGGCTATTATTTTGACGAGGTCGGCAGGATAGTTAAAATTAAGGACTTCAAGATTGTCGGCTATAAGGGTACGGCTGCTGAAACATATGCAAAAAATAACGGCTTCGCCTTTATTGCAATAGTTGATGACGGCAGCTGCGGCGAAAAATCGACATGGGATTACGATAAAGCTTCCAAGACGCTGACAATCAGCGGCGAGGGTAAGGCTGATATGAATTATGACGAGACATCTGTACCGAGCTTCATTGCAGAGGGTTATCCCGTTGAGAAGGTTGTTATTAAAGAGGGTATAAAGGAGATCGCCGAAAACGGATTCCTTGATATCGACAACGGTGACGGCAAGATCACCTTCCGTATTCCAAAGAGCGTAACAACTATTGGCGATCATGCAATCGGTTTCTCGGAGGATATCGTTTTGAATGACGATAATACCGAGGTTAGCAATTTTATTCTCAATAAAAATTGTATTATCGAGGGTTATGCTGCAACCGCGGCAGAAACATATGCCGCAAAGAACGGAATTGATTTTGTAACGCTTGACCCGACAGTTGATCCTCCTGCTACGGCGGATACCACATTTAAACTCAGCGATAAGGCAACAATATGTACTCTTGACGAGAATGCAAAAATAATTAAGATTTATGCTCAGAACGCAACACAAGAGAAAATCATGGCCGATTTTATTATCGGCAAGGATCTTGTGGTCAGTGAAATTAAAAAGGTCACAACCGGAACAACACTCAAGACATCGTACAGTGCATCTGTTTCAAACACCTACACATTTGCTCTGATGGGTGATGTCAACGGCGACGGTGCAGTCAATTCTGCCGATGCGCTTTGTGTTCTCAGACATTCGGTTGCCCTTTCGACATTGGCCGGGGCAAATCTTGTAGCTGCCGATCTTGATGCAAACAATAATGTCAATTCTTCGGACGCATTGAGGATTCTCAGAATTTCGGTCGGCCTTGAAGATCTCGGCAGCCTTTATCCTAAGGCTGCGGCTCCCTCAAAGCCGTAAACTAAGTTCAAAACGGAAGTAAAATAAATATCTGAGTAATTTAGGACGCAGGCTTAATGCTTGCGTCCATATTTTTTACTCTGTTTTTAATAATATTAAACATATTTTTTAAAAACCTATTGAAATTTATGTTAATATGTGATATAGTTAGAGCGTTGATACATTGATAGGAACTCTGTTATTTGTTGCAATTCTGCGTTCAAAATCATCTAAGGTACGCTGAAATCAATGTAGAACGTAAGGAGGTTTTCTTTTGAAATACTATAACGCTAAGGATATCAGAAATATTGCTGTTGCAGGCCATGCAGGACGAGGCAAGACGACCCTTGTTGAGGCAATGCTTTATATCGCAGGTCTGACAGACAGACTCGGCAGAGTTGATGACGGAACAGCCGTTCTTGACTTTGACCCCGAGGAGAGAAGAAGAAATGTTTCAGTCTCGGCAGCCGTCGCTCCGATCGAGTGGAAGGACTGCAAGCTTAATATAATAGACACCCCGGGTCTTTTTGACTTTGAGGGAGAAATGTGCGAAGGTATTGCCGCTTCCGAGTGTGTACTTATCGTTCTCGGTGCAGGTCACAAATATGACGTCGGTGCAGAGAAAGCTTTCAAGGCCGCCAAGAAGCGTGGCAAGATGTTTGCGATTACTCGTTGTGACAAGGAGCATGCCGATTTCTATAAAACCTTTGAAGAGATCAAGGCGGTTCACGGCGGAGCGGTTTGTCCTGTTATCGTTCCTTACATAGTTGACGGTCAGGTTAAGGCTTATGTTAACCTTGCCGCTCGCAAGGGCTATGAGTATCATGACGGCAAGGCTGTTGAAATCCCGATGCCGGATGACCCGAAGATTCAGGAGATGCTCGATATCCTCACCGAGGCTGTTGCAACGGCAAGCGATGAGCTTATGGAAAAGTTCTTCGCAGGTGAAGAATTTACCCGTAAAGAGATTATCAAGGCTCTTAACGATGGCGTTAATACCAGCTCGGTTTATCCTGTTTATGCATGTGCCGGTTATACAACCGATGGCGTTGACCTTCTTATGGACGAGTTGGCATACTCTGCTCCCGACGCCGCTTCTTACGCAGGCGGTAAGGATGTTGAGTGCGACGAGAACGGTCCTCTTGCAGCACTTTGCTTCAAGACTGTTGCTGACCCGTTCGTAGGCAAGATGTCATATTTCAAGGTTGACAGCGGTAAGATTACCCCCGAAACTCCGGTTTATAACGCACGCACAGGCGAAACGGAGCGTATGGGTAAGATTATTACAATCAGAGGCAATAAGTCAGAGGATTGCAAGTGCATCCCTGCCGGTGATATCGGTGTTGTTACAAAGCTTAGCTGTGTTAAGACGGGCGACACAATCTGCTCGGCATCAAATGTTATAGAGCTTAGCGGAATAAACTTCCCGAAGCCGTGTCTTTCAATGGCTGTCAAGGCCTGCAAGAAGGGTGACGAGGAAAAGGTCGTTTCCGGTATAAACAGACTTCTCGAAGAGGATCCGACAATCAAGTTTGAGATGAATCACGAGACAAAGGAGCAGATTCTCTCCGGTCTCGGCGAGCAGCACCTTGACATTATCGTTTCTAAGCTCAAGAGCAAGTTCGGTATCGACGTTGAGCTTACTCCGCCTCGTGTGGCTTACAGAGAAGCTATTCGCAGGACCGTTAAGGTTCAGGGTCGCCATAAGAAGCAGTCGGGCGGTCACGGCCAGTTCGGTGACGTTTGGATTCGCTTTGAGCCGACAGAGGGCGACGATCTCGTATTTGAATCTGAGGTTGTCGGCGGTTCCGTTCCGAAGAACTATTTCCCGGCAGTTGAAAAGGGACTTCGTGAGTGCATGAAGAAGGGCGTTATGGCAGGCTATCCGATGGTTGGTCTCAAGGCTGTACTTTATGACGGTTCCTACCATCCGGTTGATTCATCTGAAATGGCATTCAAGACGGCCGCTTCTCTTGCTTTCAAGTCCGGTATTCCGCAGGCAAGCCCGGCAATCCTTGAACCGATAGGAACGCTTAAGGCCCTTATGCCCGAAGCATATCTCGGCGATATCATGGGTGACGTTACAAAGCGTCGCGGCCGTGTTCTCGGCATGGGCCCGTCTGAAGAGGATCACAGTCTCCAAGAGCTTGTTGCCGAAGTTCCGATGGCTGAAATGGCTAACTTTGCAACCGTTCTCCGCTCCGTTACGGCAGGCAGAGGATCGTTCACCTTTGAGTTCACACGCTATGAGGACGCTCCCGTTCCCGTTGCGGAAAAGGTTATCGCAGACTCAAAGCTTCTTGAGGACGATTGATAAATCAGAATATAAAACCAAGCTCCCCGACGTAAGTCGGGGAGCAATTTGTTTGTGTTTTTATCCTATTACGGTTTCGGCATAACGAACGGATTCCATTGCGTCGGCTGCGTATTTGTCTGCGCCTATTTTATCGGCATAGTCCTGAGTGAGCACAGCACCGCCTACAACGGTTTTGCACCAGGGGGCTTTCTCTTTTACAAGCTTTACTGTTTCCTCCATCGCTGGAACTGTTGTTGTCATCAGAGCACTCAAACCGACGATCGGAGCATGATTTTCTATGACGGCGTTTAAAATGGTCTCGGGCGGAACGTTTTTGCCAAGGTCGATAACATTATAGCCGTAGTTTTCAAGCAAAAGCTTTACAATGTTCTTTCCGATATCATGGATATCACCGTGGACGGTTGCAATTACAATGTTACCTTTTTTGACACTGTTGCCGTCCGCCGCCATGGCTGCCTTTATGACCTCAAATGAAGCTTTTGCCGCTTCCGCACTCATCAGAAGCTGGGGAAGAAATAGCTTTTTTTCTTCAAATCGCTTTCCCACATCGTCAAGTGCGGGGATAACATGAGAGTTTACTATATCGAGAGGTGCGTTTTCGCCAAGCATAGCCGTCGTTATCTCGCTTGATTTCTCCTTGAGCCCCTTTTCTATCGCTTCTTTGAGAGTGAGGGAGCTTTCATGCTTAACTGTCGGCTGAACCTCCTGCTGTGAAGCGAAATTGATGAAGTCCATGCAGTTGTCGTCGAGACCTTTAACAACGTTAAAGCTGTAGTAGGCCTCCATCATTCTTGCCGAATACGGGTTCATGATTGCGGCGGAAAGGCCGTTTTCCATCGCTGTGGTGAAGAATGCCGCATTGACAAGCTCTCTTGACGGCAGGCCGAACGAGACGTTGGAAACGCCGAGTGAGGTGTTGCATCCGAGCTGTTCCGTAATTTTCTTGACGGTTTCAAGCGTTGTAACCGCCGACATTTTATCTGCACTGACGGTCATTGCCAAGGGGTCGAATATAATATCTTTTTTGTTGATTCCGTATAAGGCGGCAGTCAGAAGAATTTTTCTTGCGATTTTCATTCTGCCTTCAACCGTTGACGGGATTCCTTTTTCATCAAGTGTGAGCGCAACGACAAATCCGCCGTATTTTTTAACAAGAGGGAAAATCGCATTCATGTTTTCCTCTTTGCCGTTGACAGAATTTATCATCGCCTTGCCGTTGTATCGGCGTAGTGCGCTTTCCATTGCGACAGGGTCGGAGGAGTCTATCTGCAACGGAAGGTCGGTTACGCATTGAAGCTCGCAAACAGAGGTTGTCAGCATTTGTGCCTCGTCGATTCCGGGCAGACCGACATTAACGTCGAGCACATGAACTCCCTTGGCCTGCTGGTTTACCGCTTCCTGAAGAATGTAACCTATGTCGTTTTCAAGAAGAGCCTGCTTGAAACGCTTTTTACCTGTGGGGTTGATTCTTTCGCCGATCAGAATCGGCTTTTCTCCGAAGAAAACGGCTTTGTTGTATGATGTGCAGACGGAGTATGTCTTTTTTTCAATCTCCTTCGGCTTCATGCCGCGTGTAAGCTCACAAACTTTTTTGATATATTCCGGTGTTGTGCCGCAGCAGCCGCCGACGATTCTCACTCCGTTTTCAACGGAAAGCTTAATATCCTGCGCAAATTCATCTGCGTCAACGTCGTAATATGTCACCTTGCCGTCGCTTTTCGGCAGGCCGGCATTCGGCTTGAACGCAACGGGAACAGAGCAATATTTCAAAAGCTCGTCCATGACGTCCATAAGCTGCTTCGGGCCGAGCGAGCAGTTTGCACCGATTGCGTCAACGCCCATTCCTTCAAGCATTGCCGCCATAACCGCAGGATTCGCTCCCGTCATCAATCGCCCGTTTTCACCGTATGCGTTTGTTACAATAATCGGAAGGTCACTGTTTTCCTTGGCAGCAAGCACGGCAGCCTTAGTCTCATAGCTGTCGTTCATTGTTTCAATAGTGATGAGGTCGACGCCGTATTTTACGCCGAGCCTTATCGTTTCGGCAAAGATTTTAACCGCATCCTCAAAGTCAAGATCGCCAAGAGGTTTAAGCAATTTTCCGGTCGGGCCTACATCGAGTGCAATAAATTTTTCCTGCTCTCCCGATGAAGCTTTTCTTGCCTCATCGGCATTTTTAACGGCATGACAAATAATTTCATCAAGCTCATCTATGCTGAATTTAAGCGTATTTGCACCAAAGGTGTTTGTGTTTACGACATTGCTGCCGCTGTCGTAGTAGTTTTTGTGTATTTCTCGGATTACCTCGGGGTGGGAGATGTTCCAATGCTCGGGCAGCTCCCCCGGCTGCAATCCGCTTTTTTGCAAGAGCGTGCCCATACCGCCGTCGAGGTAAACTATATTATTTTTGATAAAATCACGAATGTTCATTGAAACACTTCCTATCATCCTAGTATTCCGACAAATGCTGTTACCGATTTTGACGGTGACATCAACAGTGTGTCGCCGAGCGTTACGCCTATTCTCTTGGGACAGTCAAGCAACGCAAAAATCATTTTTTGGGTTGCTAACGGCAGATCACCGTAGCCGGGACTGAATCTCGGCTTGAGTCTTTCTCCGTTTTTTTCATATTCCGATTTCATTTTCTCACAGAATTCATCGCAGAGAGCTTCAACTCTTTCGGCACCGATTGCCTGAAAGCAGAGAGCCTTTGTCGGCGAAAGTCTTGAATATTTTGAAATCAGTCGGTCGATTCCTACACCGATTGTCGCGGCAAAGACTATTGCTTTATCGCAGCCGCTGAGATTTCTTGCAAGGTTTTTACTTTCGATTTGTCCGCACGGCAGAGCTATTGTATCGCCGTTAGTTTCAGCCGACAAAACGGCATAGCAAACCTTATATTGAAGCGTTGCCCGAGCCTCGGCGAGACATTCGTCGATAAGCTCGATAATTTCATCACCGCCGCCGAGCGACGACATATATCGCATAATCTCTCTTTTGTTTATATCCGGTTCTGGGAAAGATAAGCTGTAAACCGTTTCCATAACATCACTTGCCTAAAATATCGGAAAGATTGGACTGTATTTTCTGTGCAACGTCGGGCTTGTTCATTGAATAAACGTGAACATTCTCAACGCCGTTTGCATAAAGATCGATGATCTGATCCGTTGCATAGGCGATGCCGGCCTGCTTCATCGCAAGGGGGTCGGAGCCGAATTTGTCAACAAGACTTTTGAATCTTTGCGGCATGAATGAGCCTGAAAGCTTTATTGCACGGTCAACCTGTTTCGCATTGGTTATCGGCATAATTCCGGCAACGATCGGCACGGTGATACCTGCCTCGCGGATTTTATAAAGAAAATTATATAAAAGATTATTGTCAAAAAACATTTGAGTCGTCAAGAATTCACAGCCTGCCTCAATCTTTTCCTTAAGATGTTTGATATCCTCTTTCTGATTGGGGCTTTCGGGATGAATCTCGGGGTAGCATGCGCCGCCGATGCAGAAATCAAAACCGCTTTCCTTGATTTCACGGATAAGGTCAACGGCAAATTGATGATCCCAACCGCTCCTGTCCTCGTTCTCCATTTCCGCAGGAATATCACCACGAAGTGCAAGAACGTTCTTTATCCCACGCTTGTTCATCTCGGCAATTCGCTCGTGAACGGTCGCTTTTGATGAGGAAACGCAGGTTAGATGAGCAAGTGTCGGCACGCCGTAATCCTTCATGATGTCCTCGGCAATATCGAGCGTATATCTGCTCGTTCCGCCGCCTGCACCGTAGGTTATGCTCATGTAAGAAGGCTTGAGCTTCGCAATCTCATGGGTTGCATGCAGAACACTTTCAAAAGCTGTGTCTGTTTTGGGCGGAAAAACCTCAAAAGATAAAGACATTTTTCCGTTGTTGAGAATATTTGTGATTTTCATATATGCCGCTCCCTCCGGGGTCAAGTTATTTCTTCTCTTTAACGCTGTTAAGCCCGTAATGCATGGCAAAGGTAATGTTGCGCCAATGCTCCGGGTCCTCGGTTATGTCCGCACCGTCCGTTGATGGTGCGTGCTTATCGGTTGTGTAGTATTTTTCAAGCTCAAGGTTATAGTTGCCCTGTGCCTTTTGTTCTTCGATATATGCATCACGCTTGACGTTGAATGCATGAAATTTTTTCATATCCTGTGCCGTATGAACGCACGACATCATGCTCCATATCGACCAGAATATGACAGAAATCAGAAGGAGTCTGCGAGTGAGATTTTCACTGAGCAGAATTCGGTAGACGAGGATTCCGACAGCCGTCATGGCATAGACATAAATGCCGAACCATGCCCTTGTCGGAAACTGGGGAGAAGCGACCATGACCGCAGCCGCACCGAATGCTCCGAGTAAGGCGATAAATGCGATGCCTGTCTTTTTGTTGCCGTTTTCACGGTCGTAGGTATAAAGAATAATTGCACACACAACGAATGCTCCAACGAAAACGGAGAGAAACAGAATCATATTCGCAGGGATATTTACGAGTCTTGTTGCAATCGAATTACCGACCTCGTCGCCGATATCGACACGTCTTGAATTGCCGGGAGCCGAAACCATGAAGAAGAATCCGCAGAGTGTGCCGATGAGACCTGTGACCGACCAAATCGGAAGCTTCCTTTTGTGAACTCGGCAATAAATCATGAAAAGCACGGTAACGCCGATGAATGCTGCACTTGTGTTTTCGTTTGTTGCACCTGCCGCAAGACAGGCGAGGGTCATTACTATTGTCTTAAGCCATGGAATTTTGTCGTTTTTACCGTCTGCATAGAGCCTGAACGGAAGCAGAACGGCGAGCCTGAAAACCGAACTCCAAAGGTAATTTATGCTGCCCGTGAGCCAAAGTGCCGTCTTGCCGAAATCAGGAAGAAACGTCCACGCCGCAAGGCAGATGAGCACAAAAAGAACGGATTTGTGCTGTTTGCTCGTACCCTTGCAATGCTTGTAAATAAGAAGCATCAGTGCAACGTAAGCCGCAGAATTGAGAACGTTGAAAACACCTTTCGGGAGAATCAGAACGCCTTGAACAACTGCATGGATAAGAATTCGTCCGTTCATGACATTGTAGTGTGCCTTCATGGATTCGACGATATCTGAGATGCTCTCAACCCTTTGATCTCTAATAGAAAGCAGGATAAAATCTCCGATTCCGTTCTCGGAAAAAATATTAAAATAAATATAATCGTCGTTAAGATACGGAGTACAATAATTGAGAAAAAGCATGACGGCAAAAAGAATCACGCTGACGACGGCTATAATCGCAACGTTCAGCTTTTGTTTAGAGTTAATTTGATTATCTGCACGGCAAAAAGCGGAATACAATTTACCTGAAAAAGCCTTGCTTTTGGAAGCGGTTCTTTCGCAGAAAGCGTCAAAGCGGTTTTCTTTCATCAATATCCCTCCGTTTATGGAAAATATTATAATACACAGACGAGAAAAAAACAACCTTTAATAACGAACATTTCTTGACGGAGCGAATATTTCTGATAGTAGGAATATTTTGTGAAATCGGTGATTTTAATGAACTTTTTGACTGAAACAGTCGTCGGAATATTACTGCCTTTTCTCGGGACAACAATCGGAGCGGCGGCAGTGTTTTTTATAAAAGGAAAGACAAATCCACGTTTCCACCGAGCTATGCTCGGCTTTGCGGCAGGTGTTATGACGGCGGCGTCGGTTTGGTCGCTTTTGATTCCGTCAATCGAAGCGGCAGGCTCATGGATTCCCGCTGTTACGGGCTTTCTTGTCGGAACGGCGGCAATGATGCTTTTGGATACGCTTGTGCCCGATTTTGATTTGAATACGGATAAGGAGCCGAAGCTCGGTGAAAACTTTATGCTTTTTGTTGCCGTGACCTTGCATAATATACCCGAGGGTATGGCTGTCGGTGTGGCTTTTGCAGGTTTGATAAGCGGAATTATACCGCTATCGGAGGCGTTGACTCTTTCAATCGGCATTGCCGTGCAGAATTTTCCCGAGGGTACGATTATATCCGCCCCGTTGGTGACTGACGGAATGAGCAAAAAAAGAGCATTTCTTTACGGTGTGATTTCGGGAGCCGTTGAGCCAGTAGCTTCGGTTTTGACGGTGTTGCTTACATGGCTTGTTGCGCCGATATTGCCGTATGTTCTTTCCTTTGCGGCAGGGGCCATGATATATGTCGTGTCGCACGAGCTGATCCCCGAGGCCAAAAGCCGAGTCGGAACGGCAGGCACAGCGGTCGGCTTTGCCATAATGATGCTATTGGACGTTGCAATGGGTTAGTTTTTTGGAAATTTTTAAATTTTTCCGCAAAACATATTGACAAAACCCATTCGCTGATGTATAATATCAAACGTTCTTTAGCGGAATTGTGTAACGGTAGCACGACAGACTCTGACTCTGTTTGTTGGGGTTCGAATCCCTATTCCGCTGCCACCATAGGGCACTAAAAATGATACAATTTTTAGTGTCCTATTTTTTTGCCTTAAACCTTGTAAATAAAGGCTTTTCAGCGTTTGTTGATGTTTTTATTTCTTCAGCAGATGCTTTTTTATATTAGCTTTTAGAGCAGAATTAACTAATTTTTGCATTTTGATGTGACAATAAAAACTATTAAATACATTGAATTAATAATTCTGAAATGATATAATGGCTTTATAGTTATGTTACAATTTTATAAAAAAGGATAGATAAAAATATGAAAAATCCGATTGATTATTTTAAAGATTCTTTTAAAATCATTGACAATATAAAAAACGAAATACTGTCTAAAAAACAAGAAATAGATACTTGCAAAAAGCAGCTTGATGAAATCAAATTTGAAAAAGACAGCACAAGTTTCAAGTGGTATGATGTTAAAAATAAAACGAATTTTAATGAGGAAATAAAAGCAGAAAAGAAATTGCTTAAAGCTAAAATCTCAAAACTTGAAAAAGAAATAAAGAATTTAGAAAAGCAAAAAGAAGCTGAAACCGATAAAAGAAACAAACTATTTTTATTGTCAGGTATCGTTGCATTTGTTATAGTATGTGTCATTGCTATAACTGTTGGTTCAATAAATGAAAAAATACATCCGGAACCTCAAACCACAACGGAATTTATTGAAACAACAACAATCGCAAATACTGATAAACCAATTACTGAAACAACTACTGCTAATACAACAGAAACAATTGCGACAACGATTGCTACTACAACTACGACCACCACCGAAACTACTATGAAAGAAACTACTGAAAAAACCATAAAAGAAACCATGGAAAAAACGACTAAGGAAACTACTGAATCTACAACTTCTCGTTCGCAAAAAATCGTTTATGGTTCAAGGACCGGTAATCATTATCATCTTGGAGGTTGCAGATATGCAAACGGAGCTAAAATGACTGTGGCTGAAGCTGAACGAAAAGGTTGGGAGCCTTGTGCTGTTTGTAATCCGTAAAAATTGTTTTATTTATGTGTGGTCACATTTTCAAGTGCAGGGTCACATTTTTGGACAGGTGGTCACATTGTATCAAATATGCTGTACAAAGGCAGTAAAACAGACCATGTTTTTTCATGGTCTGTTTTTTTGTCCGGATTATAATGTGAAGATTTTGCACAAATTAGGGAAAAGCACTGAAATTTTCACATATAAGATGATATAATAATCGTGAGACATAAAGTAAATATTGCTCAGGTAAATGCAAGCCCGCAATTTGATAAAAATTGTGCATTACGAAAACGGAACAGGCAAGCCGCATTTTAATAATACTCGTAAAATTTGCGAACTGCTTGATCCGACATATGATGATGTTTTTAACGAATAAAGTAAAGCCATAAACTACAGTTTTTTCTGTAATTTATGGCTTTTGTTTTTATTTTGCCAGTTCGGTATATGCCTTTGAAACGCTGCTTGCGACGTGCTTTCCGAGCGAAACAAGCTCATGATAATGGTCAAATGCAAGAGCCATGCAATAGTCATTATCCGGGACAATGTAGCCCACGGCGTCATTCATTAGACCGAAGCAGATAAGCTCGTCGTTATCAAAAATCTCCGTGGCTTTCGGGTATTCATAATCCTTGCCGGAGTATGAATCGGCAGCTGTCAGCGACGTGCCGCCGTAGATAATGTCGGGGCAGATTTCGCCCGGAGCGGTGACGGCTTTGAGCGAGTCGCCGAATTCCATGTAACCGACCTCGGTGGAAATTTCATAGCCGTTTGCAGTTTTAATGACCTCGTAGTTCGCCATTTTCAGCTTGCCTGCCATGAGTATAAAAGGATTTGTAACAGGCACACGAACTTCTTTCATTCTGATGTTGAAGAACGGCTTGACCTCGGTGTCCTGAACAGGTGTCCAGCCCTCGCACCAAAGTGTGTATTCTCCGCCGTTTTTTTCGGCAATCTCGGTTTCACGCTTAATCTCTTCCTCGTCGTAGAGAAGCTTGTTTTGCTTTATCTGTGCCTCTGTTAGGTTGAGTGAAAGCGCCATTTTAGCGATTTCATGACCGTAGCGCATGGACTGTTCCCAGCGTCGGTTAAAGTCTTGCGAATCGTTCGTCAAGCCTCTTGCCATATAAATTCCCGCAATCGCTCCGTTGAAGAACATGCAGTTGAAGCCTGCCTTTGAAATAAGCTCGTCCATGTAGTAGACATAGTCGCCGCTGACCTCACGGCCGCTGCTCTGTCCGTCGCTTGTCGGCAATCCGGCAACGTCGGGATGAGCGGCAATGTTGACAATCTTGGTCGGTTTTGCACTCTTATCGAACGGAGTGAAGGTCATAACGGTCATGTCCGTCATCATTGCAGAGGCGGAGGAACGGTTCTTGTTTGTGAAATAACCGTCGCCGATATCTTTTCTTGAAATTGTAAGCTTGCCCTCGGTCATGCTGCTGCACGCATCAAGCATTGCGTCGGAAACCTTATCGAAAAGGAAGTCCATATAGTGCTTATCCGTACCCTGTTTAACCTCGCCGAGACCTGTTTTAAGTTTGAAAAGGTTCGGAATCAGCTTGCCGAAAAGGTTCGTCCAAATGCCCTCGGTGTCGATTCCGCTGTGGCAATGGGTAGAAGCAACATTTATCGTAGTAAAGCTGAATTTGTCACCCGATTTTTCAACAAGTCGACGTCGGATTTCTTTAATATCGCTGTTTGTCATGCCGATGCAGTCAATCGTTGCAAAAACAGAAACTCCGCGTCCGCTTGAATCGTCAATGGCGATAACACGGGCTTTCATATCGTCGATTATGCCCTCAACCTTATTGGTGAACCAATTTTCTGCCATTATGTAGCCGCCGATATAATATTGATGCTCCTGCCAGTCATCGGGAATAAGGCTTACGCTTTTATAGCCAAGTTTCCAGCAGGTTTTTTCGGTCGGAGCCGAAAGAAATATATTGTTTCCCTCATAAAAATCATGGCTTTTGTAATTCTTCTCGGCAATAAAATTCTTGCCGTCCGGGAGAGTTGAGTTTATCGCTCCGAGAGCGGTGGATACAACCGTTCCGAGCGCTCCCGTACCGATTCTCTGCCAAATGCTCTGAGCCGCAAAAACGGAAGTAAAGTTGGCACTGAAAATCATGATACAGGAAAGTAAAATTGCAAATCCTCTTTGCAAGGTTTTCTTCATAGATTTCCCTCCGAAAAAGCTTATTTAAAAAGGGTACAGCCTGCCGCTTTGAACTGCTTGATTTTTTCTTCAAGCAATTCCTTGGAGCAGTCAAATTTTTCGGCAATGCAGTTTATGCATAAAAATTCCGTCGAGCCGCGGTTAATTAACTTTTTTGTAAGGCCGATATCGTTGCCGTTAAGCTCTCTGCCGCATTTTTTGCAGGTGCTCATTATCTGTCAACTACCTTTGCACGGTAAACAACGCAGCCGTGAGCCGGAAGATTTGCACCGACGGTATCGTTAATGGGCTTTGAAACTTCGCCGGTCCAAACGTCGGTGAGCTCAAGAGATTTGCCTGTGCAAAAGCCGAGACCGACTGCGTCAAGGGTGAAGCTTTCGTAATGTTCGTCATCTGTGAAGTTAAAGAATCCGATTGCAATGTCACCGTTTTCAAGGTGTCTGACAATAACGGGCATATGTTCCGGATACCAGCTGTAAATCGGTTCGTCGCCTTTTCTCTCATTATTCACATTTCTGTTTCCGTTAACGAAATACGGCTGTCTGTATGCCGCATCCTGGTCGATTCGGATAAGCTCCTTGTTTTTTAGAATAGCCATAGCTTCATCGTCTGCTTCTCTGAGGTCGCAGCCGATAATAAGCGGTGAGCCCATCATTGCCCAGAAAGCAAAATGGGTTTTGTATTCCTCGGTCGTGCAGCCCTTGAGACCGACGTGACCCTTGCCCTTCATGCCGACAACGAGCATATCCATATCGTTGAAGCAGCCGCAGCCGTTATACTCCGCAACCTTGTACTGCGAAAGCGCAAGCTCCTTTATAGACTCCCATGTGTCAAAGATATCACCTGTTGAGCGCCATGTATGTGCGCCTGTTTCTTTGATCCATGTTTTTGTGTTCTCGCTTCCCCATGAGCAGGCGGCGAAAAGAATGTCCCTTCCGCAGTTGGCAAGGGCGAGCCCCATTCTCTTGTAGAGCACATGACCGTAGGTTGTAAACGGGTGGTAGCAATAATCATATTTGAGATAGTCAACGCCCCACTCGGCAAAACACTTTGCATCAATGAATTCGTGGTCAAGGCTTCCGGGATAAGCGGCACAGGTCATTGTACCGGCACAGGAATACATACCGAATTTCAGACCTTTAGAATGAATATAGTCAGAAACATACTTCATGCCATGGGGAAATTTTTCGGGATCGGGAACGATCTCGTTCTTTTCATTACGCTCTCTCAAACTCCAGCAATCATCAATGATAACGTATTCGTAACCGCAGTCCTTGAGTCCGCTTTCAACGATAAAATCGGCGGTTTCCATAACAACTTTTTCGTTTATATTCTCGGCAAATGTGTTCCATGAGTTCCAGCCCATGGGAGGTCTGTTGATTATCATAAATTTAAACTCCTTTTTACTTTGTAAAAAAATTATATCAATAATAAAAGTCGATGTCAATAAAAAGCCGAGAAGTTAAATTGAAATTAACAGAGAAAATGAAAAACTCCCCGAGCTATCGGGGAGCTGAAGAATCAGTTTTTACTTCTGCTTGTTTGCAATGATGTCCTTGATGAACTTCGGGCAAACGATATCAATAATTCTGCCGATCCATGTTGCAATAACAGGTGAGAAGAGATCCATGATGTAGTAATTTATCGGCTTAGATGCAACATCATTATATGTTACAAGATGAGTTTCGTAATTTCTTACATCGTTCTCGTCGATCTCAAAAATTCTTGCCGAACGGTCGCCGCCTCTGCCGTATGTGCTGAAGCCTGAACCGCCGTTGTAGCCGAGAGTTATGCCCTCGTCCGTAACGCCCATGAAGTTGTTGACGTGGTCATGTGCGAAGAAAGCACCGATAATCTCCTTATGCTCGAGCCATGCTTCGTATTCGCCTGTATTGCCGTTAACGGATTCTGAGCAAGGAACCTCACCGAGAACGCCGCTTGTAGCTTTATCGTTGAGCTTGTACCACTGACCGTCGTCAAGACCGAAGATACAGTCTGTATGATCTGCATTGAACGGAACCTTATCAACGAACTGATAGATTTCCTTAACGGGAACATGCTGGAAAACAAGAGAAGGAACATAGCTGCCTGTAGCTGCTTTGAGTCCGTCACGGGTATCCTTATACCACTGAACCTGCTCCGGCTTGAGTCCCTGATAGCCTGTAAGGAGGCCTTCGCCCTTAGCCTTGTTGTTGGAGTCCATAACATAGATGTTAAGAGGAACCTTTTTGCCGTCGGACGACTTAACGGGAATATAATATGTACCTACATCACAGCCGTTATTAACGATTGCGCAGTTGGAATATGACTTGTAAACCTCCATCTGCTCCTCGAGCGGGAAAATCTCTTCCCAGTCATGGTCGTGGTTGCCGAAGGTAGCTACAAAAGGTACTCCGAGAGCGTTGACGCCGTCAAGAGCCTGAGTAAGGCACTTCTTGAGCTGAGCCTTGTTTGCACCCGGGAAGAAGTCTGTGAGAAGGTCGCCGGCCATAACAATGAGGTCGGGCTTTTCTTTTTCGGCAATCTTCTTGAGGTAGCTTGCCTGGAGAACGTCCTTGAGGATAACGTCCTGTGTGTCGTTGATCATCATGATCTTAAATTTTCCGTCTGAGTTGAACTTGAATGCCGTGTCGGTGCCGGTCGCCGCAAAGCTCGGGACAGCAAGGAGGACAATCATAACAACCGAGAGAAGAATACTTATGACTTTTTTCATTGTTTTAACCTCCGAAAAAAATAATTTTGTAGGTTAATTATACACCAACAAAAATATAAAGTCAACATAAAGGTTTAGATACACAGGGAAAAATATGACAATTTACACAAAAAGGAAGGGTTGCATTTTACATACCGGATAAAGCGGTATAATTTTATCGGCTTATGGATTTATTGCAAATAATATGGAAAAATACTTTTTATATTAGAATGTTAATTGTATGAATGACGGGTAAAAAGCAACATGATTGACATTTTATAGACAAAGTGTCGAATAAGTTAGCTTTATTGCTAATCTCGGTTGACTTTATAAAGAAAATATGAGAAAATATATATCAATTTTAGTAGTGAGGTACAGCGAAATGTTACTGAAAGAAAATATTCAGCGAGCAGGCGTAGGCTTTTTGCTTGACAGAATGCTGAAGTACATTGACAAGGATCCGAAAAAGAATATTCTCAAGCTTATCGGTCTTGCCGAAAAGTTTGCAGGTAAAACATTTCCCGAAAAGACATTTAAAGGCTTCCGCGATGCGATAAGCGATGACAATAACGTTTGGAACACCTATGCGATGAATCTGCTTAAGGATATCGACAGGGATTATCTCAAAAAAATGTTTTTGTCGTTCGTTCTCGGTGCAGGCCTCCACGGAACGAGAGCCGTCAGGGCAAATCGTGAAAAATATAAGTGCAACATTCCGTGGCTGATGCTCATTGACCCGACAAGTGCATGTAACATGAATTGCAAAGGCTGCTGGGCAGCGGAATACGGCCATAAACTCAATCTCACATATGATGAAATTAATAATGTCATAAATCAGGGCGTTGAGCTTGGAACGCATCTTTATATGTTCACGGGCGGCGAACCGCTTATCAGAAAGAACGATATTCTTCGTCTTTGCCGTGAGCATAAAAACTGTACGTTCCTTGCTTATACAAACGCAACATTGATCGACCAAAAATTCTGCGACGACATGAAGGATGTCGGTAATCTTACTCTTGCACTCAGCATCGAAGGTTCTGAGGAATCAAACGATTTCCGCCGTGGCACGGGAGCTTACGAGAGAACCATTAAAGCAATGGAGCTTCTCAAAAAGAATAAGTGCATTTACGGCCTTTCGATTTGCTACACCTCGCAGAATGTCGATAAGGTAACAAGTGACGAATTTATTGATTTGATGATTGATAAGGGTGCAAAATTTGCTCTCTACTTCAACTACATGCCGGTCGGCACGGGAGCTGTTGAGGAGCTTATTCCTACCCCTGAGCAGAGAACGCATATGTATTTCTGGCTCAAAAAGATGCGAAACGGCAAAACCGGTAAGCCGTTATTTGTAATGGACTTCCAGGATGACGGCGAATATGTCGGAGGATGTATCGCAGGCGGCAGAAACTATTTCCACATCAATTCCGCCGGTGACATTGAGCCTTGCGTATTCATTCATTTTTCTGATTCAAATATCAGAACGCATACGATTCTTGAGGCTTTGAGAAATCCGCTGTTTATGAGCTATTATCACAATCAGCCGTTTAATGATAACCACCTGCGTCCGTGCCCGATGCTTGAGAATCCCGAATATCTCAGGAAGATTATCAAGCAGACAGGCGCAAAATCGACCGACCTTGAAAATCAGGAAGGTGTTGAGCATCTTTGCGCAAAGTGCGATAAGTTCGCCGCAGCATGGAAGGAACAGGCGGACAAGCTTTGGGCTGAAAATAAGCATCCTAATCCTAAAACGCAATATTACCGTGATACCGAGCAGGCAATGAGAGAAAAGCTTGACGATTTGGTAAGATAAATAAAGAAAATCGTCCGTTTCAACGGGCGATTTTTTTGAAAGGCATGAAAGTTTATGTTCAGAAAAGCTACAAGAAAAGACATTGACCGTATCAGTGAAATATATGATGAAATTCATGACGCCGAAGAAGCCGGACTGGTTACAATCGGATGGATAAGAAAAATTTATCCGACAAGAAAGACCGCGGAAGCTGCAGTGGCGGCAGGTGATATGTTTGTTGAAGAAATTGACGGAACAGTGGTTGCCGCCGCAAGAATAAATAAGGAGCAGGTACCGGAATATGCCGATGCGTCATGGACTGCCGATGCGCCCGACGATAAGGTTATGGTGCTTCACGCGCTTGTCGTTTCGCCGAAAATAAAGGGCAAGGGCTACGGCACGGCATTTGTCGAGTTCTATGAAAAATATGCACTTGAAAACGGCTGCCCGTATCTCAGAATGGACACCAATGCGAAAAATGCTGTCGCACGCAGTCTTTATAAAAAGCTGGGATACAGTGAGGTTTCAATCGTGCCATGTGTGTTTAACGGTATTGACGGCGTACAGCTTGTGTGCCTTGAGAAAAACCTGTAAATCAATCTTTTTATAAAGTATCGGCAAAGCTAACCATGGCAGATATAATGCTCTTGTGGCACTGTCATTGCGGTAGGCGGGTACACTCTTTGCCCTCGTCAGGGAGTGATTTTATGCAATACGTTACATATGAGAATTTATTCACATTCGCACTTGTAATCATCGGACTTGTGACTGTGTTCGTTGCAGTTCTTGCATATAAAAAGAAATAACCGCCCTGTCCTGAGAAAACGAGCGGTTATTCTTTAACTTTTCATTCGAGGGCGTAACCGTTTATCGGTAGTGCCGCCCTTTGCAGCCTGATTATATGCAATAACAGCTGATTTGTCAATATAAGATTATTAAGAAGTATCGGACAAGAAAAAATGTCCGATACTTCTTATGCTTTTGTATTCAACAGTTTAATCAATCTCGGCCTGAAATGCCTGTGGAAAATAACGAAGCAAAGGTCAAACAGAGCCGTAACCAATCCTGAAACAAGGAAAATCCATTCGTGCTCACTGTAGAACAGCGAAACGGCAAACGGTACGAAGCTGAGAACAATATTGATCTCGTGAGCAGCTTCAACCGAGCAAGTCTCGTTGATGAGCGTTTCTACCGGAAAATCCTTTGTCGAGGATGTCTGAGGCAGGAGGTTCGGAAGCTTTTCTTTCCATCGTTTTACCCTGAGAGCCTTGAAAACAGACTCTTCGAATTTTTTCGGAGCAAACCAGCCGTTTCGGTAGTTGAAGCTCGCGTGCTTTTTAGACACAGCTTCAGAAACAAGAATTCTGTATGCAAAATGATAGAAGCAGGTCAAGAAAGTGATAAAGCATGTGAAAGAATAGTGATTATCGTGATGAATATGTGAGATAAGGAAAATAACGCTGAGGACAGCGAACAGAGCCGCCGCCGTAAACATAAATTTCCGAAGATGTTTCATTCTTGATTTATCCTCAATTTCGGGCAATCGAATTGCCCGAGAGAACGCCGGACTAATGGCGTCCCCTCAGTTATAATTTATCAGCCGACAAATTTAATTGTAAGAATCTTTTTGCCTGTGATTTCAAAGTCTGCAAATCCGTTTTCGTCAACCGTGAGCGGAGCAACGTCCTTTTCCTCAAGGCTTACGAGCTTAACTTCGCTCCATTTCTTGTCCGAATACGGCGGAAGTTCAAATTCCGCTTGCTGTCTTTCAACAGGAGACTGAGCCTTTTTAATCGGAGCAATGCCGCCGTTGAGACGAATATTGGTCTTGACGGCCTTGTCTGACGGGTTAAAGAGACGAACAACATATCCTGTGCCGTCCTCGCTTTGCTTAATTCCGCTGACATTGAGCTTCTCTGTTCCGAGTTCAAGGAAAGAGTGAACAAGGT
>FR882088.1:68268-69928 GCA_000434915.1 Ruminococcus sp. CAG:563
AAGAGTGAACAAGGTCGTTCTTGCCATGGTCTGTCGGAGCGAGCTGTGCTACGCCGAAAGCAAGATTAAATCTCTCGCTCTCTCCCCAAACATTGCCGTCCTCCCAGTCGCCCTTATGCGGCAAAAATGCATAACGGTAGGTGTTCTTGCCGATACACTGCGAGCCCTTGTCGCTTGCGCTGTAATCCTGCATATCGCTTGTAACACAGATACGAAGCGGGAAAGCACGAAGAAGTGAAAGGTAAACCGTGCCGCACTCATCGTCCGAGGCTTCATATGCTTTGAGACCTGTGTTAAGGAGAGCTGCACCGACCTTGCCGTCTGTTACATCAACGAAGGAGTTCATCGGCTGCTCGGTCATCGGAATCTCGTCATAAAGCGAATAGTCAAGCTTTGCAACGGGACGCTTAACAACATCAAACTGACCCTGAGCATATGAGAATTCCGACTTAATATCGGTCGGGAATGCTACCTGGAGGTAGTGATCCTCGCTCTGATTGTCGATTGTTGTTTCAACCTCAAGATAACGTGAGCCCTTCTTCAATGTGATAATGCTCTCGATCTTGCAGGGGTTGAGGTGCTTTGAACGGGTTTTCTCGTCCGGATTTCTTCCCTCGGGAAGTGCCCAGTCGATAGCTACCTTGTATGAAACGGCAAGCTCACCCTCATGGAGGAGAGTGATTTTGGCATTCTCGTTAAGAGTAGTAAAGGTTTCGTCGTTCTCCGGAGTGAAGTGTTCCCACGGATTGCCGATCTCGCCGGTATCCTTGAAGTAGCCGAGGCCCTCGTAGCTTTTGCCGTTCTCCTTGTCAAGAACATTATAAGTACCGTTGGAGTTGAACGAAACTCTGAGGTATTCGTTCTCCATGACCTGATTTCTCTTAAGCATGGTTTTAGGTGTGGTTGCACGAACATGATAGAGAGGCTGAAGCTTGAGTGTCTTATAGCCCATAGCCGGAACGTCCTTGACATCAAGCTCGATCGTGTACTGCTGAGTATGAAGAACGTTAGCGACATCATTCGGATTCTGAATGATCTGAGCGGAGTTTTTGTTGGTTGTAATTACCTGATAGGTGAGAACCGTTCCGTCAGGATCGGTAATTTTGAAGCTGTCTGCTTTCCATTCTGCCGGAAGCTCGACCGTCATCTTGACTGCTTCGCTTCTCTTGAACGGAGCCGGGTTAAATACAACGATCGCTGCATCGTCACGGCTGAAGCCGTCAAGCTTAATATCGCCGGCAACGTCCATAAATGCACGCTCATAAACGCAGTTTGAAAGCTCTCTCGACTGTCTGTAACGATAGATAACATCCTCGTAAACAACATCACGTCCGCACGCACCGATGCTGTCATGGCCGTGGTTCTGAAGGAGATAGTTATATGAAAGATCAATGAAGTTCTTCTGATACGGTGCTCCGCTGAGTGCTGCAAAAACTGCCATCGGCTCGGCATAATTCTGAAGCTGAGTTTCCGTCTTGAAGTTAGCCTGCTTAACGTAGGTTCTTGCGGAAATGATCCAGCCCATCATGCTGCTGACGCTGCCCTTGGTGTAAGGGTCACGCATTTCACCCTTGAGAACCGGTGAATTCGGGTCAAATTCATCGATAATACCCTGCTCCATCTCCTTAAGCGAGCTGTGATAAACAACTGCATTCGGAAG
>FR882088.1:69956-105322 GCA_000434915.1 Ruminococcus sp. CAG:563
GGAAGAGCTGCATCAAGGTCTTTAATCATCTCAACCTCACGGGCATCGGGGCATGATGAGTCATGGCCGAGTGACCAGAAACGGTGAGACGTTGTCCAGTCGTTGTCCTGCTCCTTTATTGCCTGTTCTGCACGAGGTTTGATGTTCTCCTTGTGATACTCATAGAACGGGTGAGCATACTGATAGTCAAGATTCTTGTTCTCGGAATCAATGAACTTGAATATACCGTTGTTGTCGTTCCATACCATGTCACGGTTGTTCTCATTCTGCTGATTATAATAAACAGGACGCTGAACAATATACCAAATGTTGTAACGGGGACGCTTGCCGAGACGAGAAGCGTAAATTCTTGTTCCGTCCGGGCTTTCCCAGTAGAATTCGGATTTCGGAGCACAATACTCGTTGATTCCGCGATAGAAAGAGGCAAAGTGAATGTCAAAGCCTGCATAGATCTGCGGAAGCTGAGAAATCTGGCCCCAGCCGAACGGTGAATAGCCTGTCTTGCTTATGCCGCCCATTTCCTTGCCGATTCTGTGACCGAGCAGGAGGTTACGGATAAGCGACTCGCCGCCGACAGTGAATTCGTCGGGGAGGCAGAACCAAGGACCGACACCGATTCGACCCTCGGATATGTATTTTTTCATAAGCTCTTTCTTCTCGGGATATGCCTCAAGGTAGTCCTGAATCGGCATAGTCTGAGAGTCAAGATGGAAATGTCTGTATTCGGGATATTTGTCAAGTATATCCGTCAGCATGTCGAGCATATAGCCGAGCATATACTGTGTTCTTCTTGCCGAAAAACGCCATTCTCTGTCCCAGTGGGTGTTGGAGATAAAATGGCAGTTAATTTTCTGCGGTTTGTTGTCCATCTGTCTGTTCTCCTTTTTCCGAAACTTCCGGTTGTTCGCCGGCTTCGGCTTCATTTGTTTTGTTTTTATTCTCGATGATTGTTTTGAGCCTTGCAACACTCGCTTTAATTTCATCCTCGTGCACAAGATATGCTTCGGTCAGCATGAGAACAAAGAGAGCAAAACTTACTGCGTGTACAAGTTTTTCGGAAGTGATCCTTTTCTTCAATTAAATCATCCCTTTATAATTTTTAAAATATCGGCAAAGCTGTTCTCATAATAATTGCAAACAGCCTTTGTGCCGCTGTCAACGATATTGCCGCCTGCGATACCGATTGTCGTGTAGCCTGCAAGACGGACGGAGCAAACTCCTGCACCGCTGTCCTCAATGCCTACAACATGGTTACGGTCTGCAAAAGCCTCACCGAGACCTACGATAGAGGTTTCCGAGTAGAGCCACGGGTGCGGCTTCGGAGAAAGCTCGCCGAGAGTACCGACCGAACCTTTTCTGAGCGGGAAGCCTGCGGAAATAATTGCGTCGTAAAAGTCCTTTGGGTCGCCCATTCCGAGGGTTTTGAATGCCGAAAGAATTTCCGGCCAAGCTTTTTCGTAAAGGCCCGAGGTAACGAGTCCGATTTTAACGCCCATGTCCTTAAGCTCATAGAGGAAATCCTTAACGCCCTGTGTCGGAGTGAATGCACCGTCCTTGCCTCTGCCGGCCATGATTTCTTCCATCTCTCTGTGAGTATGTTCAAAGTAGAAATCACGGGCTTTATCGAGCGATGCACCGGGGCAATACTTATCAATGCAATACTGAAGATGCTCGGAAACCGAGTGACCGGAAACAAACGGGAGGTCGGCTTCTTCAAGCTCAAACTTCGGGTTGCCGAGGAGACTTGCAATGCTCATCTGAATTATCCAGATCCAGAATTCCTCACTGCGAACCGTTGTGCCGTCGAGATCCATAAGAACAGCCTTAACGGGCTTTTCAAGGGTAACGGGTGCAACGGGATAATAAACAGGGTATGCGATTGCCGATTTTACGCAAGCGAGAGTGTGCGAGCCGAAAGAAACAAACTCAACCTTGCTGTCGCCTGTCGAGACGATATCAACAACGCCGTTTTTACCGACTGAAAACTTTCCGTCCTCCGTAGAATTTAAAACGTGAAAGCCGCTGTCTGCGCCTATTTCTCCCAAATCGGGAATATGAATTGTTTTGTCCAAAAGCATATGATACATCCTTTGCTTTAAAAAATCTAAATCAATTTATACTATCAAAATCATTTAGAAAAGTCAATATATTTAGCTTCGGAATACAGTCTTTTTTCAAAGTATTTTAGTCTTGCAAGCCGAAATATGCCGCATGTGCAAAAAAATTGGAAATATGTCGAAACATTCATTGACTTTATGCTATTAAATAAGTATAATAAAATTTATATATTCGGATTGTGTTTCTTTTTTCGAGTATCGGAGGTGCGGCATGAAAAACGTGCTTATAATCAGCCATTGTATGGAGATAGGCGGAGCCGAAAGGGCGTTGCTTGGTCTTCTCGGTGCATTTGATTATAATGAATACAATGTTGAGCTTTTCCTTCTGCGTCATACGGGTGAATTGATGCAGTATATTCCCGAGAGGGTCAAGCTCTTGCCCGAAAATAAGAAGTATTCTTCGCTTGCCGTTCCGCTTGCGGACGTTATAAAAAAGGGTGCATTCGGAGTTGCGTTCGGTCGACTTGAGGGCAAAAAAAGGGCGGCGGAATTCACGGCTGCACAGGGATTTAAAAGCAGCGAATATGTCTTTATCGAATACAGCCACAAATACACGGTTCGCCATATGCCGATGATATCCGAAAAGGAATATGATTTGGTAATCAGTTTTTTAACGCCCCATTATTTTGCGGCGGAGAAAACCAAAGCGAAGAAAAAAATCGCATGGATTCATACCGATTATTCTTTCATTGAAATTGATGTTGAATCCGAGCTTAAAATGTGGTCGGCATATGATAAAATAATTGCAATTTCAGAGAGCGTTGCGGCTGCTTTCTTGAAAAAATTTCCGGCCCTTGCAGACAGAATAGAGGTTATTGAAAATATTCATCCTGCCGATTTTGTTAAGACACAGGCGAATGAATTTAATGTGACGGACGAAATGCCCGATGACGGCTTTGTAAAGTTTCTTTCGGTCGGACGTTTTTGCGATGCAAAGAATTTTGACAATGTTCCCGAGATTTGCTCAATGCTTGAAAATGTCAAGTGGTATATAATCGGCTACGGAGCTGATGAAGACCTCATCAAAAGTAAAATTGCAGAGTTTGGCATGCAGGACAGGGTGATTTTGCTCGGGAAAAAAACGAACCCGTATCCTTATTTTAAGGCATGTGATTTTTATATTCAGCCGTCACGCTATGAGGGAAATGCCGTTACGGTTAACGAGGCTCTGATACTTGGCAAGCCGGTCGCAATAACGAACTATGCAACGGCGAAAAGCCAGATAAATAACGGTGTTGACGGTGTGATCGTTCCGCTTGATAACAAAGATTGTGCCGAGGGTCTGATGCGATTTGTGAACGATAAAGAGCTTCAGAAAAAAATTGCTGAGAATATAAGCAATATCGATTTTTCAAAATCGGATGAAATAAAAAAACTTTATGAATTAATTTAAGGAGCGGCAAATGAACAATTTTCTTGACAAACGAATCGGAGAAGTAATTAATCAGCTTGAAAAATATATTACGCCTGTCAGGATTCCGATAAACGGCTGGCTGACAACGGAGTGCGGCTACAAGAGCGGCAATGTTGTTCCGTCTCTAAATGAGGGTGAATGGCGTGAATTCGGCGAAACCGAGCGCTGGGGCATGAAGCCTGAGGAGCACAGATGGTTCTTTAAGCACATTGAGATTCCTCAGGAGCTTAAAGGTAAGGACCTGGAGCTTTATGTTTCCTCAACCGATGTTCATGATGAGGATTGGGAACCGCAGTTCATGGTTTATCTTGACGGAAAGTTTGTCCGAGGAATGGACACAAAGCACAGATACGTTAAGCTCAACGGCAACAAGGATAGCTGCGATGTTCATATTTATGCATATTCTCAGCCGTCGGGAAAGAGAACAGACTTTTTTGCTCAGCTCTGTGAGTTTAACCGTGAGGTGGAGAAGCTTTATTATAATCTCAAAGCACCTTACAGGATTCTTTATTATACAGACGAAAGTGCCAAGGAGTATGCCGATGTAAGAGAATATCTCAACACGGCAATCAATTATATCAACTGGTGTGATCCGATGTCGGAGGAATTTCTTCGATCGATCAATGCGGCAAATGAATACCTGATGACCGAGTTTTACGGAAAATATTGCTGTGATAAGGATATTAAAGTCAGCGTAATCGGTCATACCCATATTGACGTTGCATGGCGTTGGACGCTCGACCAGACGAGGGAAAAGGTTCAGCGCACCTTTGGCAGTGTAATCGAGATGATGAAAAAATATCCCGATTACAAATTCATGTCAAGTCAGCCGCAGCTTTTGAAGTTCCTCAAAGAGGAAAGCCCGGAGAAGTACGCTGAGGTCAAAAAGCTTGTTAAGGAAAAAAGGATTGAGCTTGAGGGCTCAATGTGGCTTGAGGCGGACTGCAACCTTACAAGCGGCGAAAGTCTTGTTCGACAGATTATTTTCGGCAAGCGTTTCTTCAAAAACGAGTTCGGCGTTGATAACAGAATAATTTGGCTGCCGGACGTTTTCGGCTATAGTGCAGCCATGCCGCAGATTATGAAAAAGAGCGGCATTGATAAATTCGTTACATCAAAAATCAGTTGGAACGAGACAAACAGAATGCCTTATGACGCATTTATGTGGAAGGGCATTGACGGCTCTGAGGTCTTTTCATACTTCATGACCGCAATGGAGCTTAATAACAAGGGCGAACTCGACGGCAGCATTGCAACATATATACCGATGACAAGAGCATCTTATCTCAAGGGCACATATGACCGCTTTGAGCCGAAGGAGCTTACAAATGAGGTCATGATGCCGTTCGGCCACGGTGACGGAGGCGGCGGACCGGAGACCGAAAATATCGAGCTTATTGAAAGACTTAAATACGGTGTTGCAAATTGCCCTCAGCCGCACTGGGAGTTCGCAGGCGAGTTCCTCGAAAGGCTGAGAAAAAAGACCGAGGGTAACAAGAGACTGCCGAAATGGGTCGGTGAGCTTTACCTTGAGTTCCACAGAGGTACTTACACCTCTCAGGCAAAGAACAAGAAGAACAACAGAAAAAGCGAATTTCTCTATCAAAATGCCGAGACGGTTTCATCAATGGCTCACAAGCTTTTCAATACGGAATATCCGCAGGAAAAGCTTAATGAGGGATGGGAATGCATACTCCTTAACCAGTTCCACGACATTATCCCCGGTTCGTCAATCCATTCGGTTTATGAGCAGTGTGACAAGGATTATGCAAAAATTGCCGAAATCGGTAACAAGGTTGAGAACGACGCATATAATACCGTATTATCAAACATTAAAACCGACGGCGGAGTGGTTGTGTTCAATCCGAATTCGTTCACGGATAACGGGTTCCTTAATTTTGAGGGCAAGACCTACCGTGTGAACGGAATACCGGCCAAGGGCTATAAGGTGATTAAACTTGACGAATACAAATCGGCTTACAGGCTTGACGGAAAACAGCTTGAAACCTCAAACTATATCGTTGAATTTAATGACGAATATGTGATCACGAGACTTTATGATAAAATTAATGACCGTGAGGTTCTCCGTGATGGCGGCAGAGCAAACTACATTGAAGCATTTGAGGATCTCCCGTATTCCTATGATGCATGGGAGCTTTCCAATTACTACACAGAGAAGAAATATGAAATAAGCGATGTCTCCTCTGTTGAGTTTATTGACGAGGGTGCACGTTTTGGCTTCAATATAAAAAGAAAATTTTACAAGTCGGAGTTCTGCCAGAAGATTTGGTTCTACGACAACAGTGCAAGAATTGATTTCGATACCCGTGCCGATTGGCATCAAGAACATATCATGGTCAAGGCAGCGTTTGATGTTGACGTCAATTCAGATAAGGCAACATATGAAATTCAGTTCGGCTCCGTTGAACGTCCTGCCCACAAGAACACAAGCTGGGATGCGGCAAGGTTTGAGGTTTGCGGACACAAGTATATGGATATTTCGGATTACGGCTACGGCGTAAGTCTTCTCAATGACTGCAAGTATGGCTACAATGTCGATAACGGTACGATGAAGCTTTCGCTGTTCAAGTGTGCAACTTATCCCGATCCCGATGCCGACAAGGGCGAGCATGTTTTTACATATTCATTATTCCCTCATGCAGGCAATTACAGGGACGCCGGTACGGTTCAGCTTGCGTATGAAATCAATAATCCGCTCAAGGCTTCATTAATAGATAAGCAGAACGGAACACTTCCCGAGGAATATTCATTCGTTTCCTGCGATAAGGACAATTTCATTGTTGAAACCGTTAAAAAAGCAGAAAACAGCGATGATATTATTGTTCGTGGCTATGAAAGCTACAATAAGGGAACTTCTGTAACGCTTAATTTCGGATTTGATGTTAAGGAAGCAATCCTTTGCGATCTTCTCGAAAGAGATGTTGAAAAGCTGACGGTTGAAAATAATTCGGTAAACTTTAAAGCAAAGCCATTTGAGATTATTACTATCAAGGTAAAATAAATGGATTATAAAAGAGGGATAGAGTTGAGGAGATTTTTAATCGGGTTCGTTGCTTTGTTGATTGCTTTGGCGATTCTTTGCTCGGCAACATTCGGTGCAAGTGCCATATCGGGCAACGGATTGTGGCGGGATAGCACGGAATGCCCGATTCTTGATGCAAACGAAGAGGCAAACAACGATCTTAATTTTGCGGCGGTTAAGGTCAGATACGATTATCAAATCAATCGCATTTACCTGCTGTTCACGTTTGAATTTGAAGAGTTTAATGATATAGATTCCTGCGGCGTTATCATGAATTTCAACGGAATGGGTAATATAAAAATGATGTGCGACGGTACGGCAGAATACAACAACAGTGTTTATTTTGCCGAGCTTGAGGATGAGCTTCATGACGCTTCAAGCAAAAACGTTTTACTTGAAGCAACTGTCGGAATCAAGAGTGGAATTCCGGATAATGTAATAATGGATCTCATTGTTATTGACACTAACGGCGTGAAATCGAATACATACGAGGTCGATATTACCGAAGAAATCGAGGAGCTAGAAGATAATCCCGGAGAGGAGACTAAAAAGTCGTCGGCCGAAAAAACTACCAAAGAAAAGACAACAAAGGTTAGAACAACCAAAATCAAAACGACCAAGAAAAAGACTAAAAAGAGAAAGACTGCAAAACGTAAAACGACAAAGACAAAAAAGACGAGAACCAAGAAGGCTAAGACCAATA
Organism: Ruminococcus sp. CAG:563; assembly: GCA_000434915.1. GTDB lineage: Bacteria > Bacillota > Clostridia > Oscillospirales > Acutalibacteraceae > CAG-488. The sequence goes on from FR882088.1 coordinate 77,234, forward strand.
AAGACGAAGATGACGACGAGGACTATTACGACGAAGACGATTCTCAGGTCGTTATTGATTCGGATATCGACAACAATATTGAGATAAACAACAGAAGGAAAAAGCTTATGCTGGCTTTGGGTGCAGCGGCGGCGATTGTTGCCATTGCGGCCGGATGTGCGGCAGGAATAAAAAACAGGAAAAAAGATAAAGACGGAGGGCATGAATAATGAAAAAATACGGATTGTTAGGAAGAAAGCTTCTCCACAGTCTTTCTCCGGAAATTCACAGAGAGCTGGGAAATAACAGGTATGATCTTTTCCAGCTTGAACCCAATGAGCTTGACGCTTTTTTTGAAAAGCGTGACTTTGCCGGAATCAATGTGACTTTCCCTTATAAGAAAGATGTTATGAAATACTGCGACGTTATAACTGAGTCGGCAAAGAAAATCGGGAGCGTCGATACAATCGTTGTTGATGAAAACGGCAAACTCATAGGCGATAATTCGGAATATTTCGGCTTTTGCTTCATGATAAACAAGTGTGGCATTGACGTTTCGGGCAAAAATGTGATTGTTTTCGGAACAGGCAGCGATTCTCTGACGGTTCAGGCTGTTATAAAGGATCTCGGAGCAAAGAACATTGTCACCGTTTCAAGGCAGGAGATTGAGGAGTCGGAGGATTTTTACAATCACGACGAGGTTGATATAATAATCAATACCACAGCCAACGGAATGTATCCGAATAACGGAATGAAATTCATTGAACTTGACCGCTTTCCGAGGCTTTGCGGCGTTATGGAGCTTATCTATAACCCGAGAAGAACACGTCTTATTTGCGATGCCGAGGACAGAGATATTCCCAATTCAGACGGACTTTCCATGCTTGTTGCTCAGGCGTATCAGACCGAGATCAAGTTTGGCAGAATTGAGCCTGATGACGAGCTTATCAGAACAACGTACAAGACGATGAGTGACCGCAGAAAGAATATTATTCTTGTCGGACTTCCCGGCTGCGGAAAAACGACGATCGCAAAGGTTATTGCCGCTAAGCTCGGCAGACCTTGCATTGATGTCGAGAGGCTTATTTCAATGAAAGCGGGTGTTCCTCTTTCAACGGTTTACCTGGCATATGGTGAAAGATACTACCGTGAGCTTGAGACGGAGACGCTTAAAAAAATAACACGCAACGGCGGTCAGGTCATTGCGTGCGAAAGCGGAGCGATACTCAGCAAGGAAAATCAGTATTATATCCGTCAGAACGGCTATGTTGTATGGCTTACCCGTGAGCTGAGCGGCTTGAAATTTGACGGTGTTCCGCTGATAAGAAATTTTGAAGCACTCAAACGCCTTGATGATGAGAGAACTCCGATTTATAAATTCCTTGCCGATATACAGGTTGAGGTTACCGATAACGTAGAAAAAACCGTTTCCGAAATTATAAGCATAATGAATATCAAACCAACAGAGAGTATTTTATAATAAGAATGCGAAAAATCGGCATCCTGCAAAAGCAGGATGCCGATTTGTTTTGCAATTTTAATTAAGCAAACTTAATGAAGAACTCTTTGAGAACATCGATGATATGAGAGAAGTCAATATCCTTAAGAGCCTCAAGAAGCTTCTGAATTGCAGCGAGAATAGCATCCATGGCGTTGTCCTCCTTTTTGAGTGTCAGATAACTATCTGCAAGTATATTTTACCATATAAAGTATCAATTTGTCAATTATACAATGCATAAAATAGGTAAAATAACCATATATTCAACAATGTATAAAGCAGAAAAATTATAAAACAGTTAACAAATGCCCCGAAAAATCGGGGCAAGTGGTTTAACTTATACAAGACCTGCAAAGAAGTTTTTGATAATTTCAATAATAGCCGCTGCATCAAATTCCTTAAGATGAGTAAGGAGCTCCTGTACAAAGGCAAGAATAGCTTCCATTTTATTATCCTCCTTTTTGAGTGTCAGATATTTCTATCTGCAACTCCATATTACCATAGAAGAACAATAATGTCAATAAAAACATTTTCTTAAGAGTTTGATGGGTGTCGGGAAATGCATCCGAATGCCGATAAATTGCTCGAATTATCTGTTCGCTGATTTAAAGCGGAAAAGATTATAAATGCTCTTTTTTCTCAATAAAGGTTGAAATCAAAAACAGTGACGTGTATCCGACGGCGAGTCCGTAAAGAAATTCCGAAGCATAGGTGTTACCGCTTGAGACCGAGCCTAAAAGCATTGCAACGGCAAAAAAGGCGGAGAAAGCAACGAATATTTTTTTACTGAATTTAAGCTTCGGAAAAATCTCCGTAAAACAGGTCATCCAGATTACCAAAGCCGCACCGATACCCGAAAGGGCAAGAAACGGTACAAAAGCTTCGGGCGAGTCATAATTTCCGAATTTTTCCATGGAAACCTGAAGGGCCGAATATGAAGCTCTGCGGGGAATAAATGATGCCGCATAGAAAAAAACAACGGAGACTGCCGAAGCGAACAAACCGATTTTTGCGTGCTTCGTCATCAGAATTTTTTGATATGTGTTTTTGAAAAGAGTTGCTCCGAGATATATAAACAAAGCCGTCAGAACCGCCGCTGCACCTGCAATAGCATAATAATTTTTGTTTGAAACCTCACGCAAGGGAATATATATCGCCGCCGCAGACGAAAGCAGCGTCGCTGCACCGAAAACGACGGTGAGTATTTTATTCTTTGTTCGAGTTGTTCTTGTGTGACGGCAGAACATCAGCGTTGCGAAGCAAAAGGCGCAAAGTGCAAACGGAATTGCACCGCCAACAATTTCACAAAGTCCGCCGATAAAATTTCCGCTTTTAAAAAGCAGCTTTGCTAACTGCTTGTCAAGCAGTCTTGAAATAACGCTAAACAGGGCAATAACGGACATGCCGACGGCGTAAAGCTTAGTGTTTTTCATTTTTCTTCTCCGTTTTCTTGCGAAGGGGAGTTTTGTTACCCTTTTCGTCAACAATTTTAACATTGTTAAGATGGTTCACGAGGCTTTGCTTGTATGCCGCAACATATTCTGCCCTAAGCTGTGCTCGCTCGGCATGCTCCTCCTCGGTCAGTTCACGCTCTCTTGCTGTTGCGGAAAGCTCGTTTATTCTTGCAATTCTTTTATCGTCCATCGGTTGTTCTCCTTCCGGCGGGGCAAACCTTCATGCAAATGCCGCAGACTGCACCTCTGCCGATATGTTGAAATTTCTTTTTCATATATGTGCTGCATTTTTCAGGGTCGAAGAATTCTTCCCTCTCCATGCCGACAGTCCACATTTTACCACGAATAGCACCCGAGGGGCAAGCCTTTTCGCACAAATCGCAGTCAATACACGGTGAAAAATATTCATGTGATTCCGTTTCAAACGGACAATCGGTAAAAAGGGTACCGAGACGAACTCTTGGACCGTATTCCTTGTGGAGAAAAAGACAGTTTTTGCCGATTCCTCCAAGGCCGGAGAGCGTAGCAATTTTTTTATGGGAATATCTTCCGCAATAGTTCCAACCATCCTTATTCACGCTTTGCGATGCACCTATCGGAATATATTTATACCCGTGTTTTTCAAGGATGAATCCGCATTGCAAAAGCGTGCGGTCGATAAAGGCGTTCACGGTTCTGTAATGGTGAAAATATGAGTGAGTCGGTTCGTCGGTTATCTCGTCAATAACCGCATCCGAGAGTTTAACGACAATGCTCATGGCATAGCTTCTTTCACCGAAAGGACCGTCGGAAACGCAGGTAAAGCCAACGTCGGCGACTCCGTTTTCAAATAAAAATTTTTTCAATTCTTCCTGTACTTGCATTTAATAACCTCGCTTAATATGCAAAAAGTAATATCGGTGATGTTTATGACGACAGAAGAATATCTGAAACAGCGAATCAAGGATCTTGAAAATAATATCTGTGACAGCTCTCTGCCTTTAAAATTCAGAAAAAATCAGGCGTTTGCCTTGCTTAATTACCGTGACGATTTGAAGCAAGCCGTTCTTGAAAAATCTCGCAGGCGACGATCGCCTCGGGAGGGACGCTTTGAGCAATGAATTCCCTGTCACGGGATATTTTACAAATTCCGATGCCCTGTTTACGGCACAGCTTTGTGTTGATAGTCAGCAGAAATATTTTGTCCCAATTCTTGCGGTGAATTTGTTTCCATTCGAGATAGTCCTCAAGGGTCTGAAAGCTGTCTGTGAGAAAAACCACGCCGCAAGCAGAGGATATTCCTTCTTTGAGGAAATTATCGAGATTCTTTTCGAAAGTTACATGATAAAGCTTATCGGGAATTTCAACACCGTCCCGAGGAATAATTATACCATGACCGCCGCCAAGAAAAAAGTGGTGCAGGGAGGTGTGAAAGGCAGAGGGCGGAAAAGCTCTTGGGTGCTTCAAATAAGCCAAAATACATTTTATAAAATCATTGAACCGTCCTCCGCCCGGTAAACGACAGCAAAAAGAGTAATAACAAGGTTTCATTTTCTCACTTCCTCAAAAACTTTCTATATTATAACTCTTTATCGTATTTTTTGCAATTATAATGGCATAAAAAATAAAATAAGGCAAACACTAATTTTGCAAACGATAAACCGACCGACAGGCGGTCATAAAAGAGGAGATTTATATATGAAAGCAACCGGAATTGTAAGGCGAATTGACGACCTCGGCCGTGTGGTTATTCCAAAGGAGATTCGCCGTACCATGCATATCAAAGAGGGTGCGCCGCTGGAAATTTTCACCGACACGGAGGGCGGCGTTATATTTAAAAAATACTCGCCGATAAATGAAATTGCCGATGTAACAGAGCACTTCGCAGATGTGCTTTACAGGAGTGTTACCACACCGGTGCTGATTTGCGACAGAGATCATGTGATTTCCTGTGCAGGTGTTTCCAAAAAGGATTTTCTTGAGAAGCGAATCAGTGCTGAATTGGAAAGTGTAATGGAGTCAAGACAGCTCTACACCGGTGATAGAGATAAGCAGCTTTTTCCGATTGAGGGAATCGACTATGGAGCTTCTATTGCGATGCCGATAATCGGTAACGGAGACATTCTCGGAGCAGTGGTTTTTCTTTGGAGCGACGGCTCCAAAATTTCCCCGACGGAGACAAAGCTTGCCCAGGTGGCGGCCTCCTTTATCGGCAAGCAAATGGAGCAATAATATTAAAACAAATGATTCATAAAACGTGTTGCAATCGTTAGATAAGCGGCACGTTTTTATTTTGTTAACGGAGAAATACATTAAGAAAAGGATGAATTCTTAAGATTTAATTAAGATTTGCTTAAGAACTGATTAAGATTGGATTAAGCCTATGGACAAGCGAAATTTGCGTGATATAATAGCACCTGTCAGGTTCACAGAGAACCGAACGGAAAGAAAAATAAGCTTAAATCGGAGGAATAATCATGAAATTGTTTGCTGTAAAAAGAACACATAAGCCTATCGCAAGATCAGAGTATATTAAGAGATGCCCATGCTGCGGAAAGACATTTAAAGCATCATATCCTGCCTCTGATTTTCTTCTCTCGGCACAGGCGAGAGATATGGTGAATGCAAATTACAATGCACATATCGGTATGTGCGCCGTTATGAACAAGGTATCATGAAAAGGAGCGTTACGTTCCGATTTTGATATATCCGGGAAAGTGCAAAATACAACCGTCAGGGAAAGAATAATCCGGAAGAGGAAAGAATGAAAATCAAGAGGAAAATAAAATTGAAAAGTTTTTTCTGCGGGCATCGGTTGGGAAAGAGGCGTCCGCAGAAAAAGGGGGAAAAAGTCGGCAGCAGAGTTTTGTTTGGCACAGAGCTAAGTTACGACCGAAGCTCTGACGGCTGAATATTTGCTGTCGGGGCAGGGCAATATGTCTTGTGGGGGAATTTGGGGAAAGTCAAATTAAAAAAACAAGACATAGAAACCCTGCCGTTCGGTCGTTGTTGAATAACGATACGAAGCAGGAAGCTCTTTGCGAAAAACAATCTGTTAAAATAAAAGCGAGCCGCGACTTCATAAAAGAAGAAGCGACCCGCTGTTTTTGTTTTTATGTTGAAATAAAGAATATCGTTGCACCGAGGAACATCTGAGCATAGAAGTAAGTCCAGATGTTTACCTGCCTGAGTGCTCCATGCTTTTCGACATCTTTCTTGAAATTGAGAATTGAAAGCGTATAGTCAGAAAGCATGAAAAGAAATGCACCGAGCATAAGCATTATGCCTGTAAATATCGGAGCTTCAACCAAGCTTCCGGCTTTCATTATCATTATTGCAAGCGAAAAAGCTTTAACCGCCATTGCCGCTATCGTTGCCGTGTATATAATACAGGGAACGAGCAGCTTGCCAAGCTCAATTTTGACGATGAATATTGCCGAAAGAAGTGCCGCTGCAATGAGAGCTATGTATATAATTATTTCGACAACAGTAATCAGGGAAGCAAACGGGAAAAGAACCTTGAAAGCTTTGCAATAGGCGATGGTATAAAAAACATGGCCTACAGGAACGAAGAAAGTCCTGCGACGAAAAATCCTGAACCGGGGCGGACATGAAGCAGGTAATCACCGAGCCACGAGAAGCAAAGGCCGACAAACATCAGCGCCGCATATCTCGTAAAGTCTCCGATAAGACCGGCGATAAGTGCATTTGCAAGGAAAATGGTTGAACAGGTCTGCTTAAGAACAAGCGATTTCTTGCAAGGATTAGGCTGCTCCGCCTTAAGAAAAAACGGAATGACAATCGCCATTACTATAAGCAACAAAACAAAAATAACATAATAAAGCCTATCATCCATAGTGCTGTCACCTCGAATAAAATATGATTCAGTTTTATTCTCTCAAAGCTTTATTTTCTCAATATCATTTAATCCTTCCGAGGATTGGTGCGTCTATAATTCCCGGAAGCTGGTCAAAAGCAACCAGTCCGAATTTGTGAAGTATCGGCGGGAAGAACGAATCTACATCAAGTGCCAAAGATTCAGCCATTGCGCTTATCGGCATTTGGCTTGACGGACGGAGAGTAACAATATGACCGTTGAAACTAAGCTTGATTTTTCTCATACAGATTCCGCCGACCGGACGCATGTGAACCTCGATTGTGTTTTCATCTATCCATGCCGCCGTTGAAAATGCCGTGAAATTCATTCCCGCAAGAGTTATCGGGCTTGTTCGAGCCTTGCCGTCCATTCCGCAAAGGATGGTGTTGTGCTCATCGCCCTCGTCCCACGTCATTGTGCAGGTGTCGCCGTCAAAGCGGAATACGATATTGTCAACATTGCCGGCTCTGTCTCCCGACATATAAACTATCGGAATCGGAAGCATGCTGAACGGAAAGCCTGCAGCGTTTAGTATGGGATTGATCTGCATGGAGATTGTTTTGCCCTCGAGCTGTTTTTCAAAGCTGCTGTGTTCCCTTGCTTCAAGGTCGTCCGGTAAGGCTCCGAGCTCGGGCTTGACCTCCGGAGTCGGTTCACCGTCGTTTTCGATTATGAGCTTATCAAAGTGACGCCAAATGCAATCTCTTGTTTTTTGCTCATTTATTTCTCCTGCCGTCATGACGTAAATGATGTCATCATCGTTCGATATGATTCCGAATTGTGAAAACATTCCGTCGGCTCTGTATCCGTTTATTCCGCCGCAGCGCCAGAAGCAATATCCGTAGCCGCACTGGCTGTCAATAACATTGGTAAAGGGAGAATTGTTTGCTTGCTGCTTTTGTGCAAGATAAGTCCATTTTTCGGGAATCACCTGTTTGCCGTTAAACATGCCGTGCTGCTGATAGCAATACATGAATTTTGCGAGGTCTTCGGTTTTGAGATAAAGTCCCCAGCCGCCTGCCTCAATGCCGTCAACATCATGCTCCCAGAAGGGAACATCAATTCCAAGCGGCTCAAAAAGTCTCGGTGTGAGGTATTCAACGACCGACATGCCTGTTATTCTCGTCAGCATTGCGCAGAGCATATATTGATTTTCGCTTATGTACTGCCAGTGTCCGTCACCGGGCGAAAACTTCCATGCAGAATCGAAGTAGTCTTTGATCCAATGATTTTTTGCTTTGTCAGAGAAAACGCTGACGTTTTTACCCGACTGCATGGAGAGAAGATGGTGGACGTTCAGCTTTTCCAGATTCTCATCTTTTGTTTTCGGTCTGTATTCCGGAAAAATGTCAATGAGCCTGGTTTCAAGCGTCATCAGCCCCTCATCAATCGCAAAGCCGACCGCAGTTGAGGTGAAGCTTTTGCTGACCGAGTACATCATGTGAGGATAGTCGGCTGAGTACGGAGCTGCCCACGTTTCATAGGCAACCTTGCCCTCCCTCAAAATCATTATACTGTGAACCTCAACGTTGTGTGCACGGAAATCCTCGATAAGCTCATGTATTGTCTTGGACGAAATACCGACTTGCTCTGGATAATCCGCACGAGGAAGACGGATTTTTTCTTTGATTTCCATGTATGACCCCTCCTATTTAACCGCCTTTCAAAGCGGTTTTTAAACTGCTTTTGCGCTTAATTATCAGTCGTTTTTCTTTTGCTTCTCAAATAAAGAGTTCCGACCGTAAATGCCGCTGCGCAAAGAACAACGGTGATTATTCTACCGGGAGTAAATTTGAATTTCAGCGAAACATTTTTCTTTTCGCCGACTGTCAGTGAATCGTAAGCCGTCTGCAATGCCGAACGTGCATCGGTAAGCTCGGAAAAAGACGACTTGTCTTTTAGAAGTTCTTTACCATCGCAAAGAGCGGCAGTAAAAGCTTTTTCGCTTTCGCTTGTGTAGGGCGAAAGATCTGTGTTTCCATAAAGATCGATGTACTTTTCAAGCTCTGTTGCCGTCGACTCTGTTTTCCTTATATATTCGGTCAGTTCGGCAGGATAATCGGTTTCAATAACGCTGTAGCCACGGGAGATAAGGTCGTCCCAGCCGGTTTCGTTGTCGGCTCGCTTTCCGCATCTGCCGTTTACCATAGAGGCCATGGCTCTTTTGTTGCCCACGAAGCGTTTCATAAGAAAATTACCGTAAAGAACACCGTTGCCGTTGGTGCTGCCCATTTCTATTGTATAAATTTTGTTTGCAAAACATTCTTTTGCCGCAGACGTGGCAAGAAAAATAATGTTGCCCTGATAGTTGCCGGTTACGTTAATATCGTCAAGGCCTTTTGTCAGCTCGATTATTTTTTTAGCATTAGCATTGATTCGAAAAATCGTTTCATTGAGTTTGCCGAGGGACTTAACGTAGTCATAAACGGGTTTAAAATCATTTACCTGAACATTTAGCATAATTGCCGTTTTGCCGTCAGCTGTTTCATAAATTTCTTTCAGCTCGGGAATGCGACAATCGGTTTTTTTCTTGTCCGCTCCGCCGTTAGCCTTTCTGAGATAAAGTGCCTTAAGCTGAGCAAGAGTAAAAGATGAAACATTACCCGAAACAGGTTTGCCCTCGCCGTCAACCAGCATTCTGTCAATCGTTTCGTCAGCCATGAGAATGGGCTTGCCGTCCGATGTCAGGCGGACATCTACGGATACTGCGTCATATTCTGCGGCGGCGTTGACTGCCTCTGCGGAATTCTCCGGAAAACTATGCCAATCGCCCCTGTGAGCTATGCAAATAATCTTTTCTTGACCGTCGGAAAAGCGGCTCGCAACGTCCGAAGCATTCGTGGCAAGCACCGTTGACGTCAAAAGTGTAACAAAAAGTATAAGTGAAAGCATTAAAATTGCCGTTTTTCTACCAAAATTAACCATATTAGACCTCAAATCTATTCATTTATATAATTATATCACAAAAATTTGAAAAAATAAAGAAAAATTTTCTATATTTTTTGCCAAACAAATGTTTGCTTTTCCCGAACAAATGTGTTATAATACAGTTACACTAAGTTTGAAAGAAGGTTGAGCCTATGTCTATTAACGAAACTCAGCGTAAAATATATGAATTTCTGGTTCAGCGCAGTGCCGACGGAATTCCGCCGTCAGTTCGTGAAATCGGCGCAGCGGTCGGTTTGCGCTCCACCTCGTCCGTACAGTCTAACCTTGATGCCCTCGAGGAGGCAGGATATATTCAGCGTGACCCCCTCTTGAAGCGTTCAATCAGAATTATGGGTCAGGCAGAGAATGTTACTCAGGTTCCCATTCTCGGTACAGTAACGGCAGGTGCACCTATTCTTGCCGTTGAAGAGGTTGAGGGATATTTCCCATACACAGGCACGGTTACAAGGGATAAGCCGCTTTTCGGACTGCACATCAGGGGCGAAAGTATGATAAACGCCGGAATTCTTGACGGCGACCTTGTAATTGTTGAGAAAACTCCGTTTGCACGCAACGGAGAGATTGTTATTGCACTTATTGATGACGAGGCGACCTGTAAGACTTTCTATAAGGAGAACGGTCACTACCGTTTGCAGCCGGAAAACGATACCTATGAGCCGATTATTGTTGACGAATGTGAAATTCTCGGCAAGGTGGTTGCTGTTATGAGATATTATTGATATTTTTACCGGGCAATCGCATAATACTAAAAAATAAAGCCCGCCGTTTGGCGGGTTAAATTTATATTGAAAATACTCCGGACACCCAAAGTGCAAGGAACGCATAAGCGACTGCGATTATGATGAATATGTAGTAGAGAATTGATGTCAGGGCATATTTTGTCTTGTCGGCTGTCGGAGATTCTTCGTCGGCGTAACCGAACCGTTCAACGCTGGTGCGCTGAGCTGACATAATAATTGTAAACAGCAGAAATGATGAGTAAGCGACGCTGACCCAGATATTGAACTTAACTCCGTTTATGTGGCAAATACTGCCGACTGCCGCAATAATGACAGAAGCTAAAAACCAAATATATTTTTCTGTTTTCTTAACAGGCTTCTGAGCCTTCTCTTTGTTTTCGGTCTTTTCTTTTTCCGCAACCATATTTGTCCCTCAGTTCTTTGTGATAAAACTATAATAACATATGTGAAATTGAATTTCAAGAAAAATATTGCTTATATTGATTAGGAACTTGAAAAACAACTGCTTTTGCTGTAAAATACAGCTTGCAGACATTATTTATTGAGAGTATAATTGTGAAACGGAAATCAACAACAAAAAGATTAACTGCCGGTGCACATTCCCGTGATTTTGACAGGGTTTGTAATAGGCGTCTATGCTACTCGAAAAATACGGTGCTTCGGAAATTTATGCGCAGGTCACAAGCAAATATGCCGTTGCATATCTTGAGAATAAAAGCGTAAAATTAACATATGAGAAAAAGACGGATCACATAATAAACCGTTTGGGAACGGATATGTGCCCCGTGGAAGAGGCTGTTCTTAACGTTAATGACGCCGATGATGGCGAAAATTTGATAAAAGATACTATAAAATCAATGATGAAAGGATGATTTATTATGCCAATGATTTCGACAAAGACAAATGTTACAATTTCTCCCGAGCAGGAGCTTACACTCAAATCAAAGCTCGGCGAGGCAATTTCAATTCTCTCCGGCAAGAGTGAGCGCTGGCTTATGCTCAGCTTTGAGGACAAATGTCACCTCTATTTCCAGGGCAATAATTCCAATCCGATTGCCTATGTTGAGGTTAAGGTTTTCGGCAGGATAGATTATTCGCAGTCGAACAAATTGACCGCAAAAATATGCGAAATTTTCGGCGATGTTCTCGATATTGATGCTTCAAACGTGTATATTAAGTATGAAGAGGTTGAAATGTGGGGCTGGAACGGCGGCAATTTCTAAAAAGATATTGATTTGTTATGATTTTGTGATATAATGACACATAGAAAATGCGTTTATCGGGAGAAGTAACCCGAAACGGACACAGCAGAGAGTGAGGCGCAACGGTGAAAGCCTCTTGTGAACGTTCGGATGAAATGCACCCGCCAGCACGCAGAGGGAAAGCATAGGCAAGTATCTCTGTGCGGACGTCCCCGTTACAGGACTGAAAGTTATAAGTCGGAGTGGAACCGCGGAAAAACCGCCTCTGTCGCATTATGTGCGGCGGAGGCTTTAGTTTTCGGCTCCGAGCTGTTGAGTATCTGCCGGTATTTGCATATTGGCGGTTACTTGAAAGGAGACTTTTTATTGTTTGATAGAATAAAAGAGGATATAAAGTGCTTCTGTGAGCGTGATCCGGCGGCAACCTCGGCGATTGAGGTCATGCTGCTGTATCCCGGATTTAAAGCGATACGAAGTCACAGGAAAGCACATTGGTTTTATAATCATAATATGTTTTTTATTGCGAGAATGATCTCTCAGCACTGTGTGCGAAAAACCGGAATCGAAATACATCCCGGTGCACAGATCGGCAGAAGATTTTTCATAGACCACGGTACGGGCACGGTTATCGGCGAGACAACGGTAATCGGCGACGATGTTACGGTTTATCAGGGCGTGACTCTCGGCGGCACGGGTAAGGATATCGGCAAGCGGCACCCGACTATCGGCAACAATGTGCTGATTGGTGCAGGTGCAAAAATACTCGGCCCCGTGACTGTCGGCGATAATACAAATATTGCCGCAGGTGCGGTTGTTCTTGATAAAATACCGAAGAATTCAACGGCTGTCGGCGTTCCGGCAAGAGTCGTTCGCAGGAACGGCGAAAGAGTTCAGGATCTTGACCAGATTCACATTCCCGACCCCGTTTCCCAGGAGCTTTGCAGACTGCAGAGCGAAATTGAAAAGCTTAAAAAGAAATTGGAGGACAAATAGATGAAGATTTTCAACACTCTCACAAGAAGCAAGGAAGAGTTTAAACCGATTGAGGAGGGCAAAGTTAAGATTTACGCCTGCGGCCCTACCGTTTACAATTTTATCCATATCGGCAACGCAAGACCGCTCTGCGTTTTTGATGTTCTTCGCCGCTTCCTTGAGTATATCGGCTATGATGTAAGATTTGTTCAGAATTTTACGGATATTGACGATAAAATTATCAAGCGTGCAAACGAGGAAGGCTTGACCTACAAGGAGGTCAGCGAGAAATATATCGAGGAATTTTGGAAGGACGTTAAGGGCATGAATGTCCGAGAAGCAACGGTTCATCCTAAGGCTACGGAGAATATCGACGAGATTATCGACATTGTTTCAACGCTCATCGACAAGGGCTATGCCTATGCAGTGGACGGCGACGTATATTTCAGCCCCTCAAAGTTCAAGGAGTACGGCAAGCTTTCGCATCAGCCGCTTGAGGACCTTGAAGCAGGTGCAAGAATCATGGTCGGCGAGGTCAAGAGGGAGCCGATGGACTTTGCTCTTTGGAAGAGTGCAAAGCCGGGTGAGCCTTACTGGGAGTCACCGTGGGGTCACGGCAGACCGGGCTGGCATATTGAGTGCTCGGCAATGGTAAGACGCTACCTCGGCAAGACGATTGATATTCACTGCGGCGGACAGGATCTTATTTTCCCTCACCATGAGAACGAGATTGCACAGAGCGAGTGCTGCAACGGTGTTCCGTTTGCACATTATTGGATGCACAACGGCTATATCAATGTTGATAATGTTAAAATGTCAAAGTCGCTCGGCAACTTCTTCACCGTAAGAGACGTTGCGGAAAAATACGGATATGAGCCTATTCGTTTCCTTATGATTTCATCGCATTACAGAAGTCCTATCAATTATAGCACCGATATAATCGAACAGTGCAAGGCTTCCCTTGTTCGACTTTATAATTGTCGTGACGGTCTTGATTTTGCACTTGAAAAGGCAGAGGACGGAGCAGTGAGCGATGAGCTTCTCGCAATGTTTGACAAGCGCCGCCGGCAGTTCATCGATGCAATGAGCGACGATCTCAATACAGCCGACGCTATTGCCGCTTTGTTTGAGCTTGTCCGCGACATCAATTCAAACGTCATTGCCGCAAACGCAAACAAAGGCTCCGTTGAGGAAGCGATAAAGGTATTCGACGAGCTTGCAGGAGTTCTCGGTCTTGTTTATGACCGTAAAAAGGATAGCCTTGATGACGAGATTGAAGCTCTTATCGAGCAGAGAACACAGGCCCGTAAGGACAGAAATTGGGCTGAGGCAGACCGTATCCGTGACGAGCTTAAAGCCAAGGGCATCGTTCTTGAAGATACCGCACAAGGCGTAAAGTGGCACAGAGAGTAAATGAAATAATAACAGTGGGCAGTGGCGATTTTCGTCACTGCCCTGTTTCTTATAAAATACTCAAAAAGCGTTGTATATCAAATAATATTACAAAACCGGAGCTTTTATCTGATCCGGCTCCGACATAAACAGTCCTGCGGACACGAGCTTATCGGCATCATGACTGTCAATTTTTCCGTCACGGTTTAGGTCTGCAGCGGCAAGCACCGCCCTTTGAGGAGACAACATTCCTGATGCGATAAGTTGAGCTAAAACAGCGTCTCGTCCGTCATGCAGTCCGTCTCCGTCAAGGTCGCCGAAAAGAACGACGGTATATTCTTTAATGCTTTTGTCCGGATATGTTACCTTAACAACAGTCCCCGTGCCGATATATTCTCCCTTCACGGTCAGTGATATTTCAGCGTAATCGCTTGAAAAGTAATCTTGGAATTTATCGGAGGTGATGCCTTGCTTTAACCCGTAAATAATCGAATCATCAGCAGAGCAATTGTGGGCAAACCGCTTGATTACCGTTTTCTCCGTTTCACCGCAAACAGTGCAGGTGCGTATACTTTCGCCGTCTGCGGCTGCAGTCGGCTCTTTTGTGACCGTCGGAGCACTCCATATGTGGTCATTCGGATTTTCACAACCGATAAGTGCCGTGTAAGCTTTGATTCTTCCGACATAATAACCGAGAGTGTACCAGTTATCACCGCTCGGGACGTAAGAAAGGTCCTTGCGGTCTCGGTATCCGGTGACGATTTTTGCGTCACCGCTATTGTTTGAAACCCTGACAATAACAGAAAACCATTCGCCGTTTTCAAGCCTCACGGGTTCGTTGAGCTCAACCGTCACATATCCGCCGTGTTCAAAAAATTTCGTTGTTTTGCCGGCGGAAGCTCCTCCCGAAACGGGGACATTACTCTGTCCGTTGTACGGTGCGTCCAAATTCTTGATTATTTCGGTTTCAACGGTTATATTCTCTCCCTGAACAGCAACGTTAACTGCTTTTAAAAGCTCGGACTTTCCGTTTGTTCCGCCTTTTTTGGCTTGATAGACATTGGCTATACACTTGTCTTTTCTCAATGAAAAATCTTCAAGGTTGCCGTCGTAGCAGTAGTTGAAATCATACTTGTCCTTGGGTGCATAGGTGAAAGCGTAGGCACTCGAGCTGGTGTTGTCATAGGAGAGCCAGAAATATTCACAAGAACTGTAACTGTTCTTTATAAGCCATCCTCCGTTCTGCGAAGCACCGCCGGGGATGAATTTTTCGGCAGGAATATTGTCGTTCCAGCCGACAATTGTGCAAGCGTGAGGTGAACTGGATGAACCTGACTCGTTTTTCGGATTATAGTATTCACATTCACGCATATTGTTATATTGAAAAGTGACCGCACCGTACTGTGCAATCGCCTTTTTAATTGCGAGAATCCATTCTTTGGGATTTGATTTATTCTCCGGAATATAGAAAGCGTTTTCAAATCTGTAAGTAGGGTTTTCAAACGGATTTATATTCGCCTGACTGCCTGAAACAGGTCCCCACCAAAGAGAAAAAATCTTAGCGATTTTGAGAGGACTACCTGTTGCCTTGGTGTAATCGACGGACTGCCAATCGCCGTTAGTGTTTCCGAGAGGGTCGGATTCTCTTCTGTAGATTCTGTAAGCCGCCGCAACCGGGTTAAAAGAAAGGCTGTTTTTGTCAACGTCGGGGTCAATACCGAGACGCAAAATACTTGTTTCGGAAGCCGCAATCGAAGAATAAGCCCAGCAGAGATTACTGGTGCCCTGATCCTTAACGGGAGTAACAATTCCGTATTCTCTGCCGTCATACACGGACATTTGCATTATTTCTTCCGCAGTCGGAATTGTCGTCTGTTCCGCCGAAATGCTCGGCATAACACTGAGCATAAGCAAAACGGTTACAATTATCAACGATATAACTCTGTTTTTCATCGGGTGCATCACTTCACTTTTCTTCAATTTTTTTCATTATACCCTAAAGCAAGCAAAAAAATCAACCCGTTTGAGCAATTTGTGTAAACGTTTTCTTGACATGAATTCGGCTAATTGATATAATATAAAAAATTATAAAATAGGTAAGTTTTGATTTCATTAAAGGATTTGATATAAATGAGAAAAACAAAAATTATTTGCACGATCGGCCCTGCATGCCGCAATGAGGAGACTTTGACTGCCATGATCAGGGCGGGAATGAATGTTGCAAGGCTCAATTTTTCGCACGGAACGCATGCCGAGCATCTGGAAACAATTAACATGTTGAAGAATGTAAGAGAAAAGCTCAACGTGCCGCTTGCAATTATGCTTGACACAAAAGGACCCGAGTATCGCATCAGGAGCTTTGAAAACGGTTCCGTATTTCTCAATGACGGCGATGATTTTACGTTTACAACCGACCAAATTGTCGGAAATGAGCATAAGGTTTCGGTCAGCTATCCCGGTCTTGCGGACGAGCTTTCTGTCGGAGATACAATTCTTCTCAACAATGCTTTGCTAAATTTTGAGGTTGTCTCGATTGAAGGACATGACATCAACTGCCGTGTTGTTGCGGGCGGTGAGCTTTCAAACAACAAGAGCATGAGCTTCCCCGGAAAGACGCTCAAGCAGAAATATGTCAGTGAACAGGATCGTTCGGATATTCTCTTCGGAATCGAGAACGATGTTGATTTTATAGCCTGCTCGTTTGTTTCCTGCAAGCAGGATTTGCTTGATATTAAGGCGGTCATGGGGGACAGTGTGAACAAAATCGACCTTATTGCGAAAATTGAGAATCGCACCGGAATAGACAATATCGATGATATATGCACCGAGTGTGACGGAATAATGATTGCACGAGGTGATATGGGTGTTGAAATTCCGTTTGTTGAGCTGCCGATAATTCAAAAGGCACTTATTACAAAATGCCGACTTCTCGGCAAGCGGGTTATCACGGCGACCGAGATGCTCGAATCCATGATTCACAACCCAAGACCGACGAGAGCCGAGACCTCGGACGTTGCCAACGCCGTTTATGACGGAACAAGCGCAATTATGCTTTCGGGCGAAACGGCAGCAGGAAAATATCCTGTTGAGGCAGTTGACACAATGGCTCGAATCGCAATGCAGACAGAGAAGAACATTAACTATACAAAACGCTTTGGAACGACGGAGTTCAGAATCAAGAACCCGGTTGATGCGATTTCGCATGCAACCTGTGGTATGGCGATTGATCTTAGCGCAAAGGTTATTGCTGTTTGTTCGCTTTCGGGAATGACGGTCAGAATGGTTTCACGTTTTCGTTCTCCGGTCGACATCATGGGAATGACGGTTGACAAAAAAACATGGCGCAAGCTTTCAATGTCGTGGGGTGTAACTCCTGTGCTTTGCGAGACCTACGAATCCACCGACGTTCTTTTCTATGCCGCAAAGAACAAAGCGATTGCGACTTTCGGGCTTGAAACCGGCGATAGAATTATTGTTACGGGCGGCATGACAAACGGCATTTCAGGTAACACGAATCTTATCAAGGTTGAAACTGTATGATAAAAAATGACGGCATCTTCCAAATCGGTTGATGCCGTTTTTGCTATTTAACTTTTAGCGTTCGTAAATATGATTTCTGTTCATCTGTAATTCTATAGCTTTCGATTGCTTTCTGAATTGCCTTGTTGTGTGTCTGTTTTTCAAGACGTTTGTTTTCAATGTACGGAAGAATTTCGTTGTAGTTTTTGGCAAGCGCGGTTGCAAAGTACCATGCAACCATCATCTTAACATAGTATTCCTCACGGCTGATTGAGCAGACACGCTCCGCACATTCTGCTGTAAAATTCTCACCGAGGAAAAAGTCCATAAGCATTTTTATTCCGAACCGAACGGTATACGGATTATCTGAGCCGAGCCACTCGGGAATTTTGGAGTACAGCTCCGGCAGATGCTTTTTGAAAACGGGAATTCGCATCATATCGCAGGTCGCCCAGTTGTCGACAAACGGAAGAAATTCATCGAGTAATTTTATTGCTTTTCCGTAATCCTTTTCAAAGCCGATCAAAGCGGCATGCACGTTGTTTTCTTCATAATATTTGTGCGGAAGAATTTTCAAAAAGCTCTCGTAATCACCGCTTTTGTAAAACTCTTTTGCAAACTTTTTTAATTGCGGCGAGCGCACACCGATGACAGCTTCTTTGTCAACGGTCGGCATCAGCGCAGCATGAAAATCACGGTATTTTTCGTCCTGCAATTCAAATAAACTTTGCTGAACATATTTTTCAATCTCGAGCATTTTTATCAGACGCTTTCTATAAAATCTTCAATCGCTTTCATTCGTTTCTTTAGTGAAAAATCATTGGCACGTTTCTTTTCTTCCGCGCTGAATTTCTTAAGAAGCGACGGATCGTTCAAAACTTTTTTCATCGCATTGTAAAGCCCGTCTTCGGAATTTTCGCAAATAATTCCGCATTCGTTCTCGCCAAAAATTTCTCTCATTCCGGAGCACTCGGTTGTTATAACCGGCACGTTCAACGCAACGGATTCGCTCACTGCTGTGCTGTAACCCTCGGCATAAGAGGAACAGACATAGACATCGGAATGTGCAATATATTTATACGGATTCGTCTGAAAATCAAGAATTTTTACTGTATCGCCGAGATTCGTTTCGGCGATTATTTTTTTAATATTTTCTTTTTCTTCTCCGTCACCCATAATCAGTGCGGAAAAATGCTCGCCATCGTCTTTTAATCTTTTGCAAACTTTTACAAAACGGTCAAAGCCTTTAATTTTTATAAAAGTTCCGGCAAGGACAAACTTTATTCCGTCGCCGAATTTAAAGTCTGTTTTTTCTGCACTTTTTTTAATTACGCTCTCAAAATCAAGCGGATTATAAAGCACATGTACCTTTTCGGCCATGCCGTATTTTTTGATAAAAGATTCTTTCATTGTTTCGGCTACGCAGACGATTGCATCAAATTTTTCATAGCATTTTTTTTCTTCTTCTGCCGAGCCGAAAATTTTTTCGCTCCAGGGATTTTTTATCACATCTGTATGAACCCATGCGATTTTTTTGCAATTTCTTTTACCTGAGTTCCCGATTATTTTTGTTGAATATCCCTCGCAAAAAGCGATCTCAACATCATAGTTTCCACGTATAAAATATTTTCTTATATTTTTTTCGGATAGGACTAAAGAAAGCTTGATAACGATTTTATTCCAAAAATCTCTTACAGCCGATCGCTCGGTTTTAATGAAACAATCGTATGGAACTGCCGCTTTTATTTCGTCGGTAAAAAGTTCATGGTCACGCTCGGTTACGACCTTGATACAAAATTTGCTTTTGTTTATGTTCTTTATTATATTGGTAAAAACCGTTTCTGCACCGCCAAAGTCAACGGTTTCCATGAAGAATAAAATATTTTTCATCAAGAATTCTCCCGAAAATCAAATTTTCTTTTTAAAAATCCAATAAACTCTTTTTAGGTTAAAACGCTTTTTCTTTACGTCAACAATTTCAATTTCATTTGTTCTCGCATAGGTGTGAACGCCGAGAACGGTATCATTTCCACTTGCAATTTGAGACGGGAAAAGTTCGGAATACTTTTTCTCGCTGTAGCTGCTTTCCGATTTATTGATTTCATAAAAGATAAGTCCCGAGCCGTAGCTTGCGTTTGTGCAATTCTGCGCCGGGCGAAGACGAATACCGTTATGGACAATTATTCGGCCGGCTCCTCTTGAAATCTGGTCGGTTAATTTGACGGGGTTTTTGAAGCTCGGCTCGCCCGTTTTTATATTATATATTTCAAGCTGCGTTTTCATTTCAACCGGAGAGGTAATGACCGATGTAATAATGTTTTCACCGTCAATAACGGTATCAACAGCATCTTTTATTTTAACAATCACTCTGTCTTTTACCCATTCGGTTGGAAATTTTACGGCACGATAGAGCTGAATGCATCCGTCATCACGGGTTTCCGGCATCATATAAACGATTCCGTTCTCCTCAAAAACATACGGATATGAGAGATGAAATTTTTCTTCCAAAACAACTTGCGGTTGGGTGAATTTGCCTCCGATAAATTCCGAGTATCCAATCAAGCCTTTTTCTGTTACGTTATCAAACATTTCGACAAAAAGATATGTTCTGTTATTTTTTTCAAAAAGAAACGGGTCGGCATACCAATAGCGTTTTGTCGCTTTCAATTCATCAAAAGCATAAGACTTTTTGTCGGCGTCGACAACCGTGTCGTTATTTGAATAACGGCGGAAAGCAATATCCCAGTATTCCTCAACAAAGATTTCTTTTAAAGGACGCATAAAAATTCACCTCTTTCGGTCATTATATCATTTATCAATATTTTTTTCAACAAAAAAAGACTGCGCCGGTGATGACGCAGCCTTTGAAAAGATATGATTATTTGTACATCGGGCCGTAAACCTGGCATGCACGGTAATCCTGACCCTCTTTGTCCATACCGAAATAGTTCCAGTTTGCCGGACGGAAGATCTTCTCCTCGGGAACGTTATGAAGAGAAACGGGAATACGAAGCATTGAACACATTGTGATGAGGTCTGCACCGATATGGCCGTATGTAGATGCACCGTGGTTTGCACCCCAGTTGTTCATGAGGTCGTAAGCCGACTTGAAAGCACCCTTGCCGTTGCAGATCGGAGTGAACCATGTGCAGGGCCATGTGTAGTCTGTTCTCTTCCAGAGAGCGTCTGTTACGTCCTCGGGGAGACCGACATAGTAGCCTTCGCAAATCTGAATTGTCGGTCCGATACCCTTAACAAGGTTGATACGGATCATTGTTGCGGGCATCTCGTTCTTCGTAACGAAGCGTGAGGAATATCCGCCGCCACGGAAGTAACCGTTATCGGCTGCGTTCCATGTTGTGGCCTTGAGCATCTTGTCAACGTCCTCGTCGGTTACGTCATACCAAGGCTTCATGCAAGCTTCGCCCTTGTCGTTCTTCAGCTCGCCGCAAGCGTCAAGACATGAGGCGCCGGAGTTGATGAGGTGGAGGAATCCGCCTGCCTCTTTTGCGTGACCCTCAAGCTCATAGCCTGTAACTCTCTTAACGGATTCCGCACTCCAGTGAGTACGAACGTCGGAGAACATTGACGGCTGGTTTGTGAGGAGCTTCTCAAAGAGCATCGAAATACCGTTGAGAACGTCGTTCTCTGTTGCAAGGATGTAAGGCTCTCTTACGCCGTCCCAGTCAAACGAGGTGTTGAGAAGTGCCTCGGCAAAGTCTGCGTTCGGCCAATGGTCTGTCCACTGACGCTGACCCTGGAAGCCTGCGGCAATAGCATTGTGACCTGCCATCTCTTCCTCTCTGCCCTTGGGAAGATTCTTGTTGCCGTTCATGAGATCCTTGATGATGCACATCATCTTGACCGTGAACTCCCAATCCTTTTCCTTCTGCTCGTCCGATTTCCTTACGAAGTCGGGGTTCTTATCAAATCCCTCGGGGCAATGCTCCTTTGTCCACTTGTAAGCCTTCTTGTATTCTTCCTCGTCATAGATGTTTTCTTCCATTCGGCGGAGGATTTCAACCTCGTCAACGGACTCAACTCTCATGCCGAGATATTCCTCGATGAAATCGGGGTCGATTGAAGAACCTGCGATACCCATGCAGATCGAACCGATCTGAAGATATGACTTGCCCTTCATTGTTGCAACTGCAACAGCGGCACGTGCAAAGCGAAGAAGCTTTTCCTTAACATCTTCTGTGATATTCTCGGAATCGTCAGCCTCCTGAACCTCTCTGCCGTAGATGCCGAAAGCCGGGAGACCCTTCTGAGCATGAGCTGCAAGAACGGATGCAAGGTAAACTGCACCCGGACGCTCTGTTGCGTTGAAGCCCCAAACGCCCTTGATTGTGTTAGGATCCATGTCCATTGTCTCGGAACCGTAGCACCAGCAGGGAGTTACGGAAAGAGTAATGGCAACGCCCTCTTTCTTGAACTGCTCGGCGCAGGCTGCCGTCTCGGCAACACGACCGATAGTTGTGTCGGAGATAACGACCTTAACCGGCTCGCCGTTTGAATACTTGAGGTTCTCCTCAAAGAGCTTCTTGGCTGCCTTAGCCATGCCCATTGTCTGCTCCTCAAGAGACTCTCTGACCTTAAGAGGTCCGCGTCTTGCGTCGATGATAGGACGGATACCGATTACGGGGTATTCGCCCAGATATCTGTTTTCTGCCATATAAAATTCATCCTTTCGTTGAATTATTTTTTATATAAATCTGCAAGCAGATTTTTAACTTAATTAACTTACGCCGATTTTTGTGCTTGTAACCTTGCCCTCGCTGTTATAATAAATCTCATACGTTTTGTGCCATAAATATTCATTACCGATAAAATAGCAAAGGTACCCATCCTTTTGGGTATATGTCTGGTCAGGTTCGGAAAAAAGCTTTTTAACATCTTCAATATCCATGCCGACCAAATCATATTTTTTCTCAAAATCATCAATCATATAATGACGGAAATGATAATCGCCATTCCATGTCGATGTGCTGAAAGTTTTATACGGTTTAGAAAGTATATAGTCAAGGCAGTCAATGTAAGGAAAGGTCAGCACAATAATTGCTGCACAAATTATCCCGCAGATTTTTCTGCCCTTTTTGCCGAATACGGCGACGATAAAAAGCACAATTGACGCAATAAGTCCGATGATCGGAGGATATATGCCCCAAGCGTAATATTTTCCATAGTAGAGTGCCTCATAGCCGCAGGTATATCTGACTGTTCCGCAAATAGTAAGTAATGTTACCGCAACAAGAAAAATTATAAGACTTATAACTTTTAGTATGGTTCTTCTGCGTGGCTTTTTATTAGTCATTTCTTTCTCTTCCATACAATATTCTCCTTTGATCTCCCTTTAAAATTTTTTCAACTTAAATCGTTTGATTAAAGTTTTTAATAACAAAATCTTCCATGTCACCTATCGAATCAAGGTCAAAATCGTAAAACCAAAGATAATAAATTGTCTTTTCACTTTCTGAAATACCGATAAAGCCGATTTGCTTCGGATAGCCGAGCTGGCCGTCTGTAACTGCTCTGAACACCTTTGATTTGTATTCAAACGGTTCATTGCCGAAAAAGTCGTTTTCTCCATATTTGCGGGCAATGTCGGCTTTCAAAGACTCGAATTTCTCGGGATCTGTGATTTTCATGGTAATTGACTCGGATTCCGATATCAAGTGAAAACGATTGTTTTTTACAAAGTGAACGTTATTATAATCTTGATAATCGGTCGGGAAGAAGTCCGTTGCTCCGTATTCGGCAACTTCTTCGATTGAATCAACCTTTGTTATCATTCCGTGATTATCCCAATATACAAAGAAACCATATACCGATACGGCTAAAAGAACAATTACTAAAACGGGAATAAAAAGTTTTTTTGATTTTCTCATAAAATCAACTCTCCTACCCTTGAACCACAGCCGATGTAACCTTGCTGTTGCCATCGTAGGTGATTATGAATTTTTTATATCCCGGGAATTCCTGTCCGATTTCATAATAGAACTCGTTATCTTCGGGAGAATCATAGCTGTTTTCGCCGAGAATATTTTTAACCTCTTTAACGTCCATGCCGATAAGCCCATACTTGCTTTTGATATCGTCAATCATGTATTGACGGCAGTTATAATATTCGGGGTCATTCCAGATCTCTTGATTAAAGGTCTGATATTCCTTGGCAACAATAACGGTATTAGCTATGCTGAGTGCAGGGATAATGCCGATTATAAGGATAAAAGAAACTATTCCGCCGATAAGCCTTTTCTTCTCAGCAAAAATTGCAATGCAAGTGCAAAGATACGCCAAAACAAGAATAAAGGCGGCAATTATTTCTCCGAGATGTCCGTATTTTCCTGAGCTTATCGCAGGACCGATAAAGGACAGCTTCGCTATATAATAAATTCCGCAAAAAATTCCAGCGAACAAAATCGCTAAGAGAATTTTATGAGTGATTTTTAAGCTTTTTTTCATTCTTATCCCACCCCTATATCGTCAGTTGTATAAAACTTTGTGACCTTGCCGTTTTTGTCATAGCTGATAACAAGAAATTTATAAG
Source organism: Ruminococcus sp. CAG:563 (assembly GCA_000434915.1). GTDB lineage: Bacteria > Bacillota > Clostridia > Oscillospirales > Acutalibacteraceae > CAG-488. The sequence goes on from FR882088.1 coordinate 101,345, forward strand.
CTCCGCCGATTCGGTGATAGTATTCCCGTCCGTAATTTGACGGTCCCCAATTATCCAAATCAAGCAATTTATCAACCTCTGAAATATCCATTCCGACAAGATTATATTTTTCTTCAAGGTCGGGTACCATGTATTGTAAAAGATTCGAATGTATTTGAGCTGTTCTGTTCCAATTTTCGGGCGAAAATTCCGTGTAAGGCTTTGCACATATCTTATCGGTCACATCTAACAGAGGGAAAAACGAAGCGATAAGTACGGCGCAGGCTATCAATGCAATTACTCTTTTGACTTTGCCTGTTTTGCCGAACAGTGCAAGTGCAAGCAAAGCGGCAGATGCAACAAGAACGGTGGCAAGAATAATCTTGCCGATATATCCGTACTCGCCGTAGTTTAACGAATCGGCTGCCAACAGAAAACAAAACAACAAATATATTCCGATGCAAGCAACGCAAAAGACCGATATGGCAAGAACTTTAAGCGCGGAAACAATTGATTTTTTATCTCTTTCAGTCATATTCAATCACCCTTATAGTCCCGTACTTGCAGTTCTGTTAAACTACCTTGAGAAAATCCTCATAAGCCTCTGCCCACTTGTCCGTGTCTTTCGGCTCAAAGGTTTTAAGCTCGGAGGATTCGGCAACGATTTTTCTTGCCTGTCCGATATTTTCGACAGAACCGTTGGACATGAGCTGAACGGCAACGTTGCCCATAACGGTGGCCTCGATCGGTCCGGCCTTAACCGTGCGGTCGCAGGAGTTTGCCGTCATCTGACAAAGCAGACCGTCCTTTGTTCCGCCGCCGATAACATGAATAACAGGGTAGTCACGCTCCGTACATTCACGAAGCTTTTCAAATGTCAGCCTGTATTTCATTGCAAGGCTTTCGTAGATACAGCGCATGATCTCACCGACCGTTTCGGGAACGTACTGACCTGTTTTGCGGCAGAATTCACGCACACGCTCGGGAATATTTCCGTGAGGAACAAACTCGGGAGCGTCCGGATCAATGAAGCACTTGAACGGCTCTGCGGCAAGCGCAAGCTTTTCAAGGTCGGCATAGGAATATTCCTTGCCCTCCCGCTTCCATTGGCGGCGGCTCTCCTGAATGAGCCAAAGTCCGATTATGTTCTTGAGAAAGCCTGTCGAACCGTCAAAGCCGCCCTCGTTCGTGATATTTATGTTCATTGAAGTCTCATTGACTATCGGCTTGTCAAGCTCTGTGCCGAAGAGCGACCATGTGCCGCTCGAAAGGAAAGCAAAATCGCCGTCCTCGCACGGAACGGAGGTGATAGCCGACTGAGTGTCGTGACCGCAGACGGAAATAACGGGAACAGGATCAACGCCGCATTCCTCGCAGATTTCCTTCGAAAGCTCGCCGAGAACCGTGCCCGGCTGAACGAGCGGAGCAAAGACAGATTCTTTAATTCCGAAAGCATCAAGAATTTCCTTTGACCACGTTCTTTTGTCAAGGTCAATGAGCTGTGATGTGGAAGCTATCGAATATTCGGCGCACATTTTGCCCGTGAGCATATATCCGAAAAGGTCGGGCATAAAGAGCATTTTATCCGCACGCTCAAGCATCCACGGTCTGTATTTTTTAAGTGAAATAAGCTGAAAAAGGGTGTTCAGCTCCATGAACTGAATTCCTGTAATGCCGTAAAGCTTTTCTTTCGGCATGGTCTTGAATGCCTCGTCAACAAGTCCGGCGGTTCTTGCGTCACGGTAGTGAACGGGATTTTCCATCAGCTTGCCCTCGGAGTCGATAAGTCCGAAGTCAACGCCCCATGTGTCAATTCCGATTGAATCAAAGCCGCCTGCGATTTTTGCCTTGATAATGCCCTGCTTGATTTCATAAAAAAGACGCAGAACATCCCAGTACACCGTGCCGCCGACGCTTACAGGGTCGTTTGAGAAACGGTGAACCTCTTCCAATGTGATTTTATCGCCGTCGAAGCAGCCGATTATCGCTCTGCCGCTTGATGCGCCGAAGTCAAAGGCTAAAACTCTTTTAGTCATTTATTACAACACCCTTTTGGAGAATAATATTAGCGTAAATTGCAGTCTCGCCCGTTGCAACTATTGCAAAAGCGTTCTTTGCCTTGTCATAGAAATCAAAACGCTCAACAAGTCCGATATTCTTATCGCCCTCGTTTTTCTCAACGATCTCTTTGTATGTAGCCCAGATTTCGGGGCGGTTGTCCGGGTCGCCGTTATCCATAAGAGAAACGGGAGCGTCAACATATGTGTCAAGCGGCATAAGCTTGAGAATGGCGTCGAGAATCTCGGGAACGCCGTGACCGTCCAGGCGAACAAGACGCTGAGCGTTTGTGACTGCCGGGAAGTTGCCGTCGCCGATTACGATGTAGTCGCCGTGACCCATCTCCATGAGAATTTTAAGAAGCTCGGGTGAAAGAATCGAAGGTATGTTTTTAAGCATAATAATATACTCCTTTTATCTATATTTAGTTTATTATAACTGATGTTTAAAGAAAAATAAAGAGAAATACAGGAAAAAGTTACATAAATTCGGTTGTAATTTTTTGTTTAAGCTATTAAAATGTTAGATAAGGGCAATTATCTAATGTATTAGTCTATATTCAAGCAGTAAAAGTATAATATTATCTCACAAGAAAGTATATTACGGAGAGATATCTTATGATAAAATTAGATGTTTTGAATTTACTTGAAAAGAACGGCAAAACAAAATACTGGCTCTATAAGCAGCTCGGAATGAGCTATCAGAACTTCAGCCGCATGATAAACAACGAAACGAAGTCGATTCAGTATGAAAATATTGATGCACTCTGCCAAATTTTTAACTGCACGCCGAATGAGCTTTTCAAGATGACGGAAGAGTAAAGAAAAAACGGAAGATTACTCGACTATCAGCCTCCTCTTATTGTAAGGGGAGGGGGATCGCTTGCGGTGGTGGGGATAAAATCACAAGCCGCACTCGAAAAAATCTAACGAAAGAGGATGAAAGAATGTTTGCAAAGGTCAACAGCATGGGTATTTTCGGCATGGAGGTTTTCCCCGTCAGTGTTGAGGCTGATATTTCTTCGGGCTTGCCTCGCTTTGACGTGGTAGGTTTGCCCGATTCCGCTGTCAGCGAATCACGAAACCGTGTCCATTCTGCGATAAAGAACAGCGGCTTTGATTTCCCGGTCAGCCGTATTACCGTTAATCTTGCTCCTGCCGACCGCCGAAAGGAAGGACCTCTCTATGACCTTTCAATGTTTGTTGCTTTGCTCATGGCTTCGGAGCAGCTGAGAGCCGAAACGGATGAGTATATCTTTCTCGGTGAGCTTTCGCTTGACGGAAAGGTGCGCAGGGTCAACGGCGTGCTGCCGATGGTTATCGGAGCTTGCCAGAGCGGAGTGAAGAAGGTTTTTGTTCCCTCGGAGAACGCTAACGAAGCGGCAGTGGTTGAAGGTGTTGAAATTTATCCCGTTTCCGATGTCTTTGCCGTGCTCAATCATCTGAGAGGAACGAAGCCGATCGAGCCTGCCAAGCCGATGAGATCCGAAGGCTCGGAAGCCTTTGACTATATGCCTGATTTCGCCGATGTCAAGGGTCAGTTTGAAGCTAAGCGTGCTTTGGAGGTTGCAGCGGCAGGCGGTCATAATACGCTGATGATAGGCAGCCCGGGCTCGGGCAAAAGTATGCTTGCCAAGAGAATCCCGTCAATTCTGCCGTCAATGACATTTGAAGAAAGTCTTGAAACGACAAAGATTTATTCGATATCCGGTGCGTTGAAAAACAATTCAAGTCTTATAACTCAGCGGCCGTTCCGTGCACCGCATCATACGGTATCGACTATCGGACTTGCGGGCGGCGGTGCAATTCCGAAACCCGGTGAAATCTCGCTCGCACATAACGGTGTTTTGTTCCTCGATGAGTTGCCCGAATTCTCACGTCAGGCAATGGAGATGATGCGCCAACCGCTTGAGGACGGAAAAATAACAATTTCAAGAGCGTC
>FR882088.1:105342-122296 GCA_000434915.1 Ruminococcus sp. CAG:563
GCGTCGGGAGCGTCAACGTATCCCTGTTCGGTCATGCTTGTATGCGCAATGAACCCATGCCCATGCGGTTATTACGGACATCCGACGAGAAAATGTACCTGCCGTGACGGTGCGGCAGCCAAGTATCTTTCAAAGATAAGCGGACCTTTGCTTGACAGAATAGATATACATATCGAAGTGCCGCCGGTCGATTTTGAAAAGCTTGCCGATGAGCACAGGGGAGAGCCGTCATCGGAGATTAAAAAGAGAGTTGAAGCGGCAAGAAAAATTCAGCAGAACCGTCTGAGCGGAACCTCGGCAAACTGCAATGCACAGATGAATGCGGCAATGACCCGTGAATTCTGCAAGGCGAGCGATTCGGCAATGAAAATGCTTCAGGTGGCCTTTGACCGGCTCGGACTTTCTGCCAGAGCATACGATAAAATTCTAAGGGTTGCAAGGACGGTTGCCGACCTTGACAATTCAGCGATAATCGAAGCTCCTCACATTGCGGAAGCGATTCAATATCGCTCACTGGACAGAAAATTTTGGACAAGGTAAGCAAATCGTCAAAATGTGAATTATTGACACAAAATAAAGGTATGATATAATTAAAACGGTTGATTAAATTATGTTTTTTTAAAAAATATCTAAGAAGGGAATTCAATTTATGAAAGAAAATAAAAAGAATATACCCCGAAAAACAATATATTATGAGAACGAATTGACCGACGATTTTGCAAAAATGGGCATTGAAATAAAGCCTCTGCGTGAAAACTACCGTTATATTCACAGAGGTCCGTTGTGGCGTCTTTTCTCATTCATTCTTTACAGAATCATAGGTCAGCCGCTTGCGTGGCTTTATACTAAAATTGTGCCGCTTCACCGTTTTAAGAATAAAAAGGCTATTTTAAAGGTGGGCATTTCCGGCGCATATGTTTACGCTAACCACACAAATTTTATTCTTGATGCTTTCCTGCCGAATTTGCTGAGACATTTCCGCAGGGGATATATCGTTGTCGGTCCCGATACAATGTCGGTTCCGGGACTTAATAATATAGTTGAAATGCTCGGCGCAATTCCGCTCGGCTCGACGATTAAGCAGAAAAAGGAAATGGTCAGATGCGTTAAAACACGCATACGCCAAAGAAACCTTATTACAATCTATCCGGAGGCGCACATGTGGCCGTACTATACAGGAATAAGACCGTTTACGGACGCATCCTTCAGCTACCCTGCTCATACGGGCACACCTGTTTTTGCGATGACAACCTGCTATCGGAAAAGAAAAATCGGCAGTTTCCCGAAAACGGTAACATTTATAGACGGGCCGTTTTATCCCGATGAAAGTCTCCCCATGCCGGAGAGAAAAAAGGCGCTGAGAGACCAATGCTACAATGCAATGAAAGCAAGGGCGGAAGAAAATTCGACCTATGAGTACATTGCTTACAGGAAGAAAGAGGACGGCGAAAACAAAGATTGATTTTGCCGTACAAAATGAATAATATGTAAAATTTTTCGTAGATATTGATTAGTAAAATATTTATGCTATAATAGGGGTAAGCGACAGGAATAATGTCGTAAAAGGAGGAAAAAATATGACAAGACAACAGATGAAGGCAATGGCAAAAGCACAGCTCGGAAATCAGATTTTCGGCAACACATGGCTTATTGCCGTTGTAGTGGTTGTAATCCAAACGGCTATTTCATACCTCGTTAATGCAGTCCCCGGAATCGGACAGATTGCGTCGCTTTTGCTTGCGGGACCGGTTTCTTTTGGCGTTGCGGCAATGTTCCTCAAGCAGACAAGAACGGGCGAGAAAATGGATATCGGTGATATCTTTAACGGATTCAGAGATGATTTTTCAAACACATTTCTTATCGGACTTATGACGATGATTTTTACCGTTTTGTGGAGCCTGCTTTTTATCATTCCGGGTATCATTAAGTCGTACAGTTATTCAATGGCTATGTATGTTAAGGTTGATCATCCCGACTATGATTGGAAGCAGTGTATTGATGAAAGTCAGCGAATGATGCAGGGTCACAAGGGCGAGCTTTTTGTGCTTGACCTCAGCTTTATCGGTTGGCTTTTTGTCGGCGCATGCTGCTGCGGCATCGGTACACTCTGGGTAAATGCTTATATGGCTGCCGCTCATTCTCAATTCTATGAGAATCTCAGGAGAACGGAAGTTATGTACAGCGTTGAAAATACCGACCCTCAGTTTAACGCTTATAATTACAGCGATCAGCAGAATTGAAAATAAAAACGATCCGCCTGTTTGAGATTTTTCCCGAGCAGGCGGATTTTTCTTTGCAAAAAATAATTATTGTGATATAATAATCGACATAACAAAAGAAAAGGTGATTTCAATGATACATGTAAGCAAACCGATGACCGACCTGCCCAAGGAGTATAAAACTCCCTTGCAGAAGATGACATATAAATTTCTTGATGAAAACGATATTCCGTTCAGCCGTGTTGAGAATGACGAAGCTGTTACTATGGAGGACTGCATCGAGATTGACAAGGCTCTCGATATGAAAACAGTTAAGACGCTTTTTCTCTGTAACCGACAAAAAACTAATTTTTATCTTTTTGTTACGGCGGGCGACAAGCCGTTTGTGACAAAGGATTTCAGCTCGGCTCTCGGAATTTCCAGAGTGTCGTTTGCTTCGGCGGAAAAGCTTGACGAAATAATCGGCACAAGGGTCGGCGCAACAACAATTTTCGGCGTTCTTCGACCCGAGGCCGAGGATGTTCAGGTTGTTTTTGACAAGGTTGTATGCGAGGACGAATGGTACGGCTGCTCCGACGGCACTACGACGGGCTACATGAAGCTGAAAACCAAGGACATTCTTGAAAAACTTCTGCCCTGTTCAAAGCACAGATACACGGTTATTGATGTGTGAGCAAGTAAAGCTATGAATGTGAAGCCTACCCGAAAATAAAATCCGACCCGAGAAACGTTAATGCTTCTCGGGTCATTTTTATATTATTATATCTCTCCGTCGGTTATGCGATCGACGAAAAGCACTTTACTTTCGTATGTGTCGGGGTTGTTCTCGTCAATGACAATCATCCTGCCGCCATGATTGCCGCCGTAGGTGTGGTAGCCTGCGCCGGGAGACTGAACAAGCTTAATTCCGTCAACATCCATTGTGAAAGTGTTCTTATGGTCGTGGCCGAAAAATGCGGCAACAACATCGCCTGTTTTCTGCCAGCTTTCAAATTGGGATTTAACCTTATCGGGAGGACAAGGGCCTTCAAGAAGCACTCCGTCGAGAAGAGCACCGTCAGCGGCTATATAGAATTTTCCGTTGTGGTCGACTGCTCCCGGAGTACCCTCGCTGACTTCGGTTAAGTTATTATATTCCTGCAAAACGGGGATATGCTGGAAAAGCAGAGACGGAACGGTTTTTCCGCCGTTTTTCGCTTTAAGCTCGGCTGCTTTTTTCTCATACCATGCTATTTGATCGTCGTGAACATATCCGTAACCCTCGTCTTTCATGACTTTATAATTATCATCACGAACATAGTCGTTTGAATCAATGCACCAAATGTTCCATGCGACACGCTTGCCGTCGGAGGAAAGAATCGGCAGGTTGTAATTGCCACAGCCGTGAACGTCCTCATCATTCATTGTGCCCCTGAAATTATCGTATTCACAATAAATGCTGATTTGATTTTCCTTTGTGAGGCAGGGACAGTGCGGTTCGGCTTCGGCGTCATGATTGCCGAATACGATTGCAAGAGGAATGTCCTTTTCTGCAATCGGCTCAACAATTTTCTTTATCGTTTTACGCATGTAGTCATAAGTAAACTCCTGCCAATAGCCGCTTATGTTGTCGCCGCCGAAAACAACAAGGTCCGGCTTCGCAAGCTCCACACAGCGGCGGATAACATTGAGCGTTTCTGCGGATCTGTTTATCGGAATTGAGCGATTCTCGTCGTCGTCCATTTCGGGATCGACCTCATGAATATCCGTCAGGTGAAGAATACAAAATTTTCCGTCCTCGCCGAAGCGGAGAGGGGATTGACCGTTTCTGATGTGTTTATGTGAATTAGGTAAACCCGTTGCCATAGCTGACCTCCGAAAAAATTATTAAATATATAATAATCTTTTAATCTGAGCCTGTCAACAAAAAGCACCGACAAACCGTGATGATTTGCCGGTGAATTTTTATTCAGCGTCAATTTCTGCTTTGTCGAAGATGAGTATCGCCTTGAACAGGTCGCCGTCAACGGCAATCTCAAATTTGCCGCCCTGAAGCTCGGTCAAGCTCTGGATAATCGAAAGCCCGAGCCCGTTGCCGTCGGTGTTTCTTGCCGAATCACCACGGGCAAAACGCTCCAAAAGTTCCTCGGGGGTTGATTCGATTTTCTTTTCGGAGATGTTTTTCAGCTCAATCTTTACTTTGCTATCCTCAATTTCCATAACGTTAAGGTAAACTCTTGTATTCGGCATAGCGTATTTTGAAATGTTGCTCAGAAGATTTTCAAAGATACGCCAAAGCTTTTGACCGTCGGCGGTTATATAGATATCCTCCTGCGGTATGTGGTCTTCAAAAGTGAGGTTCTTCTCTTCAAGCTTGGAGCCGAAATCATCAAGTATCTGTGAAATAAATATTCCGAGATTAAGACTGTCAAGATTTATCTTGACCGAACCTGTTGTGATCTGCGACACATCAATAAGATTCTGCAAAAGATTTGTCAGACGCTTTGACTGTTTATTGATGATTTCATAGTATTCATTCAGCTCGGCTTCGCTGCATTTTCCGGAACGAATAATGTCCGTATAATTGATTATTGAGGTCAACGGAGTTTTAATATCATGGGAAATATTTGCTATAAGCTCACTTCTCATTTTTTCGTTTTTGTTCTTTTCTTCAAGTGCATTTATAACGTCGTCCTTGAGAGTAATAAAGTTATCGTTAATTGCCTTAAAATCGCCGAACATAACCTTTGAGTCAAGGTTTTCGCCATAATCTCCGTTGGCAAGTCTGTTGCCGCTTTCACGCAGCCGGTTAAAGTTGATTGCAATAACGAAGAGCAATGTTCCGACGATGAATGCCATAGTGACCTGAACAAGTGCAAATACGGAGAAGTTATAGGAAAGACCTTTGGATTTGAAGCGGAAATAGTTGAAGATTATGAGGCCGAGATCCAGAGCTAAAACAGAACTGACGGTGATAATCAGCTTGCCGACAAAAGGCATTTTGAAATAGCCGCTTTCTTTACTGCCGCCTTTTCCCCTGCGTATTCGTTCGATAGCTTTATAAATAAGAGTGTTTCTGAAAATATGTCCCGCCTTAATTCTGACGGCAAGAGAGAGAAAATAAATGAGCATTATGCAGAACACAACAAAAGCAAGAATCGCACACGCTGCATTCCACAGAACGATATCGTCCTCTCTGGTTTTGTCGGCGGACATTAGCACGATCATGGAAATTACAAATCCGTTCATTGCGACGGTCAGAATTGAGAATAAATCGAACGGAATTTTGTCGATGAACCGCATATGACCGGGAGTGTAGTTGATGTTGACCATGAGCACGGCGACGATTGCCATACCGGTAACAAGGGCAATGAACATTACAACAACGATGAAATATTTGAGGTTGTTGGCTGTTTTGATAAGCCGAGCCGTTAGCCGGAAGGTGTCGTCGGCAGAAAGGTCTTTTTTTATCTTGATTTGTATGGTAACGGGACGCATTCCTTTGATCGTTACATCATAAAAGCTTGTTGTTCTTGTCGTTTCAAAGCAAGTTTCCTCATTGAGACTGGCCGCAGGCTCGCCGAGGGTATACATTTTATTGTTTGAGGTTGCAACAATTATCAGATTTGTTTTATTGTGGTTCTGATATTTACCACAAAGGGTTTTATATGTAATAGTGTCCTTTTCACTTTCTGCCCTTTTATTGCTGTAAAGCGGGTTTTCGGTGTAATTCGCCGCTGTGCTATTATCAATATTGCTTTCTTTCAGCTTGTTTTCGGCCTCTTTTTCAAAGGTTATCAGTACGAATTTTTCAATGTCAGAGTATTCCTTATCGACCTTTTCTTCCATCAGCGTGTAAAAAGTATCCTGAGTGGTGCCGACTTTATCGTAGAATCCGTAATCCGCCATGTAGCTGACCTCAAGAAACATGGTAATGACTATTGTCATGCAAATGAGGTAAAGAACCACCGCCGTTATTTTATCCGACAGGGTTTTCAGCTTTATTTTCATCAGCGATCTCTCCTTTGCATTTTATACCCGTGCCCGTAAACGGCAACGATATAATGAGGATTGGCAGGATCAATTTCTATTTTCTCTCTTATGTGACGTATATGAACGATGACGGTGTTTTCTCCGCCGAATGCACTGTCGTTCCATACGTTTTTGTAAATCTCTTTCGGTGAAAAAACACTGTCAAGGTTTTCCATAAACAGCTTGAGAATGGAGTATTCGGTCGGAGTGAAGTTAACCTCATCGCCGTCAACAAGAACCTTTTTGGAAACGTCGTCAATCAGAATGCCTCCGTTGCGAAGATATTGACCGACGGGAGCTTTGCCCAGCTTAAGATAGCGTCTGAGCTGAGATTTGGTTCTTGCAACAACCTCAACGGGGTTGAACGGCTTGGTTATGTAGTCGTCGGCTCCGACATCAAGACCGAGTATTTTGTCGTAGTCCTCACTTTTTGCCGTTATAAGGATAACGGGAACATTGTATTTTTTTCTTATTTCAGTCGTTGCTTCAATGCCGTCCATCTGCGGCATCATAACGTCCATAAGAACAAGCTGAACGTCGTTATCGGCCAAAAGCTCCAAAACCTGTTTGCCGTTATAGGCTTCCAAAACATTGAAGCCCTCGGAGGAAAGATAAATTTTTAATGCACGAACAATGTCCTTGTCGTCATCGCAAGCAATAATGTTAATCATATTTCGGGTACTCCTCTCCTATTCTGCGTAAATTATAGAATAAAAGGAAACAAAACACAATGTTTTTAGCCAAATCTTAATCAAATCTTAAGAATTCGGATTTTTACGAAAAAAGCCGCCGTGGAAAATGATTCCATGGCGACATTTAAAGCTGATATCGGCATTATTTTTTGAAAAGGCCCAAAAATCCGCCTTTTTTCTCTTCCTCCGATGTTTCAATCGACGTGACCTTGTAGCCGGTATCGTCAATTACCTTGCGGAGTTTACCTTCATCAAGTGGCTTTTCCGTTAAGATGACCGTTTGCTTTTTTGCGTGGGAGGAAGTAACCTTTTTTACCTTGAATTCACGGCGAATAGCATCGTTGATATGGCTTTCGCACATTCCGCACATCATGCCGTCAATTCCCATTGTGATTTTCAACATTCGTATCATCCTTTCTGTTTGCTATATTATATAATAACGCTTTTACTTTCGTTGTGCAAGCAAAAGTTATGCCCGTTACTGCCGCGGCAAGTATAATTTCTTTAAACTCGTTCATTATTCTGTGCCCTTAAGAGCTTCGACCATGTCGATCTGCTTGTTCTTGCGAGAAACCATGAGACTGACGAGAAGCGACATTCCGACTGTCAGAGCAATGCTGATTACAACCGAGAATACGCTGATTTGCATTTTCATTTCATATTCGCCGGCAAGAGCCTTCAACAGATAATCGAGTGCGCCTATTCCTGCCGGAATTCCGAGAATAACGCCGACAAGAGAGAGCCACAGGTTTTGTCCGATAAGCAGCTGCCCGATTTTTTTATCTTTAAATCCGACAACCTTAAGAGTAGCCATTTCACGGTATCGCTCCGTGTAGCTCATAACGCCGAGGTTGTAAAGAACAACAATTCCGAGAACAAGAGCACCGAGGACGAGAATAACGATCATCGTGTTGAAAATATCGATAAAGGTTTCAAACGAATCTATTATCATCTGCTTCGATTGGATGCTTTTGATACTTGAATCGGTTGAGATATCCGATTTTTGCGTTTTTGTGTAGGCGGAATCGAAGGTGAACGGAAGCTTGATTTCTTTTGCGTAATCAGAGCTTATTGCAATACTTTCGGAAACACTTCGCATTATCTTGCTGATTTTTACAGTGTATTCCTTGTCTGTGCCGAATGGACTGAATGTCAGCTTGTCGCCCTCTTTAACATTGAACTCATCCGCAAGTCTTTCGCAGATAAATGCACCGTCGCAAGGAAGTTTTATATAATCCGTGTCATCGCCGGGGAAGGCAATCAGGTCGTGTTCGATTTTGTAAACATCGACTGAAATTGTTTTATCCTCTGCTTGAACGCTGACGGATGCACTAAGGTCAGCGGAGTATTTCTCCGTGAGCCTGTCTTTTTGTTCGTCCGTTGCGTTTTCCGTGAAATAAATTCTTGAAGAATATTTCATTGCACCGTCGTAGTAGGTGTCGAGAAAAGCGTGCATTGTGTCTCTCATGCCGAACGATGCCATGATAAGCAGCGTACAGCCGACAATTCCGATAAGGCTCATCGCCGTGCGTGATTTGTGACGCACAATGTCACGAAGATTCCAACGTGTTCCGAACGAAAGCTTATGGAAAAGCTTTGTCCTTTCAATAAGCATCGGTTTCATCTTCTTCGGCGAATAAGGTCTGAGTGCATCGGCCGCTGTACCGGAGAGCATCTTCCTGACAGAGAGAAAACCGATGAGTGTAAGGACTGCGATTATTGCCGCAAGAATGTAGTAACAGAAATTCGGAACATAGAGCTTCCATTCAGGCATATCAAAGTATGTACCCATCATTCCGTTGGGATTCATAATGTACCATGCAATGAAGAATCCGATACCGACACCGATTGCCGAGCCGATGATTCCTATCATGAATGCATAGGATGTGTAGTGCCTGAGAATTTGCTTATTTTTAAAGCCAAGAGCTTTGAGCGTACCGATTTGCGTCTTTTCCTTTGCTGTCAGACGATGCATGGTTGTAACCATTGTCAAAACGGCAATGAGCAGGAACAGCGTCGGCAAAATCGAGCCCATCGTCTGACCCTCTTCAACCTCTCCGTGAGCATTTGAATATGAAGCGGATTCGTCCTTTGTGAGAATAAGTGCTGTGTTGCCGAGAGCGTCATCCGCTTTCTCCGTAAAGTCCTTTTTGGACATTGACGAAACGACATTAATCTGCGGATAATAGTCCCTGCCGATTGCCTTTTCATACATAACAGGGGAGACATAGGCAAATCCGAATGTGTTGTAATCAGGCATGAGCTGGCTTGAATCACGAACGCAGATAAGCTGTTCTCCTGATTTGATAAGACCTTTTATCACGCCCTTCATCTCAATGCCTTTGTAAGCGAGAGTTATGTTGTCGCCGACCTTGAAATCATTTGCGTCGGCGTATTTGTCGGAAAGCCACACGCCGTCGGTGCTTTTGGCGTCGTATTTATCGCCGTCTATAACAAGCATTCCCGAGACCTTTTCGTTTGTCGTGACCGTGAGTGCAACGGAGTCGTCTTTTCGATTCATCACATCGGCGGCAACGCTGACATATCGGCCGGCGTTGTCAACTCCGTCAATGTCGAATATCTTTTTCAGGTCGTCGGCTGAATAGCCTTTTTCCGAGATGATGCGATAATCGGCATAACCGGTTTCATCAAAAAATGACGAGGTGTTGCCTTCAATGCTGTACCATTCCATGTTGAAGCCGACAAATATTCCCGTGCCTATGGCAATCATTATAATCATCGAAATGAATTGAGCACGGTAAAGACCCATTGTCCTCCAAAGCTTTTTGAATAACATATCGCCACCCCTTTACCAGTCGATGCTGTCGGCAGAGGCGGGATTTTTCTGTTCCTCCTGCGAAACAATCTTTCCGTTTTTAACTCGAACAACCACGTCTGCCATTTTGGCAATGTTTTGATTATGGGTAACGATTACGATTGTTTTGCCATAGTCACGAGCCATTTTAAGAAGAAGCTTGAGCACCATAACACCTGTTTCGGAGTCGAGCGCACCCGTCGGCTCGTCACAAAGAAGAATTTTCGGGTTCTTAGCAAGTGCACGGGCGATGGAAACCCTCTGCTGTTCACCGCCGGAAAGCTCGGACGGAAAGTTCTTCAAATGGTCGGAAAGGCCGACCTCTTCAATCATTTTTGTTGCCGAGAGAGCGTCCGGTGCAATCTCTTTGACAAGTGCAACATTTTCGTGAACTGTCAGCGTCGGAACAAGGTTGTAGAACTGGAAAACGAAGCCGACTTTTTCTGCTCTGTATTCGGCAAGCTCATTGTCCGAAAGGGTGGAGATATCCTTGCCCTCAACGAAGATTTTACCGTCCGTCGGGCTGTCAAGACCGCCCAAAAGGTTGAGCAATGTGCTCTTTCCTGCACCGCTCGGACCGAGAACAACGACAAATTTGCCCTCGTCAAGCTTCATGCTGACGTTATCCAATGCCTTAAGCTGATGGTCACCGCTTTGATAAACACGGCTGACGTTTTTGAATTCAACAATAGCCATAAATCCCTCACATTCCGTTAGCTTATGCTAACTGAGAATTTTTATTTAACAGATGACCCGAAGGCCATCTGCATGTTTCCCTGAATTATATTAAACGGGTTTACAATTCAGTGCTGGTTAGCTTCTGCTAACTGACGCCCTTATTGTAGCACCGCCCGCACTTAATGTCAATATTTATTTCTGAATTATACGGAAAAATTGTCTGCGTTGCAAATATTGCTTGCTTTTTTTCTTGCTTCTTGTGTTATTATGTTCATGAGAAGTACTTCTTTCTTTGGTTATGTTTTTGTAGTGAATCACATTATACGATATTTTGAAGTTACTTCTCTTTTTTATTGGGTCATATCATTTTAACACATACAAAAATAAACTTTTTCTTATTTATTTTTTGATAGAAAAACTCAGTCCGTTTCCCATGAATGGACTGAGTTGTTTTTTTACATCACGGCACATTCGGCGATACGCTTTACACACTCGCCGTCGCATGCTCCCATGAACTTTTCCCTGAATGCGGGGATTCTGTCGGCACGAAAATCATTATCCTGTATTGCCTTGATTATTTCATCGTTATTTATAACAATCTTGCCCGGAACAAAGCTCTTGTAATCAAAATAAAAGCTTCTGTCGTGCTCATACTCTTCAAGGTCATACGCATAGAAAAGCATCGGCTTGTTGAGCAAAGCATACTCAAATATCAGCGACGAATAATCGGCAATCAGAATATCTGCGGCACAAAGTGCAGTTTCGATTTTCAGGTTCTTTGAGCCGTCGAAAATAAAGTCACCGTACTTCTCTTTTTCATCTTCGGTTAAGCCGAATTTCTTCGCCGTAAACGGGTGCAGCTTCATAACGAGTGCATACTCATCGCCGAGAGCCGCTTTAAGCTTTTCATAATCAAGCGGATTTTCGTTATAAGCTGCGGTCGGCGAATTTCCTCTGAACGTCGGTGCATAGAGAATAATTTTTCTGTCACCGATCTCAGGGAAGATTTTCAGCAGCTCCTCACGCTGAGAAGAGACAAAATTCTTATCGAAATAAACATCGGTTCTCGGCGTACCATAAGCCATAATTCTACGTTCGGAGCAGCGGAAAGCCTCCGCATAGCACGGAATAACCGCCTCAGACGAGACGAAAACATGTGTATATGTATTGTGCATCGGAAATCTGAGCATATCCTCACGGCTTCCGCCCCAAGCAAGGTCAAGAGTTGAATAACCCCACTTTTTGAAAGCTCCGCATGCATGCCAAAGCTGAATAACCTTTGTACCCTTTCGTGGCTGATGGGCATAGAGAGGGTCAAAATTATCGGTCAAAAAAACGCACTTGCACCGGGCATAATACTTTTGAAAAGTAATACCGAATAAAAATCTTTTCAACGGGTTCTTCGGTGAATGCATTATGCGGCAGTCATAACCTCTCTCTTTGAGAAAATCAAAAATTCCTGCCATATTGTCCGGAAGATTATCGTAATTCTGATTGTATGCAAAAAGTATAAGTTTTTCGTTTATCGGTTTTTTTGAGAACAAATTGAACGCCATTGGCCAAAGCCAAAAGAAAAGTATTTTTCTTCTGAGCAGAACAATCTTTTTCTTAATACTATTCATAAACTCACCTCGTTAATCGGGAATTATTTCAAACTTGACAAACATAACCGTCTTGCGGTAATGGATGTATGTAATATAAATATATTTTCCGTCCGTTATCGCCGCAGGATATGAGAATTCGACATCCGTGTTATCGTCTGATTCAATCAATATAGGCTTTGAAAAGCTTTTGACGAAAAACATCTTTAAAATTCATAAAATCTCCTATAAGACAAAGAGACTGTCACTTGGACAGTCTCTGAATCATCATCTTACCATTAAACGGCACGTGTAACCTTACCTGAACGCAAGCAACGTGTGCAAGCATATACCTTGCGCGGAGAACCGTTAACGATTGCCTTAACACGCTTAACGTTCGGCTTCCATGTTCTGTTTGAACGTCTGTGTGAGTGGGAAACCTTGATACCGAAAGCAACATCTTTACCGCAGAATTCGCATTTTGCCATTTGTCGGCACCTCCTTTAATTACGAATACTAAACAACATTTCATATACTAACAGATTTATGCGAAAAAATCAAGACCTTTTTGAAATAAATTTTCATTAACAGGTGAAAAACTGCAAAATCCGTCTTTATTCTATAAATTTCTTCATCAAATCGGGGCCGAAATCAATATAGTTGCCTGTTGCTTTAGCTGATTCCTCGTTAATTGACTCAACGCCGCTTTCCTTCTCCTCGGATTTATGATAGATCATGTAGGGAACAGGGTCGCTTGCATGAGTTTTGGTAACGATCGGAGTCGGGTGGTCGGGAAGAATCATAATCTTGTAATCCTCGCCGATTTCCTCGAGGCCTTTTATAATAATCGGAAGAACACGGGAGTCAATCATTTCAATCGACTTAACCTTATTCTCCGGCTCGCCTCTGTGACCGCACTCGTCGGGAGCTTCAAAATGAACATAAGCAAAATCAACTCCGTTTTTGAGCTCCTCAACGGCAGCGTTTGCCTTTCCCTCAAAATTCGTGTCAATGTAGCCGGTTGCACCCTCAACCTCGGGCGTATTCATGCCCGCCGAAATTCCGATACCTTTAAGAAGGTCAACGGCGGAAATAACCGTGCCTTTCTTATGATAAAGATCCTCAAACTTCGGGAGAATCGGCTTTTTACCCTCGCCCCAAAGCCATATCGAATTAGCCGGACGCTTGCCCTCGGCAATTCTTTTTTTGTTAACGGGATGATCCTTGAGCAAATCATAGCTTTCTTTCATCATTGCAACAAGCGGCTTTGCATTCTCCGATGTTGAAAGATACGGACCGACAACTCTGTCGGAAATATCATGCGGCGGAGTCATATTGCCGAGATCGACCGTACCGCCGTGATGAATGAGGCAGTGACGATAGCTTACGCCGTGGTAAAAATCAAATTCACCGCCGCCGAAATGCTCTTGAACCGTTTTGATAATCTCGGCTGCTTCGGCACTCGAAATATCGCCTGCCGAGTAGTCAACCATCGTCTTATCTTCATAATTCGGCTCGTCGGAAAGCGTTACAACATTGCATCTGAGTGCAATATCGTCATCCGCCATTTTAACGCCGATGCTGACAGCCTCAAGAGGAGAACGTCCCGTGTAATATTTTTTCGGATCATATCCCATAACGCTGAGGTTTGCAACGTCGCTGCCCGGCTTGAGACCCTCGGCAACCGTTCTGACAAGTCCGACCTCGCCACGCTGAGCGAGACGGTCAAAATTCGGCTTGTTTGCAACCATCATCGGTGTTTTGCCATCGAGAGCGGGGACGGGATAATCCGCCATTCCGTCATATAATACAACAACATATTTCATATTTAGCACCTGCCTTGTGAGTATATTTTATAAACAATTCTGTAAACTCAATTTTACTGAGCCTCCCCTTGGTTGAATCAAGGGGAGGTGTCGCATGAGTTTTTGTTTTACAATGGGGTGGGCTCGAAAAGGCCGGTTCGCCGCAGGCGAATTCAAACAATCCGGTGAATTATTTGAAAGGCCGTGGGCGTGTGCACTTTGTTCTTTTTTTGCACTCATCGTAGGGTGCGATGCCCACATCGCACCTTGAAAGTCTGATGACATTATATTTCGACACTGAATATTCGTGGCCGCCTTCTTGAGGGAGTTTAAGTCTGATGAAATCTCACTCCCTCAGTCAGCTTTGCTGACAGCGTCTCGCTTCGGCTCGGTCACGCCACGGCTCTGACAATCCACCGGACTGTCATTCACTACCGTGTCGACACTTCGCTCCCCCACCCTTACCATAAGGGGAGGCTAATAGGTTTATTCCTGAAACAATATTTTTTCAAAGAAAAATCCTCAAAACATCTACCTAATTATTCTTAAACAACCTTGCAGACATCGACCCAGTCGCTGAAGCCCTGAGCATATTCTTCAAGCTCGTTGGGGGTAAGCTCAACCGCACTGTTTGAACTTCCGACGGCAGGAAAAACCGTATCAAATCTTTTCAGCGATTCATCAAGATACGTTTTAACGCCCTCGTTAATTCCGAATGGGCAAACACCGCCGATTTTGTGGCCTATCATGCTTTCGACTTCATCGGGTGTAAGCATTTTGGCCTTTGTCAAAAAGGTTGCTTTATATTTTTTGTTATCAATCTTGGCATCGCCGGCAGCAATAACAAGTATCGCTTCGTCGCCGACCTTGAACGAGAGACTTTTTGCAATTCGCTGACCATTAACGCCGAGTGCCTGAGCTGCAAGTTCAACCGTTGCACTTGATACGTCAAACTCTCTCACTCTGTCCTCAATGCCGAATCGGCTGAGGTACGCCTTGCCTTTTTCTATGGACATAATCAGAAAATCTCCTTGGATTCAATCTGCTTTGCAGCCATTTCAACGAATTCGTCAACGCCCATTGCGCCGATATCTCCCTCGCCACGTTTACGAACCGAAACGCAGTTGCCCTCAATATCCTTATCACCCATGAGGAGCATATACGGAATCTTCTGAAGCTGAGCTTCACGAATCTTGTAGCCTGTCTTTTCGCTTCTTGTATCAACTTCGCAGCGAATGCCTTTGGCTTCGAGCTTCTTTGCAATTTCAAACGCATAATCATGATGACGGTCAGCGATTGGGAGAAGCTTAACCTGAACCGGAGCAAGCCAAATCGGGAATGCACCTGCAAAATGCTCAGTGATAACACCGATAAAACGCTCGATTGAACCGAATACAACACGGTGGATCATGACGGGAGTATGCTTCTCTCCGTCTGAGCCTGTGTATTCAAGATTGAATCTGTCCGGGAGCTGATAGTCAAGCTGAATAGTACCGCACTGCCATGTTCTTCCGAGGCTGTCCTTGATGTGGAAGTCAAGCTTCGGGCCGTAGAAAGCACCGTCGCCCTCGTTGATTGTATAAGTCTTGCCGACGCTTGTAATTGCGTCTGCGAGTGCCTTTGTTGCAATCTCCCAATCCTCTTCCGAACCGATATGATCCTCGGGCATTGTTGAAAGCTCGATTTCATACGGAAGACCGAAAAGGGTGTAAACCTCGTCAAAGAGCTGTGCGATTCTGACAACCTCGTCACGAATCTGCTCGGGAGCGAGGAGAATATGAGCGTCGTCCTGAGTGAAGCAGCGAACACGGAAAAGTCCGTGGAGTGCGCCCGAAAGCTCGTTTCTGTGAACCTTACCAAGCTCGCCGTAGCGGAGCGGCATTTCCTTATATGAATGAGGTTCAAGCTCGTAAACAAGGATACTGCCGGGGCAGTTCATCGGCTTGATTGCGAAATCCTCGCCGTCAATAACCGTTGTGTACATATCGTCATGGTAATGATCCCAGTGACCCGAGGTCTCCCAAAGCGAACGGCGCATGATCTGCGGAGTTGAAATCTCATAGTAGCCCCACTTCTTATGAACGTCACGCCAGTAATTGATAAGAGTATTGCGAAGAACCATGCCCTTCGGGAGGAAGAACGGCATTCCCGGAGCTTCATCTCTGAGAGCGAAAAGTCCAAGCTCTCTGCCGAGCTTTCTGTGGTCACGCTTCTTTGCTTCCTCAATAGCCTCAAGGTAAGCGTCGAGGTCAGCCTGCTTTGTGAAAGCGGTTGCATAGATACGCTGGAGCATCTTGTTCTTCTCGCTTCCACGCCAGTAAGCACCCGTTGCCGAGGTCAGCTTGAACGCCTTGATTCTGCCTGTATCGGGAATATGCGGACCTGCGCAAAGCTCTGTGAACTCGCCCTGCTTGTAGAAGCTGATGTTCTCGCCCTTGTCGGCGTGCTCCTTAACAAGCTCAACCTTGTAGATTTCGCCCTTATCCTCATAATATTTGATAGCCTCGTCCGGAGTCATCTCAAATCTTTCAAGCGGAAGCTTCTCCTTGACGATTTTCTTCATCTCGGCTTCAATCTTTTCGAGATCCTCAGGAAGGAACGGCTTTTCAACGTCAAAGTCATAGTAGAAGCCGTTTGCGATTGACGGACCGATAGCGAGCTTTGCTTCGGGATAAAGTCTTTTAACTGCCTGAGCAAGGATATGCGAAGCTGTATGGCGGAAGGTTCTCTTTGCCTCCTCATCGTCCTCAAAGGTGAGGAACTCAAGCTCGCAGTCGCCCGTAATCGGGGTTCTGAGATCCTGATACTCGCCGTTGATCTTGCAGATACAAACAGCCTTGTAAAGACCCATGCCAATGCTCTTAGCAATGTCCATAGCGGTTGTGCCGTTTTCGTACTCCTTAACGACGCCGCCTTTCAATGTTACGTTTGCCATTTTATAATCATTCCTTTCATGTTTTAGGGTTTATGATACATAATACATTTTAAAATGCAGCCCGAAAGTTTTTCGGTAACTTATTTGTTCTCAGCCTCCCCTTGGTTGAATCAAGGGGAGGTGTCGCATGAGCGACGGAGGGGATAAAGAATAACTTGATATGCTTTTATTCCTTATCCCTTCCACCGCAAGCGGTCCCCGTCTCACTGCGGTTCGGTC
>FR882088.1:122311-128165 GCA_000434915.1 Ruminococcus sp. CAG:563
CGGTTCGGTCACGCCACGGCTCTGACAGTCCACCGGACTGTCATTCACTACCGTGTCGACACTTCGCTACCCTTACCATAAGGGGAGGCTGAAAAATTCTCATAAATTCATAGTCAACTCAAAAAATATTTAAGCCGAAATTTCCTAATAAAAACAAAAAAGCTCCATCCCAAAACAGGGATGAAGCATAGCTCCACGGTTCCACCCGTATTGCAGTCAAGGACTGCCACTCGAATGCCTTAACGCGGCGAACGGCGAACCTTATTTCGGAACGCACTCCGCAGTGGTAGCTGATTCCGAACACCGATGCGCTCGCACCAAATGCACATCTCTCTGAGGATATTCCAACGAAGCAGCCTTCTGCATCAACGTTTTTAATATTGTCTACATTTTATAACGTTTTATTTTTATTGTCAAGTGGCAAATCAAGGATTTTTTTAAAAATTAAAGATGCTTTCTCAGTGCCGATTTGGTTGAGCAGACCATATCCTTAATAATTTTCAGCTCCGTCAGAGTGCAATCTCCAAGCTCACAGTCAATTTCATCGGTTGCGGTCGTTTTGCTCTCTCGCTTTTCCTCAAAAAGAATGCTGTCGGTGCTTACATTAAGCACAACGGCAATAGCGGCAAGCACAGGCAGGCTCATTTTTGTGTTGCCTGTTTCGATATGACTCATATGGGTTGTTGAAATGTTAATTTTCTCCGCCAAGGCCTCTTGCGATAAGTTCAACGCCCTGCGATATTTTCTTATTCTCTGTCCTATTGCATAATAATCCACAAAAATCGCCCATTTCATTAATTTATACTTGAATTATATAGGCGGTTATGTTAATATGGACCGGAACCGTCGGCTTAACCGGCGGTTCTGATTTGGAACATGAAAGGATATAGATTTGCTTTCCTGTTCTTTTCAAGATGAAAAATTTTTATATTAATCATTAGGGAAGAGGTGAATTTTTTATTCTCGCATCAGGTCGATCAAAACATTTTAAGGAGGAAATTTTTGTAATGAAAAAATTTGTGTCAATTTTATTATGCTTAATTTTCATGACAAGCATGTGTGTATGTTCAAATGTCAATGTCAGTGCTAAATCATACATTACAAGCTCTAGCTCTGCTGACGGCAGTGATTACACAAACATCACTAAATTGGCAAACAAACTAAACCAAGTTTTCAAGGGAGACATTGGACTTTATTCAAATAGTGCATGTACCAATTCAGTTTCAGCACCATTGGGCTCAAGAAAAATGATTGGTCCGACGGAGAAGGCTTCAAATCAGTATTGGATTAAAAGCAACACTACTGGAAAAATAAATAGTGGTTGGCAATGCTATATTTACGCTGATGCCGTTTATAACACTTTATTTAATGAATGGGTAGGAAAAGGTACTTCGTTATCTCATTCTCATAAGGTAATGGGCGGTGGAAAAAGCTCTGTTTCATACAATGATTTTAAAAACATAGGAGTTCGTACAGGTGCTATAATGCGAACGACAGTAAACTCAAATGGTTCATGGAACGGAAATAAGGGCCATTCATTAATTATCCTATCATATAATTCTTCGGGAATAAAATATATAGAGGGAAATGGTGACGGAAAAGGTTTAGTTAGAATTGCGAATCTTTCATGGTCGGAATTTAATTCAGGCCAGTTAAAAGGCAGATCAAGATATGTTTGCTTTATAATACAGCCTACTGATAGTTATTATGATGATTTATATCCGAATAACAATGCTAAAGTTTCATTTGATAAAAGCTCAATATCTTTGGGACTGTCGAGCAACAATACTGCAACCGTAACAGCAACAATCAGCGGAAATTACGCTCATTGGGAAAGCAGTTGGAATGGAAAGTATATAAACGCAGAAAGATCTATAAACGGAAATACGTTTACTTTTAAAATAAGTTCAAGAACAGCCGGATCTTCTATACTTTCACTAAAGTGTCAAGATGAAAATTACAATACACTTTCAGAAGCCTCAGTTAATATAAACATAACATACGACAGAAAAGATGATTTTTCTTTTTCCTATGATCCTAACGGAGGATCGGGAGATACATTACCGTTTAAAGTAAAATATGGTGATGATTTTACAGTTCTTAATAATACTTGTTATAAAAAAGGATATCATTTTAGCGGTTGGAATGTTAAACGAGTTTGTGATAATACTTGGTATGTAGCTGGAGTAGGCTGGTGCAGCGAAACAACCATTAAAAACACTAATTACGCAAAAAAAGTATATTCAAACAGACAAGGGGTTACTTTGGACCCAACGTGGACGGACGGTCTAAGTTCAGCTTCATCATACATATTCTACGCTACATGGTCAGAAAACAACATGAGCGTATCATACAATGGTAACGGCGGCACAGGAAGTATGGAAAACACCTCATTTGACTTTACATGGGACTATGAAATCCCATCGTGCAAATTTGTGCGACCTGGATATTCTTTTGTTGGTTGGAATATATACCGTATAAATGACGGTACATGGGCAACTGTTGGTTACGGCTGGTTAACGGAATCGGAGCTTGCAAGTCAAAATGTTAATAAACAGGTTTTCAGCTACGGTGAATCATATCGTATTGATAATTCATGGTCTAACGGCTGTTCCGATGATTATTATCAATATGAGGCATATGCAATCTGGAAGAAAAATACTTTTAACATCTGCTTTGATCCTAACGGCGGTGTAGGCACTTCATATATTGATTCATTAGAATTTGAAGATAATTTGGTTTTGCCGGAATGTCCGTTTACGAGAAATGGCTATACATTTGACTATTGGAATGTTTACAGAGAAAATGACGGTACATGGGCAACCGAAGGTTACGGTTGGCTGACATCATCTCAGCTCGAAAGTCAAGGCGTTGATAAACAAATTTTTGAGGTTGATGACAGTTATGTAATTGATGATTCATGGTTAAGTGGTTGCAACGATGTGTATGTTGATTTTGTTTTAGTTGCTCACTGGAAACCTAATACCTACGCCGTTTCCTACAACGTGAACGGCGGAACAGGTTCGATTGCAAGTCAGACAAAGACTCACGATACAAATCTTACTCTTACAACAACCAAACCGACAGGCAAGAGCTTCACTGTTACATACAACGCAAACGGCGGAAATGTTTCTTCTTCAAGCAAGACTGTTTCGCAGACCTTTACAAATTGGAACACAGCAGCAAACGGCAGCGGCACGGCATACAATGCAGGCACAACATACAGTGCAAACGCAAGCGTAACACTTTATGCACAGTATGCAAATCCTTCAATCGGCTCTCTCCCGACTCCGACACGCTCGGGCTACGGCTTTGACGGTTGGTACATTGCCGCAAACGGCGGAACAAAGATTACCGACTCGACAAAGGTGACGGCAAACACGACCGTATATGCACACTGGAAAGCAAACGCTTACACCGTTTCCTACAACGCAAACGGCGGCAGTAATGCTCCAGCTTCACAGTCGAAAACTCATGACGTAAATCTCACACTCAGTTCAGCAAAGCCGACGGGCAAGAGCTTCACTGTTACATACAATGCTAACGGCGGTACGGTTTCTACATCAAGCAAGACTGTTGCTCAGACATTCACGAATTGGAACACTGCGGCAAACGGAAGCGGCACGGCATACAATGCAGGCGCAACATACAGTGCAAACGCAAGTGTAACGCTTTATGCACAGTATGCAAATCCTTCAATCGGTTCTCTCCCGACTCCGACACGCTCGGGTTATGCCTTCGACGGTTGGTACACTGCCGCAAACGGCGGAACAAAAATCACCGACTCAACAAAGGTTACAGCAAACACGACCGTATATGCACACTGGAAAGCAAACGCTTACACTGTTTCCTACAACGTAAACGGTGGAACAGGCTCGATTGCAAGTCAGACAAAAACTCATAATACAAATCTTACCCTTACAACGGCAAAGCCGACAGGCAAGAGCTTTACTGTTACATACAACGCTAACGGCGGTACGGTTTCTACATCAAGCAAGACTGTTGCTCAGACATTCACGAATTGGAACACTGCGGCAAACGGCAACGGCACAACATACAATGCAGGTGCAACATACAGTGCAAACGCAAATGTAACGCTCTACGCACAGTATGCTAACCAATCAATCGGTTCTCTCCCGACTCCGACTCGCTCAGGATACAACTTTGACGGTTGGTACACTTCCGCAAACGGCGGAACAAAAATCACCGACTCGACAAAGGTGACGTCAAACACAACCGTTTATGCACACTGGACGAAGAATGCTGAAACAAAAGCAGTCGTTGAAGATGTCAAAATCGAGCACAATGCTACGGTCAACTACAAATCGACATATATGCTTTCGCCCGAAATTACAGCTGACAAGGGTGCAAAATACACGGTGAAGTATTCATCATCTAATACAAAAGTTGCAACGGTTGATGAAAACGGCAAGATTTACGGTGCAAAGAAGGGTAATGCAACAATTACCTGTACTGTTACCGACAGCTACGGAAACATTGTGACAGACAAGTGCAACGTTAATGTTGATTATTCAGGTGCACAATGGTTCATTATCATCGTTCTTTTCGGTTGGATTTGGTACATTTAAATAATATTTCGACCGCTCCGCTTGGGGCGGTCGTTTTTCTTGTCTCGAAATATTGGAAGTGCTACGAGAGTCAAAGAAGAACATTTCGCAGTGGGCATCGACCCCTACGATAAGTGCAGAAAAGGACAAAGTGCATGACGTGCCGCTCATATCATGTCGCCAAAGGTGGCTGTTGTTATCACAGCATTGTGAATTAAAATCACCGCATAGCAAAAACGCCGCCCTGGTGATTTTGTTTCACCCTAAGCCGCTGAGTACACCGGTCTATTTGGTCGATGTGGTCATAGTCACCTACGAATCGTGCGTTTTCCGAATCTTGCCACACCGAAGGATTCTGATAAAACCCGATTTGGTGCGACATCATTCCGTTTCCATACAGCCAAGATAAATTTCTTCTGACTTTTCATTCCTGCAAAATACGTAATTCTTCCATATAATTCAGAAAATAAATAAGAAAAAGTTTAATTTTGTATTGACTTTTCTGTTTTTATTTGGTAGAATATTTGAGCGTTGTTAAGCAACGAGGGCCATTAGCTCAGTTGGTTAGAGCAACCGGCTCATAACCGGTCGGTCCGGGGTTCGAGTCCCTGATGGCCCACCAATTTAATATAGGGGTATAGCTCAGTTGGTAGAGCAGTGGTCTCCAAAACCACGTGCCGAGGGTTCAAGTCCTTCTGCCCCTGCCAGAATGAAAGAGTCGCAGAAGTGCGGCTCTTTTTTTCGATAAGGACTTGAACCCGAGAGGGTCTGAGCGTCAAGAAAACAGTCCTGTGGACTGTTTTTAGCGAGGAGAGGTGAGCCGGGTACTGTTGCACGGCAACGGTTGGCGAGCCATAAGAGTGCGAAGCACACGGCAAGTCCTTCTGCCCCTGCCAGGAATGCTTAGGATTATCAATGATCCTAGGCGTTTTTCTTTTGCCTTTTTACAACTGAAAAATACGGCAAAATTAAAATTTGATGTAAATCAATAGTTTCTACGGGCGACGAACGGGCGACGGGATGTCGGCGTGGACGATTAAGCGCATTTAACTCAGTAAAGAATTGAATAGGAATATAAAAGAAATATATATTATTAATATTGTCATAAGCTCTTTTTGTTAGGTGAAAAGCTAAATACCGCAAATGCGTAAAGTAAAATGCATCAAATATGTCAAGAAGAAAAATCGTACAGTGTTTGTGTGAAACCGAAGTTATAATTCAATTGACAAAATTAGACAAAGTGGTATAATAAAATGCAAAGAGGGGTTGACAATGATATGAAAATT
>FR882088.1:128217-165891 GCA_000434915.1 Ruminococcus sp. CAG:563
GACAGACAGACAGACAGACAGACAGACAGACGTAATTGTCTGCGATTTTGTGTATCGAAATATAAATAATTGTGCTAAACCAACCTGACAGGGCTTGAACATCAAGCCTTGACGGGTTGGTTTTCTATATGAAAGACAAAACTTGAAGTATTCTGAAATCAAAATACCTCAAGTGATCACTAAAATTAGGTTGAAAATTTTAGCGGTTAATTACCTGCTTTACAAAGTTTATGAGAAACAACTAAAGAGAACAGAGGAGATTTTTATGGCTGTTTTTAAGTGTAAAATGTGCGGTGGCACAATAGAATTTAATCAAGGCGATACAGTCGGAGTATGCGATTCGTGCGGAACAAAGCAGAGCTTGCCCGTCGGTCTTGATGACGAAAAGAGAGCCAATCTTTACGACAGAGCTAATCATTTTCGCCGCAATAACGAATATGACAAGGCGATGTCGATATATGAGCAAATCCTTAATGAAGACAGCAAGGATGCCGAAGCATATTGGTCAATCATTCTCTGCCGTTACGGTATTGAATATGTTGAAGACCCCACGACTCATACAAGAGTTCCTACCATAAACCGTGTTCAGTTTTCGTCCGTTGTTTCGGATAAGGATTATAAATCGGCTTTGAAATACGGAACCGTTGAACAGAAAGAAATTTACAAGGCGGAAGCACGCAAGATAGATAAAATACAGAAGGGTATTCTTGAAATTTCATCAAAAGAAGAGCCTTTTGATATATTCATCTGCTACAAGGAAACGGACAACAGTGGACGCAGAACACCCGATTCCGTACTTGCAAATGATTTGTACCATCAGCTGACACAAGAGGGCTACAAGGTATTTTTCTCAAGAATTACTCTTGAAGATAAGCTCGGTCAGGAGTATGAGCCATATATATTTGCTGCACTCAACAGTGCAAAGGTTATGGTCGTGCTTGGCACAAAGCCCGAATATTTCAATGCTGTATGGGTCAGAAATGAATGGAGCAGATATCTTACACTTATCAAAAACGGTGAAAAGAAAATGCTCATTCCTGCATACAAGGACATGGATCCGTATGATCTGCCCGAAGAATTTTCACATCTTCAGGCACAGGATATGTCAAAGCTTGGATTTATGCAAGATCTCATTCGTGGAATAAACAAGATAATCACGAAAGATGAGCCGAAAGAAACAATTAAGGAAACAGTCGTTGTTAATGCTAATAATTCAAATGTAGTGCCGCTGCTTGAAAGAGTATCGATTTTTCTCGAAGACGGCAAATGGAACGATGCAAATATTTATTGTGAAAAGGTGCTTGATATTGACCCGAAGAATGCACAGGCGTATCTTGGCAAGCTTATGGCGGAGCTGAGAGTTAAAAGCCGCAAGCAGTTAGCCGACTGTGCACAGCCGTTTGATAATTTTGATAATTACGGCAAGGTTATTCGATTCGGTGACGAAAAGCTCGAAAACGAGATTCGTGGATACATATCACACATTAAAGAACGCAACGAAAATAATCGCCTGACAGACGCCTATACCAATGCAATAAACGCTATGAATTCCGCTAAAACAGAAGCTGATTTTAAGGCTGCCGCACGCGCCTTTCAAAGCATTTCTGATTTCAAGGATTCAAAAGAAAAGGCAAAAGAATGTCTTGAAAAAGCCGAAGCAGCTCGCAAGGATGCTATTCTTGCAGACGGCAGAGAAAAGATGTATGTTGAGAGTATTTCAAGCTATGAAGGTGCTATCAAACTGTTTGAATCTGTTTCGGGTTGGAGAGATGCTAACAAGCAAATAGCAGTTTGCAAGCAAAAAATAGAACAGCTCAAAATAAAAGAAGAAGAGGATAGACTTGAAGCCGAGCGCAGGACTGAAAAACGCAGAATCGAAAAAGAAAAAACAAAAAAGAAATATATTAGAATTGCAAAAATTGGAGGACCGATTCTGGCTGTTGTAATAGTTTTTATAATCATATTGAATACAGTTATTATTCCGAAGCAAGAATACAGTCTCTTAGTTGCACAATACGGCAAAGAATCGGCAGATAAGTTAGTGAAAATAGATGTGGGGGACACCTACACATTTGGTACATATGAGCAAGATAATAATTTCTCAAATGGGAAGGAGGCAATTGAGTGGATAGTTCTTGCTAAAGATGGTAATGAGTTATTGCTGATCAGCGACAAAGCACTTGATTGTCAACCATATAACAAATCATGGGGTGATGTTACATGGGAAACCTGTTCTCTGAGAAAGTGGCTGAATCAAGATTTTTTGGATGTCGCATTTTCTGACAGCGAAAAAGATAAAATATCGACAGTTGCTGTTCCTGCAACAAATAATCAAAAGTATCACACTAATGCAGGTAATTCAACTCGAGACAAAGTGTTTATACTTAATATAGATGAAGCTAAAAAATATTTTGAAACAGATGAAAGCAGGAGATGTGCCCCTACTGATTATGCCGTTTCCCAAGGGGCAAGTATGGATAACTTTTATACAACATACGGACAAGAAGCTACAACATGTTGGTTGCTACGTTCGCCCGGTGAGTCTCAAGAAAAAGCTACCAGTGTTACTTTTGCAGGTTCAATTGCCTTTAGTGGTAATTCTGGTGTATCTGATGATGGTGTTCGCCCCGCAATATGGATTTCTCTTTAAAAAGTGAAACGGTTTGCTAATGCCAAGCAATGCAACGTTTTAAGTTTAAATTTCTATTATAAAAACGGAGGAAACTTAAATGAAAGATATAATGTTCCTTTTTGGGTCGGGTGCTGATACAGATGTTAACGGACATTTAGTGTCCGGAAGCCAATTCGCTGAAAGCATAATTCAAAATAAATATGCAAAGGAAATAAATAATATAACACAAGAAGATTTTAGAAACTTTAAGCTGATAAGTCATAACAGCAAAAAGATATTCATACAGACGATAGTTCATAACGAAAATCTTGCACGTGAAATGTTATCTTCTGAAGATGATGTAAATTTGGTTATAGATTATAACAACGGAACCAAGAATTCCAATACTACTAAGAAAAAAATAACAAAAATGTGCAGAAAGTGGTACGACCTTATAACAAACACAGAAATTCCTCAAGAACAATCTGAAAAAGATGCAAAAGAATTCTTTTTGAAAAATGCTGCACTGTTTGGTTCATTGGATGAAAAATTTAATTCGCTTCGATATCCGAATAAAAAGGACGCAAATGCTAAGAGGGTAATCAATGCGTATTGGACTGTATTTATGGTAATGTTTAAAAGCTTATTCGGAGAAATTTCGGAATTAGATTTTGATGCGGTTCTTAAAAAGCTGTTAGATGAAAAAACAGTTGCGAAAAATATGTTGTCAGGACAAAGCGATTGCTATTATAACACAGTAAACAAAGTTAAGGGCAACTATCATATTGCTACAACCAATTATACGGCCTTTGTGTCCACAGCCTTTGAAAATCGAGCAAATTATTTGAACGGAAAATTGAGCTGGTTTGAAGATTTATATAATCTGACGGTATATGATTGTACCCAAGAAAGCGAACGTGACTTGATAGTAAAACACCCAAAAAACATAATCCCATTTATTTTTATACCGAGCGGAGTAAAACCTATTGTATGCCCTAAGCAGGTTAAAGAATACACTGATTTCAAAAGCAATTTAGAAAGCAGCAGTATTCTTTGCGTTATCGGTTACAGGTTCAACAGCGAAGATAATCATATCAATTCGTTTATAGCGGACTGGTTAAGAAAAGATAAAAATGTCCTGATTTATTTCAATTATAAAGAGAATACAGAGCATAAAGAGGACTTTAATTTGGAGGATTTGTATTGGATTAAAATGCTTATTGAAGGTGGAAAATATAAAACGATTGATAAAATTGAGGGTTTTAATTTTGATTTTATAGATGAGCATAAAGTTATTGACATAAAAATAAATAAGAATAATGCAAGAGAAACGGTTTCGCATTTTGTTGAGCAATACAACCAAAGAATAGCGGCAATGTAATCCATAAGATAGTTGTTAAATAAGACAGGAGGAAAATAAAATGGCGCATATTGCAGATGTAATCAAATATGAGGGTGACAACAGTACATTTATCTGGAAACATCCTCGGGAGGACTTTAACAGTCTTACGCAGCTGATCGTTCATGAAAGCCAGGAGGCAATATTCTTCATGAACGGACAGGCTCTTGACCTGTTCGGCCCCGGTCGATATACTCTTGAAACTCAGAATATCCCGAAAATCGGCGGAGCATTAAAGCACAACACAGGATTAAAAAATCCTTTCCATTGCGAGGTCTATTTCATTAATCAGACTGTTCAAATGGGATTAAAATGGGGAACCGATTCCAAGATAAGATACATAGACCCCGAATCGGGCGTGCCCCTTGAATTGGGCGCAAGCGGCGAGATGAATTTGCAGGTTTGCGATAGCAGAAAGCTCCTGGTTAAGCTTGTCGGCACGATGAAAGGAATAGCATGGGATGCCGACAGCAAGGATTTTACAAAATCTATTCAAAATTCTTTCAGACCGATGATTTCCACAGAGGTTAAAGCGAACCTTGCGACTGTAATTAAATCAAAAAAAATAAATATTCTCGAAGTTGACGAACACCTTGTTGAAATAGGTAACGAGCTTCACCAAAGGATTCTTCCGGGCTTTGAAGAGTTTGGCCTTACAATTCCACAGTTCTATCTCAATACGGTGGTTCTTCCTGAAGAAGATCCGAATTTCAGAAAGATAAGAGAGCTGTATACAATCTCTTTGCAGAAGCGAATGATTGATGCCGAAAAGGATATCAGAA
The DNA here is from genome assembly GCA_000434915.1 of Ruminococcus sp. CAG:563. Classification (GTDB taxonomy): domain Bacteria; phylum Bacillota; class Clostridia; order Oscillospirales; family Acutalibacteraceae; genus CAG-488. The sequence continues at coordinate 133,010 of FR882088.1, forward strand.
CATCAAAAGCGCAGGCTGAGGCGGAAATTACCGCCGCTCAAAGAGCTGTTGAAATTGAAAAGCAGGCGACTCAAACCGAAATAGCACGCCACGAAGCGGAAAGAAAAATAATTGAGTCTGAAGCAGAGGCAGAGGCGATGCGCCGTGCAGGTTACGCCGAAGCACAGGTTATGCAAGCTCAGGGAATCACCAAGAAAGACTATGTACAGGCAGATGTTCAAAAGGCTTTTGCCGAAGGCATGGGAAATATGGGAGGCTCCGGAGGCTCGGCAATGGGAGACGTAATGGGACTCGGTATCGGATTGCAGGCGGCACAAGCCATGAGCGGCCAAATCGGAAATATGTTTGGCACGTTTAATAATCAGCAGAGCCCACTTAAGTGTGCAAAATGCGGAGCAGATATTCCGCAAGGATCAAAATTCTGCTTGCAGTGCGGCGAAAAGATTGCGGCAGGTTCAAACGACGCTGTCGTTTGTCCGGAATGTGGAAAAACTGTTGCTAAAGGCAAGTACTGTTTGGAGTGCGGACATAAGTTTGTAACTACTTGTCCGAATTGCGGCAAGGAAATTCCTGAAGGTGCAAAATTCTGCCTTGAGTGCGGAACTAAAATTTAAAATGAGGGGTATATAATCATGAAAATCAAAAGACTTGCTATTACAATTTTCACAGTATTGTTTGTTGCGTTTACGCTTGTCTCATTCTTTGCATACGATAAATCATCTTCTGTCCCAATTGTTTGTGAAGATAAATCCTATGCTCAGAAATATGCAAAGCATCATAATATCGACTATAAAATTTTGTCTGATTCCGATAAGAATATCGGTCTTGTAAATCTTGACGATTTTAAGTATAACGACGACGGAACATTGGTTTCCTACAACGGAGACAGTGAAACAATTGCTATCCCCGAATCGATCAATGATACTGCTATCATCAGGGTTAAAGAAAACGCATTTGATGATGCAAAAAATTTGAAGGAGATTTATATTTCAAAAACACTCCTTATTTTTGAACCGAACAGCCTTAAGGGGGTTACGGTTTATGTCCCGGAGGATTCTCTTGTTTATAATCTTATGCAATGGAAGGATAAGAATAAAATTGATCTCTCCGTCGGAGAAAATACAGGCGATGTTGTTGTTTCAAATTTTGATGATTTTAAGGTCTCGTCAAACGGCACGTTGGAATCATATGTTGGAGATGATTCGATTATCTCGATTCCTGCCAAAATCGGTGACTTAAAAATAAGGAAGATTGCCAAGGATGCTTTTATAACCGCAAAGCGTTTAACAAAGGTTTATCTTCCCGAAAGCCTTGAAAAATTTGAACCGATGCGTGTTGAAAACGTTGAATTCTGTATTTCAACAAAGTCCGATGCTTATAAAGATGCGAAGGATAACAAGTCAAAGGTTGATTTCTCAAGCAATACGGATCATAGCAAAATGGCGGCTTCTCTCGATGAGGACTTTGACTATAACGAAAACGGCCAAATTCTTGAATACAGAGGAACTGATCAAACCGTTGTAATTCCTGAAGAGATCAACGGAACTAAGATTATTTCCGTTAACGAAAAGGCATTTGACAAGGCAAAAGACACAAAGACAATTTATTTGCCGGAAACAATGATAGCTTTTTGGCCGGAAACTCTTGACGGAGTAAAGGTTTATGCTCCAAGCGACGCTCCCATCAACAACATCTACGCCGATAAAAAGTTTGATTATGTTACATATGCAGATTCATATTATGTGAACTTTTATTCGGCGAACATTCCCTACTCGTATGATGATATTTCAAATGACGAAGTGAGGGTAAACAGCTATAACGGCGAGGACAAAAATATCATTATTCCGGAAACGATTGACGGCAAAAAAGTGACAGCTATCAGCGTGGACGCACTCGGTGTCGGAGCAGAAAGCATTTTGATTCCCGGTACAGTCGATAAAATTGAAACAAAGCTTTATACTGCAAAATATGATGCGGCCTTTTATATTGGTTTGGTAATCGCATTACTGGGATTTGCTTTGGCTTTAGTTGCTGTATTGAAACTTAATCTTGACGAAAGCAAGGAAAAAACATTCCTCCGTTTAAGCTTTCTTCGCACAGCCTATACTGTTTCAATTATGTCCGTAATTCTTGCGGCTGCATATATGTTTGTACTTCCGAGATTTATAGTCACTCCCGTATGGGTTGGCGGTGTGTTCGCAGTATTGATTGTTGCGTTCGGAACAACATCTTTTATAAAGACGAATACGGCAACAGAGCTTGTTGAAAAGGCTGATAAGGAGGTTAAAGAAAAGACATTCTTTATCAAAGCGTTGACTGTTGATGCCGACGTGCTCGTTACAAAGGCACAGTCCGATGAAATCAAGAGCATTGCTAAAAAGGTTTATGACGCTGTAAGATATTCCGACCCGATGTCAAACGATAGGCTCGCAGGTGTTGAAATGAGAATAGAAAATCTCTTTGACGAATTTAAAAATGCCGTTTCTGAAAACGATGCGGCTTCTTCAAAAAAAATTGCGGCAGATTTGCTTGAAGCAATAGATGAAAGAAATAAAAAGTGTAAGATGTTGAAATAATCAAGGGGTGCAACATGGCGATTTTTAAGTGTAAAATGTGCGGCGGTTCTTTGAATGTTCAGGATCATTCAAGAATTGTTGAATGCGAATATTGCGGAACAAGGCAAACTTTGCCTAAATTGGAAAATGAAAAGACCTCCGGTCTGTTTGACAGAGCCGGAGACCTTCGCCGTCAAAATGAATTTGATAAGGCAGAAGCTCTTTATGAGCAGATATTAGAGATGGACAACACCGACGCAGAGGTTTATTGGTCGCTGGTGCTTTGTAAATACGGCATAGAATATGTTGAAGAACCGGGTACGGGTAAAAGAATTCCGACAATTCACAGAGCTCAGTTCACGTCAATATTTGCCGATGAAAATTTCAAAAAGGCATTAGAATATGCCGACGATGAGCAGCGTCAGCTTTATAATGAAGAGGCCGGCAAAATTGAGCAAATTCAAAAGGATATTATTGAAATATCTTCAAAGGAAGAGCCGTTTGACGTTTTTATTTGTTATAAGGAAAGTGACGAAAACGGTAATCGCACCGAGGACAGTGTTATAGCCTATGATTTGTATCAGAATTTAACAAAGAACGGATATAAGGTATTCTTTTCGAGAGTAACACTTGAAAGTAAGCTCGGAACAGCATATGAGCCATATATTTTCTCTGCTTTAAATTCTGCAAAGGTTATGATAGTAATCGGTACAAAGCCGGAATATTTTGACGCTGTATGGGTTAAGAATGAGTGGAGCAGATTCCTCAAGATGATGAAAGAGGATAAATCCAAAACGCTGATTCCGGCATATAAAAATATGAATCCGTATGCTCTCCCTAAAGAATTTTCATATCTTCAGGCTCAGGATATGTCGAAGCTCGGATTCTTGCAGGACATTACTCACGGAATAGATAAGATACTTGAAAGCAATAAAGAAACCGAACAGGCCGAAAATGGTTCTGTAAAGCCGACAGATAAGATCAAAAAGCTTTCTAAAAAAAATAAGATCATTATTTCGATTATTGCCCCGGTTTTGGTTGTTGCAATAATTGTCGGAGCTGTCGTTATACCGAAAGTAAAAAAAGATCCATCAGAGAATTCAAGCACAAAAATTTCGACCGATTCGTCTAAAAACGGTGCAGCATCAGATTCTGGAAATGATTCAGCAAATATTGCCGAGCCTTCTGATTTGGATTGGGACAGTTTGCAGAACGTAATGCTGTTTGTTTCTGTTGACTACGATTGTGAAAATGCAACTGCGGAAGATGCAATGAGGGCTTTATATGATGAATGCATGATCTTTCCGATGTATGGTCAGATATTTGATGACGGAGAAAGCTTTTTCATTCTTGATGGAAATTACAAAAAAGATCCAAAAGGAATTTTTACATATGATGGTACACAGGGATATGGAAAATATCCGGTAGAAAAGTTCAATTGGATTTTAGAGCATGTTATGAACGTTAAACCTAAGACTATATCTGAATTAAAAATTGATGGTAAAGTTGTTGCTTACGAAAAAGACGGATATTATTACGCAGTAAGCACCTCCAAAGGAACCCATCCGCTTGATTTCTCTATTGATGTTCAATCAAAAAAACAGCTTCCCGGTGGAAAAATTGAGATAACTGCATTTGAATCCTATGATGTTAATGAACTTACACGATCATATAATTACGTTGCATCAGTTGCAGTAAAGGATGTTGATGGAAAACACTTTTGGTCAATATATAAATGGTCATGTAAAATAGAAGAGACGCAGCGTGAAACTGCTCCTAACAATGATGATTACTATGACTATGGTAACTATTACGAAGAACCGGTTGATTATGGATATAACGATACTCAATCAGACACCGGCTTCAGTGGAATAGAGATAGACAGCAATCATTTTACCCTCACCGGCAGATAACAACTTGAAAACGCTAACGGAGGACTCGCTTGAGCCCTCCGTTTTTCTATGAAATATTCAGAACTTTGTCCATAGTTTCTGCTGCGGCTTGACTCATGCTGTCAAGGGAATGACCGTAAACGTTAAGAACCATTGTTCCGTCGCTATGTCCTAACCTTGTTGCAATGGATTTTATGTCAACATTGTTTTTAAGAAGCATAGTTGCACAAGTGTGGCGTAGGCCATGTAATTTAAGTCTGCGTATTCCGTTAGCGGCAAGAAATTTATTCCACCGCCTTGTAAAATTATTTGGATTGTCCGTCTGCCCGTCTTCACGGATTATAACTAAATCTGATAGGAATTGAATACGGCCACAACGAAACAACACCTCTTTTGACCATGTGCGATAACGAAGAAATTCCTGTCGAGCTTGCTGACTTAAAAATATTTTTCGTTTACTGCTTTCTGCTTTTTGGGGTATCTATATTGCAAGCTCTACGCGTTTGAATGTGTATTGACTAATTATGCTATATAATGTATAATTAACAAATACCGGTGTGGTTTGAATATGAATACGGTTTTGAGCAAAAGGAGACATGGCTTATGAAAATTATATCATTTAAGGATATTGCCGATTTGAATGTTCAGCCTTTGATGTGCTTTGATTGGGCAGAAGCAATGATAAGAAGCAAGAAAGAAGCTCTGCTGCCTCCTAAAATAAGCTTGAAACCGTATGACGGAGTTTTTTGCAATGTCATGCCGAGCATAATCCCCGGTTCTGATAACACCAAATGGGGCGGGGTGAAGGTTGTAACACGATATCCGAATCGTGTCCCCAGTCTTGAAAGCCGTATTTTGCTGATGAATGCAGACAGCGGAGAGTTCGTCGCTTTAATGGATGGAACATGGATTACCACTATGAGGACGGGAGCTGTTGCGGCGCACTCTATTATGCTTTTGGGCAAAAAAGATTTTGCTACAATCGGAATAATGGGATTGGGTAACGTGTCTCGTTCGACACTTTTAATTCTGGCCGACAAGCTTCAGGACAGAGAGTTTTATGTAAAACTGCTCAGATACAAAGGTCAAGAGGAAGATTTTGCCAAAAGATTTGCAAGCTATAAGAATCTTTATTTTTCTTTTGTCGATACAGCAGAAGAAATGGTTAAGGGCTCGGACGTAGTAATCTCCGGCGCAACATATCTGCCGAATGATGTTTGCCCGGATGAATATTTTGACAAGGGCGTTCTTGTGCAGCCGATTCACACTCTCGGCTTTACGAATTGTGACCTGTTCTTTGACAAGGTGTTCGCAGATGACTTGGGACATGTTCGACATTTTAAAAATTTTGATAAATTTAAGCAGTTTGCCGAAGTCTGTGATGTTGTCAATGGTAATAAACCCGGTCGTGAGAATGATGACGAAAGAATTCTTGCTTATAATATCGGTGTATCTGTACATGATATTTATTTTGCCGTTGCGATATATCATATGATGCAGGAAAGAGGTATCCTGGATTCTCTGAATGAAATAGATATGAATGATCCTACGGAAAAGTTTTGGGTTTGAAAATTCACGCAAAAAGGAGAAAGCTATGGAAAATGCAATCTTGATGGCCTCGGGCATGGGAACGAGGATGTTGCCGCTTACAGAAATTACCCCCAAGCCGTTGATAACGGTGAATGGCAAACCCATGATTGAAACGATTATAGATGGTCTCGAAAAAAGAGGGGTAGAGACTATTACTGTGGTTGTAGGATATCTCGGAGAGCAGTTTGACTACTTAACACAAAAATATCCCAACCTTGTTTTGGTTAGGAATCATGTATACGAAACTATTAACAACATTTCTTCTGTATATGCAGCTAAAGATGTCTTGCTAAAAAGCGATTGCTTTATCTGCGAAGCAGATTTGTTTGTTTCGGATATATCAATTTTTACCGACGAACTGAAAGATTCCTGCTATTATGGTAAAATGGTAGAAGGACACTCCGATGATTGGGTGTTTGAACAGGATGAGGACGGATTTATAACACGAGTTGGTAAAGTCGGAGATAATTGCTACAATATGACAGGTATAGCTTTCTTCAAAAAAGAGGACGCCAAGGTACTGTATAAGGCAATAGAAGCCGAATATGGAATTCCGGGACATGAAAATTGGTTCTGGGATGATGTCGTTAATAGGCATATTGATGAATTTAAGCTAAGAGTTCATCCGGTCAGAGCCGATCAAATTATAGAAATCGATACAGCGGCTGAGCTTGAAACGGTTAGATCGGCACTAAAGTAAAATATAAAGTTTTGGTCGTTTTATCTAATCTTAAGCCCCGAAACCATAAATCACAAAAAATCTACGCATTATGCATTGCGTAGATTTTTTTAGGACCATTGATATACAGGGGATTTAGTGCTTTTTAATCGCCGATATATAACATTATTATTTAATACGTCAGTGATTTCATAATAACTGTAATTATTGACGTGCCAAAACAATTTGCATTTATATATTTCTCTGTTCGAGGATCATTCGCTCAAGCTCTTTTGAGGCCATGCTGAGCGACTGGTCCTTTCTTTTTATGAGTACAACGCTTCGCTCGGGGATTTTTTCCTTTAGGTCGATTATGCAGACATTGTTTTTCTCTTGCAAGAATTCCTCCGGCACAAAGCCGATTCCGAGATCTGCTTCAACCATGGGCAGGATTTGATCTGCGGTGAAGGCTTCAATGTCCGGCTGAAACGGCAGTCCGTGAGCTGTGAAAAGCTTGGAATAAAATTCAAAGGATTTTGTATTCGTACCGAGTGAGATAAGCGGATAATCAAGAAACTCGGAAAGCGAGACTTTTCTGCCGATAAGAGATGAAAATGACTTTGAGCATACGGCAACCTCATTGACGGGTTTGACGGTTGTTTCCGAAAGAGATGCTGAACGAACAGTCGGAGTTGTGACAACGGCAATATCGGCAGTTCCCTCTCTCAGCGCCGCAACGGCTTGCGGAGTTGAATGGTTACTGATTTTAATATGTATACCGGGGTAAAGCATACGGTATTTTTTTAGAACGGGCAGAAGCAGGCAGTGCAGTGCGACCTCACTGGCGGCTACATAGACCGTGCCCGTTTGCATATTTCTACTTTCGGTCAGTTCGGCTTCACCGGCTTCAATGTGCTCAAAAGCAATACGGATATGACTGTACAGCCGCTCTCCTTCAGGTGTCAGCTTCATTCCGCTGTGACTTCTGAGAAACAGCGGACACCCAAGCTCACTCTCAAGGTTCTTTATTGAACGTGTGAGATTCGGCTGATTATTTAATAAAAGTTTTGCCGCTTGAGTGATATTGCCATACTTAGCAACATAATAAAAAATTCTGTAATAGTCATAGCTGATATACATAAAGCCACCTCGTATATACAAAAATGATATGATAAACATATAAATCATAGATTTTACATATAGCTACAAGCGCATTATAATATAGCCGTACTTGAAAGTCAAGGACAATTATTAATCGGATTTTAAGGGTCGTGTTACTGATGAATTACAAGAATGCAGATATGTCGGTGTTGGCTGATGAAATGAAAGACTGTCAGAAGAGGCTTGACGAATATGTTAAGAGCGGTATTTCACTTGACCTTTCACGCGGTAAGCCGTCCGCGGAACAGCTTGAGCTGTCGCTGAAAATGCTTGACGTATTGGATCATCGCAGCATTCTTGACAGCGAAAACGGAACAGACTGCCGTAATTACGGCGGACTTGACGGCATTCCTGAGGCTAAACGTCTGCTGGCTCATATTATGGGTACACATTCGGCGAATACAATTGTCGGCGGAAACAGCAGCCTTACAATGATGTTTCAGATTATTAGCCACGGCATGACGGACGGAATATGCGGCAATACTCCGTGGCAGGAGGTCAAGGACCGCAAGTTTCTTTGCCCTGTCCCCGGATATGACCGCCATTTTGCAATAACCGAGCATTTTGGCTTTGAGCTTGTTCCTGTAAAGATGAACGATGACGGACCCGACATGGACGAGGTCGAGGAACTTATTAAGGACGATAAGGTTAAGGGCATATGGTGCGTTCCGAAGTATCAGAATCCGATGGGTATTGTTTTCAGCGATGAGGTGGTTCGCCGTTTTGCACATCTGAAACCCGCGGCAGAGGATTTCCGTATTTTCTGGGACAACGCATATTGCGTTCACAATTTTGACGGCGAATGCGCTGAGATCCCCGATATAATCGAAGAATGTCAGAAAGCAGGAAACGCAGACCTGGTCTATGAGTTCTGCTCAACGAGTAAGATAACTTTTCCGGGTGCAGGTATTTCGGCTGTTGCTTCAAGTCCTGCAAACCTTATTGATCTCAAGGCATTTTTAAAATATGCAACGATCGGTCCCGACAAGCTTAATCAGCTCCAGCACGCAAGGTTCTTTAAGAGCAGTGCCGGACTTCGTTTACATATGAAAAAGCACGCTTCAATTCTCAAACCGAAATTTGACGCTGTGTATGAAACGCTTGATAGGGAGTTAGGCGACAGCGGAATTGCCGACTGGACAAAGCCGACGGGCGGATATTTTCTTTCTTTCAACACCATGCCCGGCTGTGCGTCAAAGGTAGTTAAAATGTGCGCCGACTGCGGAGTGAAATTTACACCGGCAGGTTCGACCTATCCTCACGGTATTGACCCCGAAGACAGAAATATAAGGCTGGCACCGTCATTTGCAACGGTTGAGGAAATAACCAAGGCTATCACAATTTTAAGCCTTTGCACAAAGATTGTTACGATTGAAAAGATGTTGAAGGAAAGTGACCCTGCGTGAGCGAGATTAAGCATTTTCACGGTCAGATGTCAGACCATTTCCGCACGGCTTTGTTCATCATACTTTCGGGCGGATTTCAGGATGCATATACTTATATTTCTCGTGGCGGAGTTTTTGCAAATGCACAGACAGGCAATATTGTTTTGATGAGTTCGGCAATGTTTGACGGCGACGCAAGCAGAATTCTTAAATATCTCATTCCTGTCGTTTCGTTTATATTAGGTATAGCTACCGCCGAGGTTGTGCATATGCACTTCAAGCATTATGAAAAAATACATTGGCGGCAAATAATACTGTTTTCCGAGATTATTCTGCTGCTCGTTGTAGGATTTCTTCCGCATAGAGTGGATTATCTCGCAAATGCACTCGTTTCTTATGTGTGTGCCCTACAGGTTCAGACGTTCCATAAGGTGAGAGGCCACGCCTACGCAAGCACAATGTGTATCGGAAACATGAGAAGCGGCACGGAGGCACTGTGTGTATATTATCACACGCACGATAAAGAGGTGCTCAAAAAAGCACTGACGTATTTCTCGGTCATTTTAGTCTTTGCCGTCGGTGCGGGAATCGGCAGCTTTGTAACAAGGATTGCAGGCGACAAATCAATTTGGATTTGCTGCGTCCTGTTGTCGATAAGCTTCGGTATGATGTTTGTACCGGAAAAAGAATAAAAGGAGTTTTTGAAAGATGGGCAAGATTAAAAAAGTTGTACTGGCATATTCCGGAGGTCTCGATACCTCAATTATCATTCCGTGGCTTAAAGAAAATTACGGTAACTGCGAGGTTATTGCCGTTTGTGCAAATGTCGGTCAGACGGGTGAGCTTGACGGACTTGAGAAAAGGGCAAAGGCGAGCGGAGCTTCAAAGCTTTACATTGAAGATTTGACAGACGAGTTCGTTGATGATTATGTAATTCCGACCATGCAGGCGGGTGCAGATTATGAGGGTTATCTCCTCGGTACAAGCTTTGCGAGACCCGTAATCGCAAAGAGACTTGTTGAAATTGCTAAGGCCGAAGACGCAGACGCTATTTGCCACGGCAGCACAGGTAAGGGCAACGATCAGGTTCGTTTTGAGCTTGCGGTTATGCACTTTGCTCCGAAAATGAAGATTATTACCCCGTGGCGTGAATGGGATATTCAGAGCCGTGATGAGGAAATCGACTATGCCGAGGCGCACAATATTCCTCTTAAAATCAGCCGTGAGACAAACTATTCAAAGGATAAAAATCTTTGGCATTTGAGCCATGAGGGTCTCGATCTTGAGGATCCGTCAAACGAGCCGCAGTATGAGAAACACGGGTTCCTTGAGCTTGGCGTTTTCCCGACTCAAGCACCCAACAAGTCGGAATATGTCGAAATTGATTTTAAAAAGGGCGTTCCGATTAAGCTGAACGGCAAGATGGAAAAAGCATCCGAAATAATAAAAGAATTGAACCAGATTGGCGGTAAGAACGGTATCGGTCTTTATGACGTTGTTGAAAACCGTCTTGTTGGAATGAAATCGAGAGGCGTTTATGAGACCCCGGGCGGAACAATTCTTTACCGTGCCCATGAAGTCCTTGAAACGCTTGTTCTTGACAGAGATACGCTTCATAAGAAGAAGGAGCTTGCTGTTACCTTCGGTGAGCTTGTCTATGACGGAAAATGGTTCACTCCGCTTCGTCATGCGCTTTCTGCTTTTGTTGAGGATACTCAGCAGAATGTTACCGGTAAGGTTCGTTTGAGACTCTATAAGGGTAATATTATTAACGCCGGCGTTTGGTCGCCGTACTCACTCTATCGTGAGGATATTGCAACATTCGATGCCGGCGGAGAATACCGTCAGTCGGATGCGACAGGATTTATCAGCATTTACGGCCTGCCGACAAGAGTTCAGGCAACCGTTGATGAAGAAAATAAAAATAAATAATCAAAGGAGAAGATCAATATGCTTTCAGCAGTTGTAGGAATTAACTGGGGTGACGAGGGTAAGGGTCGAATTGTCGATTATCTCGCACCGAAATACGATGTTGTTTCAAGATATCAGGGCGGCAACAATGCAGGCCATACAGTTGTTAATGACAAGGGCAAGTTTATTCTTAACCTTTTGCCCTCGGGAATTCTTCAGGACGGAACGGTTAATGTCCTCGGAACAGGAATGGTAATTGATATTGAACACCTTGTCAATGAAATCGGCAAGCTGCGTGAGGGCGGAATCAAGATTTCTCCCAAAAATCTCAAAATCAGCGACCGTGCAACGATTTGTATGCCGTATCACCGCTTGCAGGATTGCCTTGAGGAGGACAGACTTTCAGATAAAAAGTTCGGTTCAACAAGACGAGGTATAGGACCTGTTTATTCGGATAAATACATGAAAAAGACCATTCGTATGGGTGACCTCTTTGACCTTGAAAGAATCAAGGAGCATCTTTATGACATTGTTGAGTGGAAAAATCTTATAATAGTCGGCGGATATCACCATGAACCGATTGATGCCGAGGAGATGTACAACTGGCTCAAAACCTACGGCGAACCGCTGCTTCCATATATTTGCGACACGTCGGAATACCTCACAAAGGCAGCAAACGAGAATAAAAACATTCTTTTTGAAGCTCAGCTCGGTGCAATGAGAGATATCGATTTCGGCATTTATCCCTACACTTCATCCTCAAACAGCATTTCTGCATTTTCGACAATAGGTGCGGGTATTCCGCAATGCAAGCTTGATGAATGCATAGGCATCATGAAAGCGTATTCAACCTGTGTCGGCGAAGGTCCGTTTACCTGTGAGCTTTTCGGCGATGAGGCGGAGAAGCTTCGAAAGGCCGGCAATGAATACGGAGCCGCTACCGGCAGACCGAGAAGAGTCGGCGGATTTGATATCGTTGCTTCAAAATACGGCGTAAGAGTTCAGAACGCAACTTATATTGCGCTGACTAAGCTTGACGTGCTTTCCTATATGGACAAGATACCCGTCTGCGTTGCATATGAATATGACGGAAAAACTATAGACTCCTTCCCGTCCGGCAATGTGCTAAACAAAGCAGTGCCTGTCTATGAGTATCTTGACGGTTGGAAAGAGGATATCTCAAAGTGTCGTTCATATTCGGAGCTTCCGGAGAACGCACGCAAATATATTGAATACATTGAAAAGAATGTTGGTTGTAAAATTAAGTATATTTCCGTCGGTGCAGAAAGAGACGCTTTGATTGAAAAATAAACCTTCAATATTACCTAAGCAAAAGGCCTGTTGCACATCATTAAATGATTGGCAACAGGTTTTTTGTTAATTTTTTTGAATTTTTTATTGTCGAAAAAAACAGCGAATTTATTTGTGCTTTGTGTTAATCCGAGTACATATTTAATAGCTTTGAAAAGAGGTTGCTTATTGGCAATGAATGATGTATAATACATAAAAGATTGCTCTCAATAGGGCGATTGGCAAAAGTGATAAACAATAAAAAGATATTCAAAAACAGAAGGGTGAAGCCGACATATGGGCGATAAAATTACTTTTTCAAAAAAAGATACTTTGGTTGTCAAAGGCGTCGCAATTATTATAATGCTTTTTCATCACTGCTTTACAAGTGCGGACAGATATGCGGGTTATGACATTGTTTTTTCTTCGATAGGAGAAGCACTTACGGTTGAGATTGCATCTTTTTTTAAAATTTGTGTTGCAATATTTGTTTTTATATCAGGCTATGGAATATCTATCAGCTTATCAAAAATTCAATCTAACGATTTTGCCGGATATAAAAAGCAGTTAGCAAAAAGATATTTTTCACTTATGACAGTGTTTTGGTTTATTTATATTCTCGGACTTATATCATCTGCCATTATTAAACCCTCGATGTTGAATGTATATAAAAAACCTTTTTGGTTAAATTGTGTCCTGCTTGCGTTTCTTGATTTTATGGGCGTTTCCGAGCTGTTTGGGACACCGACTCTAATTGGTACATGGTGGTATATGAGCCTTGCAATATTGATTGTTGCAATTATGCCTTTACTCTATCGTTTGTATAAAAAATTCGGTTGCTTGCCAATTATGATGTTGACCTTTCTTGTGTGCAACATTGTACATAGGGCGTACGAAGATAATGTGATTAACTTTGATATGGTTAGGTGGATTTTTACACTCGAGCTTGGAATGATTTGTGCCGATAAAGACCTGCTTGCGAGAATCAAAGTTTTTCACATTGTAAAAAAGAGCAAGGTGTGGGATTATATCATAAAATTTATTGTTATGACGGCCGGGCTTGTTCTTTGCTTCTTCTTCAGACAGCGAAGCGTTTGGGCGATCGGTTATATCTGCGATGGTCTTGTTTCGGCATATGTTGTTTTGTATTGCTATGTTATACTTTGCGACATTCCGATCCTTAACAAGGTGCTTGGATTTCTCGGAAAGCATTCTTACAATATTTTTCTGTCGCATACATTCCTTAGGGGCTATTTTTTAAAGGATTTTATCTACGGATTCAAATATCCGATAGTTATATTTATCGTTCTCCTTGCCTTATCTGTGATACTTTCACTTGCCATTGACCTTTTAAAGAAGTATTCGGGATATGATAAGCTTACCGGTAAACTGATGAAAGCGGTCTGTAAATAAATTATATTAAATAGTGTTATAAGATGGACAAACGGCATTTAAAAATGATTTTTAATATACAAAAGATATATTTATAATAAAAACGCAGCATATACCGTTTCGGTGAATATGCTGCGTTTTGCTATTTTATTTCATTTATTAAAGGACAAAAATTCCTACGAGGGTCAGGGCGATCCAAACAAGGAGGCTGAGACCGTTCTTTTCAAGCCATGCGGAAACGATAAAGTAAACGGACGGAATGAAAGCGAAAATCTTTGCGAAGATGTTTGTCTTTTGTCCTTTGCCATAGAGAAGATCCCAGTTATTAAGTGCGTCCTCATAAAGCGGAGCATTGTTGCACATCAGCGAAACTCCGATATAATAGAGAGCAACGCAGAACCAAAAGGCAACCGTATCCGTACCGGCTTTCATATAGAAAAGACCGAGATATCCGCCGACAAGCATGCCGTAGCCGAAAAGACGGTTCATCATGCCGGGAAGATAGTTAATGAAGAAAGTGACTGCCTTAGTCTTTGTAAAGTCGTGCTCAACGTGACCGCACAGCTCCGTTGCCTGAAGATAACGGGCGTCGGAAACGGGAACGCCGAGAATTCGGCAGAAAAGATGCTCCCAGAAGCCTTTAAGAATCGAGCCGATAACGGTGATATACTTTGTAATTACATAAACTATTGTCATGATATCTCACCCGATCCTTTCATGAATATATCCTCAAAGGTGATGTCGCCCTTGATGCACTTCTTAACAGAGTCGCTTAATTCCATATTGTTCTGCTTGAACATCGCTTCAACCTCTTCATACGTCTTTGTATCGTCGCAGATGAAGCAGATAAGAGCAACGGTGTTTGCTGTCTGAATTGAAAGCTGCTGGTTTTGAGCTGCAATTTCATACGACTGCTTGATTGCTTCGAGCGCATTCTCCTTGTCACTCTTGAGGAGATATGCAATAGCCTGCTGACGGTAGATTTCGGAATCCGAGCCTGCAACAATACCCTTGCGGCAAATTTCAATAGCCTCATCGAGCTTGTTCTGACGGCGGAGAACCTCAGCCTTTGTGCTGTAATAGTCAATTCCGTCAGGATTTGCCTTACGCATTTCCTCACACATCTTGTCGGCGGAATCAAGGTCATTCTTTTCGATATAAACCTTGACTGCGTAATAATATGCCGACGCATCGTTGACATTCAGCTCCGTTGCAATCTTGGAAAGCTCAAGCACCTTGTCATATTTCTTATACTGCCATGCCATACCCATGTAGTTCTGGAGATACAGATATCCGTACTCACCGGATATCTTGTATGCATTGTCGATAAATCCGAGAGCAGTCTTGCTGTCCTTGTTTGCATAATAAGCAAGCATGAACTTGTAATATTCCATGAGGCCCTTTTCAATATCGGTATCTACCTTATAGGAATCAAAGAACTTGATACCTTCGTCATATTTAACGTCGTAGGTTCCGTCCTCTTTCGCAACAGCAAATTCGGTTTTCATTTTTTGATCAAGCGAGGTTGCGATAGCATCAACGGATTTGATTGCATTGTAAAGCTTCTTGATGTTCGCATTTCTCGGCTGGTCAAGCTCGCCGTCGGCATAATACTTGTCAACCGCCTCAACAAAGGTCTGACGGTCGGTGGCGTTGATCGTCATGTTATGAACGTAGGTTTCAAGGATAAGGTGAGTTGCTTTTTCTCCCTCCGTGAACCAGTCCTGATTGGTTGCATTTGAATTGATACCCTTTATAACGGCGTTAACTCCGCTGTTGAGCTTATCCGTTGCGTCAAAAGCCTCGCTGCAAAGGTTGAGAGCGTCGTTGTATCTCTTTTCGGAAATGCACTGCTCCGCCTTGTAAAGCTTTG
Source organism: Ruminococcus sp. CAG:563 (assembly GCA_000434915.1). Taxonomy (GTDB): domain Bacteria; phylum Bacillota; class Clostridia; order Oscillospirales; family Acutalibacteraceae; genus CAG-488. The sequence continues at coordinate 148,717 of FR882088.1, forward strand.
AGGATACGGTAACCGTTGAGGTTGCAACGAAATAGCCAAGTGCGGCCACGATAACCATAACAAAGGCGAGAATGATATGGCCTACACCGTAGTTCGTTCTCAAAAATTTTGCACGGCACGCATTGCAGTAAAGATCGCTCGGGCTGTTGCCCCTTTCCTTTCCGCAAACGATGCAAAGTCCGTCATCGTCGGGATTTGAAGCCGGCACTTCTTCTTCCTTCTCTGTTTCGTTTTCCTCCGGTTCTTCGGCAGGCTGCTCAACGACCTTTTCCTCCGTCTCCTGCAAATCGTCAAGCGTTATGTTGCTTGTGTCGGTCTGCGGAACGGCGGCGTCCCAGTCCCAGCTCGCGGAAGTTTCCTCGGGTTCTTTCGGCAGGGTTTCATCCGTTAAGGATTTCTCTTTATCTTCTGCCAAGGGAATTCCTCCTAACTTATTATATAATAATAACAATAATAACACAGTTTAAAGCGAAATTCAATTATGTGTTGCAAAATTTACAGAATGATAATATATTTATTTTAAAGGAAGCCCAAAAAGATTGCAAAAAGCTATTGACAAAAGGCGTATAGGGTGATAAAATACTCACACAACAAAGTGGAATGGTTCGTTCCCACCTTAACGGTTTCGTCCGTGCGGTCAATAATTTGCGGGATTTTCCCGGTAGATTTATGCGCACGGATAGGTTCGTTCCCATCCGTGCTTTGATTTTATTATTGAGCATTTGGAGGTGCTTGAACATCGCTACGAAAGAAACTCAAATCAACGAAGAGATCCGTGACAAGGAAGTCAGAGTGATCGATTCGGACGGAACTCAGCTCGGCGTTATGCCGATTGCAGAGGCTATGCGTCTCGCAGATGAAAAGAACACAGACCTTGTAAAGATCGCTCCGCAGGCCAAGCCGCCTGTCTGTAAGATCATGGATTACGGCAAGTATCGCTTTGAACAGGCAAAGCGTGAAAAGGAAGCCAAAAAGAACCAGAGAGTTATTGAGATCAAAGAGGTTCGTCTGTCGCTCAACATTGATACGCACGATTTTGAGACAAAGGCTAACCAAGCCATCAAGTTCCTTAAAAGCGGTAACCGAGTTAAGGTTTCAATCCGTTTCAGAGGCCGTGAAATGGCTCATCCCGAAAACGGACTTGTCACCATGAGCAAATTCGCCGAAGCCGTCAGTGAGTACGGCACCGTCGAGAAGCCGGCTAAGCTTGAGGGACGTTCAATGCTGATGTTCATCGCAGCCAAATCATCCAAGTAATTCATAAGGAGGAAAAAACCATGCCTAAAATTAAAACACACAGCGGTGCAAAGAAGCGCTTTAAGATGTCTAAGAACGGTAAGCCAATCAGAGGACATGCTAACAAGTCTCACATCCTCAACAAAAAGACGACCAAGCGTAAGAGAGGTCTCCGCCAGACAGTCGTTGCAGATACAACGAACGTTAAGCAGATCAAGCGTTTGATCCCGTACAAATAATTCAGATCGTTAAATTTAAAATTGGAGGTAAGTTACCATGGCTCGTATTAAAGGCGCTACCATGTCTCGTAAGAGAAGAAATAAAGTAATGAAGATGGCTAAGGGCTACTACGGTTCAAAGTCAAGTCTTTTTAAAACAGCTAAGCAGGCAGTTATGAAATCAGGTCAGTATGCTTATGTAGGACGTAAGCAGAAGAAGAGAGATTTCCGCCGCCTTTGGATCACAAGAATTTCCGCAGCTTGCAAGCTCAACGGCATGAACTACTCAACATTCATGAACGGCCTTAACAAGGCAGGCATCACACTCAACAGAAAGATGCTTTCAGAGATCGCAATCGCCGATCCCGCTGCATTCACAGCTCTCACAGAGAAGGCTAAGGCAGCACTTAAATGAATAAAAATCACGCCCCTTTTTCGTTAAGGGGGCGTGAATTTGTCTTTTTAGCGATACCTGTTTATCGCTTATTTCTGCAAGATTTTTGCCCGAAAGGAGCTTTGAGCGTGGATATTTTAACGTCGAAAACCAACGAAAAAATAAGGTCTGCGGTTGCCGTGCGTGACAGTTCAAAGACCCGTCGGGAAAGCAAAACTTTTTTCCTTGAGGGTGCAAGGCTCTGCTCGGACGCCGCCGAAAACGGAATCGCAATTTACCGAACCTTTCTCAGCCGCACGGCTCAGGAAAAGTACGGCGAATATTGCAAGCGAATAACAGCAGCATCCGAGGAGGTCTACGGCATCTCGGACGAGGTTGCGGCAAAGCTTTCCGATACGCAGAATTCTCAGGGAATCTTTTGCATTTGCCGAGCCGAGAAATCGGCACAAGGCGTTGCCTTGAATAAAAACGGACGGTATCTGATGCTTGAAAATGTGCAGGATCCCTCAAATTTGGGAGCAATCAGCAGAACTGCCGAGGCTCTCGGAATTGACGGTCTCATCGTTTGCGGCGGATGCGATATCTACAATCCCAAGGCACTCAGAGCTTCAATGGGCTCGGCTCTCAGGATGAACATAATCAGCCGTGCAAACGCAGTTGAAACAATAAACGAAGCGAATGAAAACGGTATGCTTACTCTCGCTTCAACACCCGATAAAAACAGCGTGAAAATAACCGAGATCAACATGACCGGCGGAACGGTTTGTGTTGTCGGCAATGAGGGCAACGGCGTGACGCAGGAAACGATGAACGCATGCAAGATGAGAGTAACGATACCCATGGGCGGCAGGGCCGAATCGCTCAATGCCGGAACTGCGGCGGCAATACTTATCTGGGAGATGGTGAGAGAATGAGCGATAAGCTTTACTGGGTGTGGGTGCAGAATGCTCTCGGAATATCGGCAAGCGTAAAATCGGATGAAATAGTTTCCTATTTCGGCAATGCGGAAAAGCTTTACTTTGCCGGTGCATATGAATGGAAGATTTCGGGTATATTTACAAACGGACAGATAAACAAGCTCAAGTCAACATCTCTTGACGGTGCAAAACGAATTGTTGCGGAATGCGAAAAATATAAAATCAAAATTGTAACCCCTGACGACGAAAATTATCCGTCTATGCTTTTCAAGCTGCCTAATTTACCGCTGGTGCTTTATGTACGCGGAGATTTAGACTGTTTGAAAAACAAAATCACGGTTGCAATGGTCGGCGCAAGAGAAGCAAGCGATATCGGCGTGAGAATTGCACGGTCGCTTTCGGCATCGCTGAGTCGATCGGGTGCTGTTGTAATAAGCGGCGCGGCAAAGGGTATTGACAGTGCGGCTCATACGGGAGCACTCAATGTCGGAGCAAAGACTGTGGCCGTTCTCGGCTGTGGATTCGGAACGGATTATCTTCCCGAAAACGAACCGCTCAGGCGAGAAATTGCTCACCACGGCGCACTTGTTACGGAATATCCGCCGAGGACTCCCGCCTTCGGCCACAATTTCCCGTTCAGAAACCGTATTATTTCGGGTCTTTCCTACGGAACGATTGTTATCGAAGCGAATGAGAGAAGCGGATCGCTGAGAACCGTTAATCATGCTATCGAGCAGGGCAGAGATGTTTTTGCCGTGCCGGGCGATATAACCTCGAGCATGAACATGGGCACTAACAAGCTTCTGCGTGACGGAGCAAAGCCCGTTTTCAATGCGATGGATGTTCTCGAGGAATATGCCGAGAGATATCCCGATATGCTTGATATCGACAAGATTGAAGCTGTTCTCACAACCGAGCCGGAGAGTGTCAAAACCGTAACGGCGAAAAAAGATAAGGTCAAAAAGAAAGAGAATACGGAAACGGAGGAGACAAAGCCTTTTGTCAAGTCTGCCGTTCCGAACAACATAAGCGAAAAGGCACGACTTATTTTCGATGCCTTTTCGGAAGAAACCATGCAGGCGGAGGAGCTTATCCTCAGAACGAAGCTCAGTACGGTCGATTTCCTTTCGGCGATGACGGAGCTTGAAATTCTCGGATATATCGAGCCTCTTGCAGGCAAAAACTACAAACTTAAATAGGATGATGCATTTATGTCCAAACTGGTAATAGTGGAGTCACCCACAAAGGTTAAAACAGTAAAAAAATATCTCGGTCAAGGCTATAACGTAACCGCTTCAATGGGTCATGTTCGTGACCTGCCGGCGGCCAAGCTTAGCGTTGACATTAAGAATGACTTTGCCCCGAAATATGCTGTTATCAAGGGCAAGGAGAAGCTCGTTAAGGAGCTTAAAAGCATGGTTGCCGAGTCCGACGGTGTTTATCTCGCAACCGACCCCGACCGCGAAGGAGAAGCTATCTCATGGCATCTTGCCACCTTGCTCGGTCTTGACATGAACGCGGCAAACAGAATTACTTTTAATGAGATCACCAAAACGGGTATCGAGAACGGAATGAAAAATCCCCGTTCGATCGACATGAACCTTGTAAACGCTCAGCAGGCAAGAAGAATTCTTGACCGTCTTGTAGGTTATAAGCTCAGCCCGTTTATTTCGCAGAAAATTCGCCGCGGTCTTTCGGCCGGCCGTGTTCAGTCCGTGGCCGTAAGGCTCATAGTTGACCGTGAGAACGAGATAAGAGCTTTCGTTCCCGAGGAATACTGGACGCTCGACGCAAAGTTCACCGCTCCGAGCAGAAAGACTTTTTCCGCAAGCTTCTACGGCGACGAGACAGGTAAGGTCAAGATTACAAACAAGGAACAGGCGGACGCATATCTCGCAAGACTTGATAATGCAAAGTACAGCGTTACTTCCGTTAAGAAGGGCACAAGAAAGAAAAATCCCGCTCCGCCGTTCATCACCTCAACCCTCCAGCAGGAGGCGTCACGCCGTATGGGCTTCCAGGCACAGCGTACAATGCGTGCCGCTCAGGAGCTTTACGAGGGCGTTGACATTGCAGGAATAGGAACAACCGGTCTTATCACATACATGAGAACCGATTCTCTGAGGATTTCCGAAGAGGCAAGAGCTGCCGCAAACAGCTTTATTCTCGAAACCTACGGCGAGAAATATCTCCCGGAAAAGCCGAGATATTTTAAATCCAGAAGCAACGCTCAGGACGGTCACGAGGCTATCAGACCGACCAATCCGGCACTCACTCCCGACAGAGTCAGAGGCAGTCTTACTTCAGACCAGTATAAGCTCTACACGCTCATTTGGAAGCGCTTTGTTGCAAGCCTGATGGCGACCTGCATTCAGAATACAGTTAAGGCGGAAATTGACGCCGTAACGGAGGGCATTGACGGTTATTGCCGCTTCACAGCCGCAGGCTACAGCATTAAATTCGACGGATTTACGGTTCTCTATGAGGAGAGCACGGACAATGAGGATGCCGAAGCAGAGGGCAAGCTCCCCGAGCTTAACACGGGAGATAAACTCAAGCTCAAGGATTTAAAGGGCAATCAGCATTTCACTCAGCCGCCAGCGAGATACACCGAAGCTTCTCTCATCAAAGCCCTTGAAGAGAACGGAATCGGACGTCCGAGCACATACGCAACTATCATCACAACGATAGTTAAGCGTGAATATGTAAAGCGTCAGCAGAAGCAGCTCTATCCTACGGAGCTGGGCGAAGCGATAACGAAGCTTCTTAAGGAGAAGTTTTCAAAGATAGTTAATACAAAGTTTACTGCAGGCATGGAGACCAAGCTTGACGAGGTCGGCGAGGGTAAGGAAGATTATATTGCCATGCTCCACGAATTCTATGATGAATTCGATAAGAACCTGCAAAAGGTTAAGACAGAGATGAAGGACGTCAAGATTCAGCTTGACGAGGACGTTACGGATATCCCGTGCGAGAAGTGCGGCAGAATGATGGTTATCAAGGTCGGCCGTTACGGCAAATTCCTTGCTTGTCCCGGATATCCCGAGTGCAAAAACGCAAAGCCGCTTGTCACAAAGACCGATGCAAAATGTCCCAAGTGCGGCGGTGAGGTGATTGAAAGAAAGTCAAAGAGGGGATTCCCATTCTTCGGCTGCTCAAATTGGCCCGAGTGCGACTTTATGACATGGGATAAGCCGACCGGCGAAACCTGCCCGAAGTGCGGCAAGTCGCTCTTTAAGCGAAGAGGCGGACTGATAGTTTGCCTTGACGAGAACTGCGGCTATGAGCGCAAGGCAGAAAGAAAAAGCAAGAAAAAGGAAGATTAATAAATGAACAGAGTTCTTGTTATAGGCGGAGGTTTGGCAGGCGTTGAGGCTGCGTGGGCACTCGCAAACAGGGGCGTTCCTATCACAATAGCCGAAATGAAGCCGAAAAAGCATTCTCCGGCTCACAAAACCGATATGCTTGCGGAACTTGTCTGTTCCAATTCGCTCAAAGCCCGGCGTGTCGGCTCGGCGGCCGGTCTGCTCAAGGCCGAAATGGAAAGGCTCGGTTCAATCTGCGTTGAATGTGCTAAAAAGTGCAGCGTTCCGGCAGGCGGCGCGCTTGCTGTTGACCGTGATGAATTTTCCCGCATGATAACGGAAAAAATAAAGTCACATCCGCTCATTGAGCTTGAATGCCGTGAGGTTACGGAGATCCCGGAGGGCAATGTTATCATTGCCGCAGGTCCGCTCGCTTCCGATTCTCTTGCCGATAAAATCAAAGAGCTTTGCGGCGGCTCGCTCAGTTTCTTTGATGCGGCGGCTCCGATAGTTACGGACGAGAGCATTGACAAATCATGTGCTTTCGCTCAGTCAAGATATGACCGTGGCGGCGATGATGATTACCTCAACTGCCCGATGAATAAGGAAGAATACGAGAGCTTTTATAACGAGCTTGTCAATGCGGAGTCGGCGGAGCTTCATTCCTTTGATAAGAAAAAGGGTGTTTATGAGGGATGTATGCCGATTGAGGTTATGGCATCGAGAGGTGCGGACACAATGCGTTTCGGCCCGTTGAAGCCCGTAGGATTGAGAGACCCGAGAACAGGCCATCGCCCATGGGCGGTTTTACAGCTTCGCCGTGAGGATTCAAGCGGCACGATGTATAACCTTGTCGGATTTCAGACTAATCTCAAATTCGGCGAACAGAAGAGAGTATTCTCGATGATTCCTGCACTGAAAAATGCGGAATTTGTTCGCTATGGTGTGATGCACAGGAACACATTTATTGATTCCCCGAGACATCTGAACAGTGATTTTTCATTCAGAGGACGAGACGGTCTGTACTTTGCAGGTCAGATTACGGGTGTTGAGGGCTATATGGAGTCTGCGTCGTCGGGAATTCTTGCCGGAATAAATATGGCAAACAGACTTGCGGGCAAAGCACCGCTTGAGCTTCCGGATTTCACTATGATGGGGGCACTTTCAAAATATATAAGCAACGAGAGCGTGACGGATTTTCAGCCGATGGGTGCAAATTTCGGAATTCTGCCGCCGCTCGATGAAAAGATAAGAGATAAAAAATTAAGATACGAAGCTCTTGCAAAGAGAAGTCTTGATTTTTTCAATGAAAGGTTCGGTGAAGATGAAACCTGATATAAAAGAGCTTCAGCAAAAGCTCGGATATGAATTTAAAGATGAATCGCTGTTGCTGCGTGCGCTTTCTCATTCATCATATTTTAATGAGAACCACAGCACATGCGAAGGATCGAACGAACGCCTTGAATTTCTCGGCGATTCGGTTCTTGGATTTATAACGGCGGAAAACTTTTTTAAGAATTATACTGATTTTCCGGAGGGAGATTTAACAAAGCTCCGTGCAGCAATGGTCTGCGAAAAGTCGCTTGCATCATTTGCCCGTGAAATTCAGCTCGGCAAATACCTCATGCTCGGCAAGGGCGAGGTTGTAACGGGCGGCAGAGAGCGTCCGTCAATTCAGGCGGATGCATTTGAAGCTGTTATTGCCGCAATATATCTTGACGGCGGTATGGACGAAGCGAGAAAATTTGTGCTCAAATATATTGATGAAGCTATCAGAAAGCATCGTTCGGTCAAGGACTACAAGACTATGCTTCAGGAGGTTGTTCAGCGCAACCCGGGCGAGATCGTTGAATACGTTCTTGCGGGCGAGAGCGGCCCCGACCACGATAAAAGATTTGAGGTTGAGGTTCATCTCAATTCAAATGTAATCGGCAGAGGCGTCGGCAAAAGCAAGAAACGAGCCGAGCAGGAGGCTGCAAGGGAAGCCTTGGAGCTTATGGGACTGTGAAGCATGTAAATGTGGGACTTTTTGTTCCGCACAATGGCTGTCCGCACCAATGTACGTTCTGCAATCAGCGTGCAATCTCGGGTCAAAGCAAGCAGGTGACGCCTGCTGACGTTGATGAAGCGGTCAAAATCGCAATGAACAATCCCGACAGCAAGGGCGGCGAAATTGCTTTTTTCGGCGGAAGCTTTACAGCAATCAACCGTGATATTATGGTCGGTCTTTTGAAAGCGGCTTACAAATACGTCGAAAACGGCAGCTTCAAAGGCATACGCTGTTCGACACGACCCGATGCGATTGATGATGAAATTTGTCGGATTTTGAAGTTCTACGGTGTCACGGCAGTTGAGCTTGGAGCACAGAGCATGAACGATGAAGTTCTGTTGCTCAATCACAGAGGCCACACCTCGCAGGACGTTATCAATGCGTCGAAAATGCTGAAAAGTTACGGCTTTGAGCTTGGTCTTCAAATGATGACGGGGCTTTACGGTTCAACGGATAAGGACAGTATTGACACGGCGAAGAAAATTATTGCACTGAAGCCGGCGACCGTTCGCATTTATCCGACCGTTGTGTTAGAAAACACCGAGCTTGCAACGCTTTATAAAAGCGGCAAATATCAGCCTGAAACGGTTGACTCGGCGGCTGAGCTTTGTGCAAAGCTGCTTTTGATGTTCGACGAAGCGGATATAACCGTTATCAGAACAGGACTTCATTCCGGCGGCGGTGTTGAAGGAGAATACATTGCCGGTGCATATCATCCGGCATTTAAGGAGCTTTGTGAGGGTAAAATCTACCTCAATAAGGTTATAGAATATATCAAAGAGAATCAAATTCCGCAGGGAAAAATCACTATTTATGTTGTTCCAGACGCAATTTCAAAAATGACGGGGCAGAAACGCTGCAATATCATTAAGCTCCGGGAAATGGGTTACGACGCTAAAATTGCGGCAGACAGCAAAACAGGAAAGTATCAACTTTACATAATAAGGAACGAAGAATTATGAGATTAAAAGCGCTCGAAATGCAGGGCTTCAAGTCCTTCCCCGACAAAACGGTCTTTAATTTCAATCACGGAATGACGGCTGTTGTCGGTCCTAACGGCTCGGGTAAAAGTAACATTGCCGATGCCGTGCGCTGGGTTCTCGGTGAGCAATCGACGAAGAACCTGCGAGGCTCAAAAATGGAAGATGTCATCTTTGGCGGCACGAAGGTCAGAAAGCCTTTAGGTTTCGCCGAGGTTACTCTGCGCCTTGATAACACAGACAGAACTCTCAATAACGATAAGGACGAGGTTTCCGTAACACGCCGCTATTATCGCTCAGGCGAGAGCGAATATATGCTCAACGGTCAGATTGTCCGTCTGCGTGACGTTCATGAGCTTTTCATGGATACGGGTCTCGGCCGTGACGGTTACTCTCTCGTCAGTCAGGGCAGAATCGCCGATTTGATTTCTTCAAAGTCGGGTCAGCGACGTGATATGCTCGAGGAAGCGGCCGGAATTTCTCATTACAGATATCGCCGCAACGACGCTAACAGGAAGCTTGATCAGGCGGAGGAAAACCTTGTTCGTCTGAGGGACATTCTCTCCGAGCTTGAAAGCCGTGTAGGTCCTCTTAAAACGCAGAGTGAAAAGGCACAGAAGTTCCTCGTCCTCGCAAAGGAAAAAAAGGAGCTTGAAATCGGACTTTGGCTTCACACAATTGACACCTCAAAGGTTAAATTGAGAGAGCAGGAGGACAAGCTTTCCATTGCCCAGGGTCAGTACGATTCGATTGAGGCTTCTCTCTCTCAGATTGAGAACGAGACCGAGGAAATAATTGCCAAGGGTCAGGAAATTACGGTTAAAATTGACAATATAAGAAACAATTCGACAAGCTATGAGGAAAAGGCCGTTCAGCTTGAGGGTCAGATATCCGTTGAGAAGAACACCATTCTTCACAATGAGCAGACAATCGAACGTATCAAGCGTGACATGAGTGACGCTTCGGACAGTGAAAATTCCCTTAAAAAAGAGGTTGAAGAAGCCGAAGCGGAAATCAACGAGCTTTTGGGTGAGATTGAAAAGAAGCGCAAGGAGCTTGACACTGCGGCGGCAAGCATAGCCGATACTAAGAACGAGACGGGCGAATTCTCGGACAGAATTGCCGAGCTTTCGCAGAAGATAACCGCTCTTACTCAGAAGGTCGGCGAAAAGAAAATTGAGGAAACCACTGCGAATTCATCTATTGATGAAATCAAAGGACGTGTCAGCAATATTGATGGCGTACTCTCAACGAGAAACGGTTACATAACCGAGCTTGAAGAAAAGCGTAACGCTTGTCAGGCTCAGCTCGATAAGCTAAACGACACGGCGACAGAGATTATGAATGCCGTTTCGGGATATAGTCTCCGAGTTCAGTCACGTCAGGAAAAGGCGGACAAGCTGAAATCGGCAATCGACGCAAGGGGTCTTGATATTCTCCAAAAGAAAGACAAGGTTCGTCTTTTGGATGACATGGAAAAGAACATGGAGGGCTATTCGGGTGCGGTTAAAGCTGTTGTCCGTGAGGCAAAGGGCGGCGCACTCAGAGGAATTCACGGCCCTCTCTCTCAGCTCATCAGCGTTGAGGATCGCTATGCCGTGGCGGTTGAAACTGCTCTCGGTGCGGCGATACAGAACATCGTAACCGACAGCGAAAATGACGCAAAGCGTGCCATTAACTTCCTTAAGGAGAAGAAAGGCGGACGTGCAACATTTTTGCCGCTGACATCCGTTAAGTCAAAGCCGTTTGCGGAAAAGGGTCTTGACGACTGTTACGGATTCGTAGATATGGCGGATAAACTGCTCGATTATGACAGCAAATATAATGAAATAATTCAGTCTCTTTTGGGCAGAACCGCTGTTGCCGAGGATCTCGACAGCGCAATTACCATGGCGAAGAAATATTCATACAGATTTAAAATAGTTACTCTCGACGGTCAGGTTGTCAATGCCGGCGGCTCGATGACGGGCGGTTCGAGAGGACACAATGCGGGTATTCTCAGCCGAAGCAATGAGAAGGACAAGCTCAATTCACAGATTGCAAAGCTCGTTGACGAGCAGGAGCAGGATAACGAAGCATATAAAAAATTGAGCGTTGAGCTTTCGGCAGTTAAGGCTGATCTTGACGCTTCACAGGCTGATCTCAAGCGTACTCAGGAGGATGTTATTCGTAAGGAAAGCGAGCTTGCGCTTATTGAGGGTAAGCTTGACACGGCTAATGCGGCTCTCGAAGAACTGCGCCGTGAAAAGAAGTCGGCATCGCTGAGAATCAGCGATCTTGAAGCGATGAAAACGGAAGCTCAGACCGAGATTGACAAGCTCAATAAGGAAATGGGTTCATTGCAGGCCGACCTTGACGTTGTGACTCACGGCAGGGAGAAGCTGGAGGAGAAGAAAGAGGAGCTTGCACAGACCGAAGCGAGGATCAACCTTGATATTCTTGCTCTTGATAAGGACATTGAAGCTAAGAAAGAAGCCGTTGATCTTCTCAACCGTCGTATGGCAAGTCATGAGGGCAGGCTTGACGACCTCAACGATGAAATTGCTGTAATTGAAAACGCAAACAAAGAAATTGAAATAAAAATTCAGGAACTTTCAAAACAGGCTAAGGAGCTTCACGAGCTTGGTGCAAGCGCAAAAAGCGACATTGAAACGCTCATTGCAGAGCGTACAAAGTGTGAAGCGAGAAGTGCCCAGCTTCGTTCGGAGGAGCGTTCAAAGTCAGCCGAGCGTGAAAAAATCAGCGGAGAGCTGGCTCGTCTTGAGGAGCGTAAGGCTCAGATGGAGCAGCAGCTTGAAAATGCAATCAACAAGCTCTTTGACGAGTATCAGCTGACAAAATCCGAGGCTGAAGCACTTGAAATTGTGATTGAGGATTATCAGCAGGCACACAGAAGCTTGCAGGAAATCAAAGGTAAGATTCGTGCCCTCGGCAATGTAAACGTCGGCGCAATCGAGGAATATAAAGAGGTTTCCGAGCGTTACGAATTCATGAGTGCTCAGCTTGAGGATATCGAGAAATCGAGGGAAGAGCTGAACAGGCTCATTACAGAGCTGACGAGCAAAATGGCGGAGCAGTTCAAGGCTCAGTTTGTGCGTATCAACAGCTATTTCGGTGAAACCTTTGTCGAGCTTTTCGGCGGCGGTAAGGCGGAGCTTATTCTCGAAAATCCGAACGACGTGCTTGAATGCAACATTGAAATCAAGGTTCAGCCGCCGGGCAAGAATGTTCAGAATATCGACCTGCTTTCGGGCGGCGAAAAGGGATTGGCGGCTATTGCACTTCTTTTCTCGATTCTCAAGGTTGCTCCGTCTCCGTTCTGTATTTTTGACGAGGTTGAAGCCGCACTTGATGATGTAAACGTTACCCGTTATGCACGCTATGTTCGCCGAATGACGACGAATACGCAGTTCATTCTTATCACACACAGAAGAGGCACTATGGAAGAAGCCGATGTCCTCTACGGCATCACGATGCAGGAGGAGGGCGTTTCAAAGATGCTCGAGCTTCAGACAGCTGATATGGCGAAGAAGCTTGGTATAAGCTAAGGAGCGGTTTATGATTTTTAAACAATTTACTACAAATGAAATAAAGGCCGCAGGATGGCTCAGAAATAAGCTTGAAATTCAGGCAAATGGTCTTTCCGGCAATCTTGACAAGATGTGGAACAGTGTCAAGGAATCAAGCTGGATAGGAGGAAATGACGAGGGTTGGGAGAGAGTCCCTTATTGGCTCGACGGCTTTGTGCCGCTTGCTTACCTTCTTGACAATAACGACATGAAGGCCCGTGCCAAAAAATATGTTGACGCTATTCTTGAACGTCAGTGTGAGGACGGCTGGATCTGCCCGTGCGAAAAGGAAAAGCGTGTTAACTATGATATCTGGGCTTGCTTTATAATCTGCAAGGCACTTGTCGTATATGCAGATTGCTCGGGCGATGAGCGAATCGAAAATGCGGTCAGCCGTGCGCTGCAAAATCTCAGCACACACATGAACAGCCGAACTCTTTTTGATTGGGGATCGGCTCGTTGGTTCGAGTGTCTTATACCGATTTTTTGGCTTCGTGAAAGAAAGCCTGAGGATTGGCAGCTGGATCTTGTTGACAAGCTCTACATACAGGGCATTGACTATAAAAAAATGTTCAAATCGTGGCGCTATGCCGAAAGACGTGAAAATTGGAGCTATCTAAATCATGTTGTCAACATTGCAATGATGCTCAAGGGCGAAGCATTGATGACAGAAATTATCGGCGGCGATCCAAACGAATTCGCAAAGCAGGCGATGGAAATTCTTTTGCGTGACCACGGTATGGATTGCGGTCATTTCTCGGGTGACGAGTGTCTGAGCGGCACAAGTCCCGTTCACGGTTCGGAGTGCTGCTCCGTTGCCGAGGCAATGTATTCTTATGAGTGGCTCGTTGCACTGACGGGTGACAGCTACTGGTCGGAGCGATTGGAAAAAACTGCGTTCAATGCGTTCCCGGCGACTGTAAGCCCCGATATGTGGACGCATCAGTATGATCAGTTAACAAATCAGGTTCAGTGTTCTCGTTTCCCGAACGGTAAACAACCGTTTAACACGAACGGCGAGGAGTCACACATTTTCGGCTTGGAACCGAATTTCGGATGCTGCACCGCAAACTTCAATCAGGCTTTTCCGAAGTTTGCAATGAGCACGGTGATGAAGACGAAAAACGGCGTTGCGGTATGTGCCGTTGCACCGAGCAAGGTTGAAACAAAGATTGGCGGTGCTGAGTTTGCCGTTGAAATAATCACAAATTATCCGTTTGAGGACGGTTATAAAATCAAGGTAAATTCAGCGACTCATGATGAGTGCGAAATACTTGTCCGCATTCCGGAAAAAGCTGTGAGTGCAACGATTGACGGCAAAGAGGTCGGTGTCGGCTTTGTGAGAATTAACCGTGATTTCTTCGGCGAAAGCATTATTGATGTCCGCTTTGATTTTAAGGTTGAGCTGACAAAACGACCGAGCGGCCTTTTCTGTGCCGAGCGTGGCAACCTTGTTTTCTCGCTTCCGATTGGTGAGAGGTGGGAGAAAAAAGAGTATGTTCGTGACGGAGTTGAGAGAAAATTCCCGTACTGCGACTATGAAATTTTCCCGACGACAGATTGGAATTACGGCTTTGCCGACAGGAATTTCACCGTTGAATTCGCCAAGGTAGGTGATGTTCCGTTCTCACCCGACGGCGCACCGATAAAGCTTAAAGCAAAAATGGCCCGGGTCGATTGGAAGATGACCGACGGCAGATGCGAGGAGCTTCCCGAGAGCAAAAAGGCAATCGGCGAACCGACAGAAAAGGAGCTTATCCCTTACGGCTGTACAAATCTTCGTATGACCGAGATGCCTATAACAGAATAAAATTACGGCTGTCAGATTCAGAGCATAAGATTTACTCGAATTTGACAGCCGTTTTTTGATAGTATACCGAAAAAATTTATTATTGATTACCTGCTTTGAGCATATTTTTCGTGGAGCTTCAGCGGATAGGTTGCGTCCTTAAACTCCCAATGCTCCAGTCCGTATTTAACGGCGTCGGCAGGCGTCAGGCTTGTTATTTTTTTGTATTCGTCAGCCTTTTCCCACTCATCCGTCGGGATAACGTTGAAGCTCATATCTACACTGCTGCCGAAAAGGCAGGGGTCGATTTGACCGAGTGTCGTTTCCTGTGCAAGGCGGCCGTGGGCGAGATAGGGAACATCTGCGCTGCTGCTTGTTACGCTTTCTTGAGCAAGATAGTCGGCTCTGTAAACATATGAATCAAAGTTCTGTGCCGTGAGCACAAGCATAACGCAGCAGCCTGCTACGAATGCAACAGGTGCGGCAGCAGTGATTAATTGTTTGATTTTTTTGCCCATATCAAGCGATTTAATCAAATACATCGCATAACAGAAAAGAATCGCAAATGTGGTGAAAAATGTTCTGTCGCCTCTGTGATTTACAATCGTCATCGGGGCAACCGCACTGCCGAGCAGAACAACGGTCATGATGAGAGATGTAATTAATTTTTTTTGCTTTGAGAGAACAGACACAACCAAAGCGGCAATCAAATAGACTACCTCGAGCGGCAAATATATCATTGCCAGCTCGTTTGCTTTTTGTGCGAAAATGACGGCAAAGATGCAGGTCAGCGGAAAAACTGTGAGAATTGCGGTCAGAATAAATTTTATAAATCTATTTGTTTTGCATTGCCTGTAAAGCACATAGATCATGGCGCCGGAAAGTATCACATAAACAATAAAATACTGATTTGCAAGCAATGCAAAGCTTCGCAGAGTCGAGATGATGTTGAAAATTAAGACTTTCGGTTCGACGTATCCCCTGTAATAGTCGAGCTTTTCTTTTGTGTCCGTAACCCTCGGAATTAGATACATCATCAATGCTCCGACTGCCGAAAAAATCATATTTACAATACCGGGCACAGATGCCTTTTTGTTATTTATAATGTCGCCGACGATAATCATTATCGCTGCACAGAGCACCACAATAGTTGTATTTTCGCTGAAAAGGCACGTACAGACCGCCGAAAAAGCAAGTGGAACGTAAAGAAAGCGAGAGCCGCCGACTTTAAGCTTCTTTATAAAAACCCCTGACATCAGTGCAAAGGCGAACGGAACGGCATAGTTACAGAATGCGGCAATCATGCAATAAACCTCACGCATTATTCCGACTGCAGGGAAAGCAATTACCGTCCCGATGGGAAAAATCGCTTTCGGGTTATCGTTGAAAAACAGCTTGTTGGCAAGAAAAACAATTAATGTCAGGAAAAAAGCCGTGAAAAAAATCGCCGCGGTAAAATGATGTGAGAAATAAAAGCCGAATACATTTCCCAAAAATCTGCCGTTACCGTAAAACAACGCTTCACGCAGAACGCTGACGATATCACCCTTGAAATCCCTTGTAAAAAGCAAAACATCGTACTGCGGATATGTAAACATATATGACAGGGCAAAACCAATGAAAATGATAATATATTGAACAGAAGAAAGAACAACAGACTTTTTTGAGGTCTTCATTTACTTCACTCCCGTAAATTTCAAATTTAAGAAAAATTATGCAACTTAATTATGCGGTGCTGCTTAATAAAACAAAAAAAGGTCAGACAAATGCCCGACCTTTTTATTTTGTTTGAATTATTCAGCAATAACTGCCTTTGCAGGGTTGATGCGTACGCCGGGGCCCATTGTTGTTGCAACAACGCAGCTTCTGATGTACTGACCCTTTGATGAAGCCGGCTTTGCCTTGTTGATAGCGTCAAGAAGAGTTTTGTAGTTCTCCTGAAGCTTCTCAGCACCGAACGAAACCTTACCGATCGGGCAGTGGATGATGTTTGTCTTATCGAGACGGTACTCAATCTTACCTGCTTTAGCCTCTTCAACAGCCTTAGCAACGTCAGGAGTAACTGTACCTGCCTTCGGTGACGGCATAAGACCACGAGGACCGAGAACCTTACCGAGACGGCCAACAAGACCCATCATGTTGGGAGCTGCGATAGCGACGTCGAAATCAAGGAAACCTTCGCCCTGAATCTTAGCAACAAGATCCTCGGCACCGACGATTTCTGCACCTGCTGCAGCTGCAGCGTCTGCTGCATCGCCCTTAGCAAAAACAGCAACTCTAACCTTCTTACCTGTACCGTTCGGAAGAACGACAGCACCACGAACCTGCTGATCAGCGTGACGAGAGTCAACACCGAGACGAACGTGGATTTCAACAGTTTCATCAAACTTAGCGGAAGAAGTCTTGACTGCGAGATCAAGAGCCTCTGCCGGATCATAAAGCGTAGCTCTGTCAACGAGCTTTGCGCTCTCTAAATATTTCTTACCGTGTTTCATAAGATATTCCTCCCATTATAGTGGTTAAATCGGATTTTACCTCCCACGCGGGAGCATCAGTCTACAACAGTAACGCCCATGCTGCGTGCAGTACCAGCGATCATTGACATTGCTGTTTCGATCGTTGCTGCATTCAAATCAGGCATCTTCTGTTCAGCGATTTTTCTAACCTGCTCACTTGTGATTGTGGCAACTTTTGTCTTGTTAGGCACACCTGAACCG
>FR882088.1:165949-206274 GCA_000434915.1 Ruminococcus sp. CAG:563
ACTGCTGCGGGCGGTGTCTTTGTAACGAAAGTAAAAGTACGGTCTGCATAAACCGTAATAACAACGGGGATGATAAGACCTGCGTCGTTCTTTGTACGCTCGTTGAATTCTTTTGTGAATGCCATAATGTTAACGCCGTGCTGTCCGAGTGCCGGACCAACGGGCGGAGCCGGTGTTGCTTTGCCGGCAGGGATCTGAAGCTTAATAAAGCCTACTACCTTCTGAGCCATTTCTTGCACCTCCAAAATAATGTGGTTCGTCGGAGCAATTTGATTGGAATTTTTGCTCCTCCCACAACGGAGCCGAAGCTCCATGCCCCATAGGGACATATAAATCAAGCCCTGTGAGCTTAATTATCTTTTCATCAGTCGGAAATCGGTTCAACCTGATCAAGCTCAAGCTCAACCAGCGTCTCCTTACCGAACAATGCGGAAACCGTAACCTTAACTTTGTTGTTATCAAGGTCAATTTCCTCTACCTTACCGGTGAAGCCTTCAAAGATTTCATCGGTGATGTTGACTGTGTCGCCAACCTCATACTTGACTTCAACTACCTTCTTCTCAACGCCGAGTCTGTAAACCTCTTCCTCTGTAAGGGGGATGGGCTTGCCCTCCGGACCTACGAAGCCGGTCGCACCTCTTGTGTTACGGATAACGAGCCATGCTTCATCGCTGATTTTCGGCATATCGTTTTCATCAAGGAAAGTTGCAATTTTAACCATAACGTAACCCGGGAAGATTTTACGCTCAACCTCACGGGTTTTACCGTCCTCACGAACCTCGACGACGGTTTCGGTAGGAATCTTGACCTCAAAGATCTCATCCTGCATTTTGCGGTTTTCGGCAGCTTTCAAAACGTTTGTGGCTACTTTGTTTTCGTAGCCCGAGTAGGTATGAACAACATACCATCTGGCATCATTTGACATTGCCGTTCCTCCGTCTCGCTGAAAATTATTTAGCCGCTGTTGTGCTGCTGTCGGTTATTACATTGATTCCGGCCGTTGTTGTCTCAGAAGCGGTCGTAGTCTCGGCAACAGTTGTCGTTGTGCGGTTCTCTGCGGCAGTACGAAGTCCGTTAATGCCCTTAGTCAGTCCGAGGTCGACAAGGAATACGAGTACGCCGACGATTGCAATACAAACAATCGTCACAACTGTTCCCTTGAGGACTTCCTTGGCGTCAGGCCATGTGATCTTTTTGAGATCGCCCTTGCTGTTCTTGAAGAAATTCTTTATGGCTTTGCCCATACGCACGAAAACATTGGGCTTATTATTCGGCTTCTTTGAAGTCTTCTCTTTTTCAGCCTTTGCGATTTTCTTAGCAGCTTCGGAACTCTCTTTCTTTGCCATAACAGTTCTCCTTCCAGCTTACTTCGTCTCTTTGTGGAGAGTATGCTTCTTGCAGAATCTGCAATACTTGTTCATCTCCAACCTGTCGGGTGTGTTCTTTTTGTTTTTCATTGTGTCGTAATTGCGCTGCTTACATTCTGTGCAAGCGAGTGTAACCTTAACTCTCATTTCGGCACCTCCATTTAACCGGTTTGCCCGGGATTTTAAGCCTCCCTCATACGGGAACCTACACCCTGTAAGTTCCTAAAAGAGGGCACAAAAAAAGAACCCTCTTTAAAGAGGTACGATTATTCTATCACAATAAGCAAGTATTGTCAAGTAAATTTTGCTTATTATAATGTAAAACGACAATTATTTTTGAAAGAATCAATATGTAGCGGTGATTGCGATTTTTAACCACAAACTGCGACGCAGGAAAGGATATTCTTACGTCGCAGAGAGCGTTTTTAATATGATTTATTATACTATATTATATATGAATTTGTCAATTAAAGGTCGTCCGCATCCTGCTGCGGCTTGACGGTCTCCGTTGAGTTGCCCGTGTAGCTGCCGAGAACGTCGGTTTCACTGCCGGCTTCCCAGTCGTTAACGATTGACTGAACCAGCGGAGAAAGCTTCAATTTTTTCTTTTTGTGTTCTTTCTTATCCATAAAAATCACCTCCAACAATAATATTTGCAGAAAGTACACTTTTATTGACATAGAAACGAAAAAGATGTATGATATACGAAAATGACCAAAACCGAATACACGAGGTATACAAATGAAGTTATACAAAAGAATCACATTTTTAATGCTCTGCGCCGTGATAATTTTTTCTTTTGCGGCGTGCAATCCGGGGGATGGAATCCCTTTTTTGTCAACAAAAAGCAAAACGACCCTGCCCGATAACACCGTGACGGTAACTTTCCCTGAGGGCTACACAATAGTCCAGATAGCACAGAAGCTGGAGCAGAACAAGGTCTGCTCGGCTCAGGCATTTCTCGAAGCCTGTAAGAAGCCTGTTGCAGGAATTGAAATCGACAATGCGGACGACAGAGTTTTCCTCCTTGAGGGATATATTTTTCCTGATACCTATGAATTCTATCTTGAATCCGACGCTCAGTCGGTCGTTGACAAATTTATAGAAAATTACAATTCAAAAATTACCGACGAAATGAAGCAGAGAGCAAAGACGCTTGGCTACACGATGGATCAGATGATGACGCTCGCTTCCGTAATTCAAAAGGAGTGCGATGCCGACATTGACGAGTGTGCCAACGTTTCATCCGTTTTCCATAACAGGCTCAAGGATCCCGCATCGTTTCCGAAGCTTGAAAGCGACGTTACGACATTTTATATTTCACAGAGTCTTAAAGATGTTATCGGTTATCAGGACGGAGTTGCACTTGAAAATCAGAACGGTGAAGTTAAAAAATATATGGAGCTTTATAGCACATACTATCGTTCCGGACTGCCCGTCGGCCCGATTTGCAACCCGGGACTTAAGGCTATAAACGCTGCACTTCATCCGGCCGAAACAAATTATGTTTTCTTTCTTACCGATGAAAGCGGCGAACATTTTTATTATGCTTCGACGATCGCCGAGCACAATGCCAACGGCGTAAAAGCCGGACTTTTCTAATTGAAAATGATTTATTTTTTTAATGATTATGATAATTTTTCTGCCGAAAAATTTTTAAAATTTCTCCCGAAGAACCGACAGGAAAAATTCAACAGACTAAAAAGAAAAATTGACCGGGAAAACTGTGTTGTCGCTTATCTTTTGCTTCGTTTTGCGTTGAAAGAAAACGGAATTGAAAATTTTGAAATTGTTGTCGGTGAGAACGGAAAACCTTTTTTGAAAAGCGGTGAAATATTTTTTAACATCAGCCATTGTGCCGAAGGGGTGGCCGTTGCGCTTGACACAGCGTCGGTCGGAATTGACGTGCAGGAAATCGGCGGCTTTAACGAAAAGGTTGCCAATAGATTTTTTGACGAGAGCGAGAATAAAAAAATTAACGCTTCGCCCGACAAAGCAAAAGTGTTTACAAGAATATGGACGCTTAAAGAAAGTGTAATAAAATGCGAGGGAAAATCGCTTGCGAATCTCGGAGAATTTTCTTTCGGAGATTACGAAAACATCTTTGAAAAATATGAGAAAAAGTTTTCGTGTTTAAGTGAAAAAAATGTTTTGGTTTCCGTCTGCGGAAACAGATATTTTGATAAAATAAAAAATGTTAAAACGGAGGACTTTATATGAAGATTTTGTTTCAGGGCGACAGCATTACCGATGCCGACCGTGACCGTGAAGATCCGCACAACCTCGGCAACGGATACCCGAAGGATGCGGCAAGATTTTTGAAAGAAAAATTCCCGGAGATTGATTTTGAATTTATTGACCTCGGAATCAGCGGCAATCAGACGATTGATCTTGTGAACAGGTTGCAGTCGGATTTTATCGACATTCAGCCGGATATTGTTTCGATTCTCATCGGTGTCAACGACACATGGCACAGAGCCGATACAAGAGAGTGGCTCGACAACGCCGAGTTTGAAAAAAGATATCGCACGGTTCTTGAAGCGATCAAGACAAAGACAAATGCAAAAATCGTTATGATGGAGCAGTTCCTGCTTCCTGCCGAGGACAAGCTCTATTTCCGTGAGGACCTTGATCCGAAGATTCAGATTACAAGGAAGCTCGCCCGTGAATATGCCGATATTTTTATTCCGCTTGACGGACTGCTTGCATCTCATATCTGCCACGAGAATTGGCAGAAGATTTCAGCCGACGGCGTTCACCCGACCTACGACCGCGGCGCAGAGGTTATCGGAAAGATCTATGCCGATTATGTCGGTGAGTTGGTTAAATAAAATATTACAAAGACTGCAAATGATTGTGTTTCATTTACAGTCTTTGTTTTTGAGCAAAAATTATTGATAATTACTTATATTACAAGAGGCTACTCCATAAGAATTTACTGTAACTGTATATTTCTTTCCAGCTTCGTAAATTTGCCCATAATTATCGTATAAGGTAAATGTTCCTTTTATTACCCAATGAAGACCATCTTTGCTTATTGTTTCGACGGAAAATTTTGTGCTTGCCAGATCCAATCGGCTATATTGTGATTTTGAACTTAGTTCAGAGTATAGTGCCCTTGCAGCCATTGCTTTCAATTCCTCTTCAGTATAGTCTTTTTCTTCGTCATCATCAGTGTCGTAATCATCGTATGAATTGTTCCAAGTTGTTGTTGAAGATAAATCCGGAGTTGTACTTTCTGTTTGATTGCAGAGAATAATTACAGTTACAATAGATGCAATTAAGATAACTCCGACCGAAATAGAGATAACTGCAACTTTTTTGTCATTTTTTATGCGTTGCCATAAAGTAAAAAGTAATGACTTGAATTGCAATAACAGTTTTTTACAATAATCTAAAGCAAAACTTATTTTTGATTTTAAAATTTGCGATTTTTCTTTTTCTTCAATTTCTTTTCCACAGCTTTGACAATATTTACTTTTTTCACTAATTTCAGCGCCGCAATGTTTACAATACATTTCTTTCCACCTCATTATTATAACCAAACGGTTATATATTAAGGTGATTATAGCATAATAATGTTAATATGTCAATAACTAATTGGTTATAAGGAGCGAAAGTTTTTTGTCATATTATCGCAGAGTAAAAGATTTGAGAGAGGATTCGGATTATACGCAAAAATATGTTTCGGATTATCTCGGAATGAAACAGCCTCAATACAGCCGATACGAAAACGGTTACCGTGACCTGCCGACCGATGTGCTGATTGCATTGGCGAAGCTTTATAACACCTCGACCGATTACATTTTGGGATTGACAAACAAAAAATAAAATCGCAGATTTTCGGAGCAGTTTCCGTTAATCTGCGATTTTTTATGCGGTATTCTTTTATTCTTCGATATCAACCTGTTCGACTGTGCCGCCGAGGGCATTGCCCATAAATATCAGGGCGTGCTTTTCAAAATCCTCTGCATTGTCGCTGACGAAATATTTCCGTTCGCTTATTTTTGAGTTGCTGAGTAGATTTCTTTCTCCGAGACCTTTTTTCAGTTCCTCTGCCGCCGCAACCGATGAGCTGATGACTGTAACTTCGCCGCCCATAATCTCGGTTATAATGTCATAAAGCAGGGGATAGTGAGTACAGCCGAGAACGAGAGTGTCAATGCCCTGTTTCTTCAGCGGAGTGAGGTATTCACGCAAAACCTCCTCGATGACCTGATCTCCCTTTTTGAAACGTCCTTCTTCAACGAGCGGAACGAGAAGCGGACACGCAAGGCTTATAACCTGTGCGTCGGAATCAAAGCTGTGTATCGTCTTTTCGTATGCGCCGCTGTTGACCGTTGCGTTGGTGGCAATTACACCGATTCTTTTATTTTTTGTCAGCTTTGCCGCTTTCTTAGCCGCAGGAGCAACAACGCCGTAAACAGGGATATCGCTGTAGTTTTTTTCAACCGTATCTCTTGCTGCCGAGTCTGCCGTGTTGCAGGCGATAACTATTGCTTTGATATTAAATCTGCTGAGGAATTTTACATCGCTGAGAACGTATTCGGTTATCTGTTCCTTTGAGCGTGTCCCATAGGGAACGTGAGCCGTGTCGCCGAAGTAAATTATGTTTTCGTTCGGCATTGTTTCGACTATGCTTTTAACGACGGTCAGTCCGCCGATTCCCGAGTCGAAAACGCCGATGTATTTCTCTTTTTCTGTCATATTTTTCCTTTCGGTTTATAGAGCATTTATAATCTTCTTAAAATGGTCGCCGCGCTCCTCAAAGCAGGTATACTGGTCGAATGAGCTGGTGGTGGGGGAAAGGAGAACGGTGTCTCCGCTTTCGGCAATTTTGTTTGCCTCTGCAACGGCTTCATCAAGTGTTGTAACGACAATTCCGTCCTCGCCGACAAGGTCATGCACAAGTCTTGCACCGCAGGCACCGAATCCGATAATCTTTTTGACACAGCCGAGGTGCTTTTTCATCTCGTCCATCGGCAAGCCCTTTTCAAATCCGCCGACAAGGAGAATCACACCGCGGTCAAAGGCCTTGAGAGCGGTTATTGTTGCGTCGGTGTTAGTTCCTTTGGAATCGTTATAATATTTAACTCCGTCGATTTCACGTACAAATTCAATTCGATGCTCAACGCCCTTGAAAGAGGAAACGGCATCAAGAATAATGTCATTTGAAATGCCTATGGCTTTAGCCGCGGAAACGGCAATCATGACATTCTGCAAATTGTGCTTGCCGACAATTTTAATTGCATTAAGAGGGATTATTTTTTCGCCCTTTATCTCTAAATAGCCGTCCTTGGCAATGCAGTCAGCGCTTTGGCTGTCTGTACTGAAGCTTTCTTTAGCGCACTTCACGGGATAGCGGTCGGTGTATTCCTTAACGACGGGATCGTCGGCATTGAGGAGGAAAACATCATTGCCTGCCATATTCCTGTAAACCTCGGTCTTGGACTTGTAATAATTATCAAGGCTGCCCATGAAATCAATGTGGTCGGGAGTGAGGTTGATTATCGTGGCAACCTCGGGACGGAACTTATCAATATTAACAAGCTGGAAATTGGAAATTTCGAGTGCGATATAATGTCCGCCCTCTTCCATAAGGCCGTTTTCCATAACAATTTCACAAAGCGGAATACCGATATTACCGCAAAGGTGTGCCTTGCCCGGAAAAGCACGGCGAAGAATTTCATATGTAAGAGTGGAGGTCGTGGTTTTGCCGTTTGTGCCGGTTATTGCGATATAATGCTGGGGCTTTGCAACCTGATACGCAAGCTCAATTTCCGTGATAACCGGAATGTTGCGCTCTTGAAGCTTCTGCATCATCGGACTTCTGTAGGGTACGCCCGGATTTTTGACGACAAAGTCAAAATCACGTTCAAAAACCGACATATCCTGTCCGACGATCTCAACATTGTTTTCGTTAAGAAAACCAATTTCTTTTATATCTTCTTTTTTCTTGCTCTCGGAGAGTGTGACCTCCGCACCGAGCTTTTTAAGAACTCTGATTGCCGCCATGCCGCTGCGTGCAAGTCCGACAACAAGAACCTTTTTGCCTGATAGATCCATATACAAAAACCTCCGATTGACTGTGTACAATAATAAAATCAAATTATATTATATTCTTGTCAGGCGTAAAAGTCAATTAAATTAGGCGTTATACTTTCGTCAATTTGAATAAAAAAGAGGACGATTGTTTTATTTGTAAAAATTGAGCTTTTATGTTATAATCAAGTATCATAGGAATAATATCATTTCCCGAAAGGAGACAAAATTATGAAAAAAATTCTTTTGTCGGTTCTCTCGGTTGTTCTTTGTCTTTGCCTGATCGTTCCGATCGGCGTAACGGCATTTGCAAAGACCGAGGAGGCTCCGATTGTTGCTGAGTCAAGCGTGACTCTTGAAGAGTACCTTGCCGATGCGGCTGCAAAAGGCAACCGTGTTCAGGTAGTTAACAGCAACGCCAACGACACCCTTGACAAAATCGGCGATGCTTTCGGTTCGCTCGCTTCAACAAGCCCCAAGACGGTCTTTATGAAGCTGCTTGCTAAGGCAATCAACCTTTTGAGCAACACGCTCATCAATGTGATCGGCAAGGCTCTCGGTTTTGTTATTCCGAAAACTTCCGTTATTCATGACTATGCCGACTTTGATCTCGACAGCTACGGTAATTTCTACAAGGGAATGTCAGAGTTCCTTGACGCTCCGGCGGCAGGAGCAAAATGGCATCTCGGCTATGCTCAGGCTTCGATTCTTCCTGATGATTTCGGTACAACGCCGTACACAATGGGCGGTTATGGCCTTATGGCTACAACGACAGAGACGTTTGACGGACTTTGGGTTCGCACAATCGTTCTCAATGACGGAACAGGCAGAGGAAACGTTGCTTTCTGCGTGCTTGACGCAATCGGAATTGCAAATGCGGACGTTCGCCTTATCCGTGAAGCTATCTCGGATTTTGCGGCAAAGAATAATATTGTCAGTGTAAATGTTTCCGTTACTCATACCCACAGCGGCATAGATCTCCAGGGCGTATGGGATAATACCGTTCCCAATGTTCTGAATAATCTGTTTCTTTCAAATCTCGGACTTTCCGAGATTCACAGTGGCGTTAACCGCACATTCTTAAAGAAGATCGTTGACCAGTGCACGGCTACAATCAAGTCGGCTTATTCCGATATGAAGGGCGGTACACTCACCCTTGCCAAGAAGGATATTGCGGACAATTATCTCCGTGACAGAACGGCTCCATACACATTTGACGGCAATCTTTACCGTTTGATGTTCACTCCGGATAACAAGAGTGAAAAGGGTACGGTTATTGCTTCGTTCAGTGCTCATCCCGAAAATTCCGGCTACGGTCATGTTGTTATTTCTGCCGACTTCATTCCTTACATTGAGGAGGTTGTCAACAAGGCCGGCTATAACTTCATTTATATTCAGGGCTGTATCGGCACCATTACATATCAGCGTGGTGCATCGGATGACGGACTTGACCTCACAAGACATGAGGAAGCTGTCAGATACGGCTATGAGATGGGCTATATTATTCTCGGACTTACAAAGAGTGAGACTGAGTGCAGGACTATGAACTATGCCCTCGGCGATTTCCTCGGCGAGGCCGAGTACGGGTCGAATGAGGGCTATACATCATGGTATAAGGATTGGAAGCCGGTAAGTGAGGCAACGGTTGCTCCGATGCTCAATATTGCTCACAAGCAATATATTATTGAGGTTTCCAACGTCCTTATGGATATCGTCGGAAAGACGGGTATCACAGACTATTTCTTCCTCTATGACAAGACGACCGATAAGTATTACACGGTTACCGAGTCGGGCTACATGGAGCTTGGCGATTCACTTCTTGTTGAGCTTTGCCCGGGCGAGACCTACGGCGAGCTTCTTATGGGCGGTGAGGGCTTGAAGGGATTCAAGTATCAGTCGCTTCGTGAGATGTACGGCGAGAATATTATCGTATTCGACCTTATGAACGACGCTATCGGTTACATTGAGCCGGATGATGATTTTGTAATGGCAGGCGTACAGTACAGCGAGAAAAAGGAATCCTTCGACACAGACACATGGTGCCTTATCTCCTGGGGCAAGAATACTGCTTCAAAGGTAATCTCGGAATTCATGGATCTTGTTGACAGCGTTAAATAAATAAGATACTAAGAAAAAGCGGGAGTCGTCAATTCGGCTTCCGCTTTTCAGAAATATATGTCCGGGGAGGGCAATAAGCTTTAAAAAAGCAAAAATAAAAAAGTCGTGATATTTTTCAAAAAAGTGTTGACAAACCTGCTCTGTTGTGGTATAGTATACGAGCGTTGAGACGCTGGTGTAGCTCAGTTGGTAGAGCAGCTGATTTGTAATCAGCAGGTCGGGGGTTCGAGTCCGTCCACCAGCTCCACTTTTTAAAAGTGAATATGGGAGAGTTCCCGAGTGGCCAAAGGGAACAGACTGTAAATCTGTCGTCAGTGACTTCGGTGGTTCGAATCCACCCTCTCCCACCAATAAGGAGTAAGTTAAAGCTTGCTCCTTTTTGTTTTGCCGGTATAAAAGAAAAAGCGGGTGCTAAGACAATCACTGCCTTAGCACCCGCTTCAATGTTTATATGTCGGTCTGTGCCCGAATGTCGCTTATTCGATTGCTATCGATGAGCTTGAAGGAAGCTTTTTTGCTTCTGCCTTCGGGACTTCAAGCGTAAGAACACCTGATTCATATTTTGCTTTTACGTCCTCCGGCTTTACATCGCCGATAAAGAAGCTGCGAGAGCAAGCTCCGGCGTAACGTTCTCTGCGAATCAAGCGGCCTTTTTTGTCGTTTTCGTCCTTATCAAGACCCTTGGCTGCTTTGATTGTGAGATATCCGTCGCTTACATCGACGTTAATTTCATCTTTCTTGAATCCCGGCAACTCAATAGCCAATTCATAACCGTTGTCCTTTTCATGGATATCGGTCTTCATCATATTCTTTGCGTGCTTACCGTATAACGGATTGTGCGCACCGAAGAATTCACGATCAAACGGATCGCTAAAGAAATCATCAAACATGTTTTCACTAAAGATACTCGGTAACATAATCAAAACCTCCGTTATAATTGTTTTTATATGAAGCTCGGCGGCTCAGCACCGCCAAACAGGATATACATTTTTTGTTCTCTTTATTTTTCTTTCCTTCTCTTCTTCACTTTTCTCTTCTTTCTTTTTACACCTATATTTTACTCATTTTTATTGCTTTTTCAATAGTACTGGAGTATAATAATTCTAAACTATGTTGTGCTGAGAGCACAATGAAAATCAGAGGAGAAAAGCTATGATGTCAGAAGATAATATTTCTACACTTGTATCCGATTTTTTTGATAGAGATGATATTGATTTGCTCGTTAAGGACACGGGGAAAATCTTGGAATGTCCGCTGATGGTGATTGACGATACCTACCATGTGACGGCACATTATTCACCCGAAGGTTTCAGAGACGAGGCTTTTGAATTAGCGGTGAAGGTTGGGGAAATAACATACGAGGCCGGTGTGCTTATAAGCGAAAGCGATGAGCTAACGGACGGAACGGCTGATTATGTCGAACTTGAGGACAGCCCGTACAGAAGAAGATTCGCTCCTCTTATCAGCGGCGGAATTCGGCTCGGTTATTTGATTTGCGTTGATGTCGATAATAAACTGAGCACCGTTGCACCCGAAACATACAGCCGAATAGAAAACATTTTGGCCAAGCAGATGTTTGTTGAAGCAGGGAGGATTGACAGACCTTTTGAAACGGCAGAAGAAATCATGATACATCTTTTGGATGGAGGGTTTCAATCGCAATCATTTTTTAAACTGCAAATATCATCAACTTATCTTGCTAATTTTCATCCTGTTGCTTTCGCTTTAATTGATTTGGCTGCTTATCATTCACAATACGTTGGGAAAAATTTGTTAAAGGATGAGCTGACATACAGATTTTACGAATCGCATCCTTTTATGTATAAAGGAAAGATATTTATGTTCCTGCAAAAAGGATATGACCGCAAGGCTTTTGAAGAATTAGCGAAAGAATTTCACCTTAAGATTGTTATCTCAAATACCATAGATGAGCTTTTTGACATTCCGACAATGTATAATTTAGTGCTTGAAGCCCTGAATATAGTTGTGAACGAAGATGTTGAAAATAATGTTTTCTTCGTTTCACAATTAGCGGTTCCGATTATGTTGAACAAAATAAAGGGATATGACAAGCTGATTTCGCCCAAAATTCTTTCATTGGCGGACTGTGACAGAAGAAAAGAAAGCCAATATTGCGAGACGTTGTACTATTATCTTACATGTGACCGGTCACTTAAAGATACATGCGAAGCACTTTTTACCCATCGCAACACGATTCTTTATCGCATAAGAAAAATGAAAGAAGATTTTGAAATTCCGCTTGAAGATTCCAATTTGCATTTTCAACTTTTGCTGGAGATTTCATTGATTCTGCTCAAAGAAAAAGGCTCGGAGTTCTTTATCTCAAAAATTGACAATGCCTAAAAATGTCCCCGCACTTTGCGTAATGCACGGTGCGGGGAGTTGTTGTTATTTAATTCAATTAATATTTAGCAAGATATGTGTCAATTTCCCACTGGGAGATGCTGGTGCGGTAGCTGTCCCATTCACGGCGCTTGGCTTCGATGAATTTTGTATAAACGTGCTCGCCGAGAGCTTCCTTAATGAATTCACTCTTTTCAAATTCATCAACGGCTTCTTCAAGCGTGCCGGGAAGAGACTCGATTTTAGCTGCCTTGCGCTCCTCAATACTCATGTCAAAGATGTTCTTAACGGTTGATTCGGGCGGCATATAGCCTTTTTCAATTCCGTCAAGACCTGCTAACAGGCAAAGAGCCATTTCAAGATACGGGTTGCAGGACGGGTCTGCGCTTCTCAGTTCAACTCTCGTGCCCTTGCCTCTTGCCGCAGGAACACGGACAAGAGCGGAACGGTTGGAAGCCGACCATGCGATATAAACGGGGGCTTCATAACCCGGAACAAGTCTCTTATATGAATTTACAAGAGGATTGTTGATAGCCGTTGTTGCCTTAATATGCTTCATGATACCTGCGACGAAGTGGAGAGCGGTCTCCGAAAGTCCGTACTGTCCGTTAGGGTCACAGAAAACATTGTTGCCGTCCTTATCAAAGAGGGACATATTCGTGTGCATACCCGAGCCTGCAATGCCGAAAATCGGCTTCGGCATGAATGTTGCGTAGAGATTGTGAAGCTGTGCGTATTTCTTGACGACATACTTAAATGTCATAACCTTATCGGCAACGGTGAGAACGTCGCCGTATTTAAAGTCAATTTCATGCTGACCCTCTGCGCACTCATGGTGAGATGCCTCAATCTCAAAGCCCATATCCTCAAGAGCGACGCACATATCACGGCGGCAGTCTCCGCCGAGGTCAACGTTATCAAGGTCAAAATAGCCTGCTTTGTCGTGAGTCTTGGTTGTCGGTCTGCCTTCGTCATCCGTATGAAAAAGGAAGAATTCAAGCTCAGGACCGACGTTAAATTTATATCCCATGTCATCGGCTTTCTTGATTGCACGCTTGAGCACATTTCTCGGGTCGCCGATGAAAGGCGTTCTGTCTGAGCAGTAAACGTCACAGATAAGACGAGCCGTTTTGCCGTCGGAAAGATGATTCCACGGAAGAACAACAAACGAATCGTAATCGGGATAGAGATACATGTCCGACTCTTCGATACGAACAAAGCCTTCAATGGAGGAGCCGTCGGTCATGCAGTCGTTGTCAAGAGCTTTTTCAAGCTGATTAACGGTGATTGCAACGTTCTTCATGCAGCCCAGAATATCCGTGAACTGGAGTCGCACGAATCTGACGTTTTGCTCTCTTGCCATTCTGAGAATGTCTTCTTTTGTGTACTTACCCATATTGATACCTCTCTCAAATAATAATTAGCTTATAATAATTAGCTTAGTTCATTTCGTCGAGTGTTAAGCTGTAGCTCGGGAGAAAATCCTCCATAAAGCACTTGACTTCTGGCATATCCAGCTCCTCAAGCCCCTTGAGGTTTGTCTTTGCCGCCTTGTCGAAGTCGTGATTACCCGCCTTTGATTCCTCGATGCATTTTGTGTAGGCGCAGATTTTATCTGCCGCTTTGACGAATTTCCAAAGCTGACGGTCGGCCTCCTGCTTGATAAAGAACGGCTTGTATTCCTCACGGATATCCTCGGGAATCATCTCCAAAAGTGCCTTGCAAGCATCGTCCTCAACGCAGTTGTAAGCTTCACGAATCTGCTTGCTGTAATACTTTACGGGAGTCGGCATATCGCCCGTGATAATCTCCGGCGCATCATGGAAAACGCCGAGAACCGCCGTGCGCTCTGCGTTGACATTGCCGCCGAAGCGTTTGTTGTGAATAACGGCAAGCGAGTGAGCCACGGTTGCGACCTCAAGCGAATGTTCGCTGATGTTCTCCATATATGTGTTTCTCATCAATGCCCAGCGATTGATGTATTTCATTCTTGAAAGCATTGCAAAAAAATGATAGTTTTTGCCCATTAAAGCACCCTCTCTCGGCAAAACGTTGAGAAAATTCAACGATAGTTGCCCTAATAAAAAAATTTTAACATACGGCGACATCTTTTGCAAGGAAATTCTTTCTTTTTCCCTTTATATGTGATACAATTAGTATATATTTATCTCATTGGGGAGGTTCATATGAATTTTGTAGAAATAAACGACAACGGCACAGTAGAAGGCTTTTGTCTGGTAAAAAATCTTGAAGAAAAAAAGACGGCTAAGGGCATTCCGTATCTTGACCTTATCCTGACGGACAGCTCGGGCGAAATCGGAGCGAAGCTTTGGGACTATAAAGAAGAGATTTTCGGATTTATAAAGCAGAATTCACTGTTGAAGGTTCGAGGCTCAATCTCAATGTTTAACGATGCGCCGCAGATGCGTCTTGACAGGGTTCGTCTTGCAAACGAAAACGACGGCGTTCGCATTGAGGATTATGTTCCGAGTGCGGAATATAACGGAGAGGCAATGTATTCGGCGATCGTTGATGTTGTCAATGATTTTGAAAATGCACAGCTCAAAACACTCGTTATGGCGGTGCTTGAGCAGAACAAGACGGCAATGCTCTATTGGCCGGCGGCGTTCAAGCTCCACCATGCAATCCGAGGCGGACTTCTCTATCATACACTTTCAATCCTCAGAATGGCGCAGAGTATAGCCGAGATTTATCCCTCGGTAGAAAAGGATTTGCTTTTCTCGGGCGTTATCCTGCATGACGTTGCAAAAATCGGAGAATTTGAGGTCTCGGAAACGGGAATTGCTTCCGGCTACACGGTAGAGGGAACACTTATCGGCCACCTTGTTAAGGGTGCAATGAATATTGAAAAAATCGGAGAAGAGCTCGGAACGGACAGAGAGCTGCTGACGCTCGTTGAGCATATGGTGATTTCTCACCACGGTGAGCCTGAGTTCGGAGCGGCTGTCAGGCCGATGTTCCTTGAAGCGGAGATTCTATCGCAGCTTGACTTGCTTGACGCAAGAATATATGAGATTTTGCAGGCGGTTTCCGAGGTTGAGTCGGGCGATTTTACACCGAGACAGTGGGCACTTGAAAACAGAAAGCTTTATAATCACGGTCTTAAAGAAAGCAAGCCGAAAGCGGACTTGCTTTGAACGGAGGAGTAAGCATGAAAAAAATAATCAGCATTTTATTGGCAGTTGTTCTTTTTGTCGGCTGCACGTCGCTCGCCTTTGCAGAGAATGACAACACGATAAATGGTACGCTGAACCTTGTTTCGTTCAATGTTGACGGACTTCCTATTCCTGCGGCACTTTCCTCAACCAAGCGTGACCCGATCAAGGCGACCGGGCTTATTGCAAAGCAAATCAATGCATCCGACTGTGATATTCTCAGTGTACAGGAGGATTTTAATCTCCATCCGATTCTTGAAAAGAATCTTGATATGAAATATGCAACGTTGACGAGCGGCGGAGTTGCCGTCGGAGACGGACTGAATTTCTTCTCAAAATATCCTGTCTATAACGTCGGCAGAGTTCCGTGGAGAACGGCATACGGCGTGTACGACTGCGGCTCGGACGAGCTTACGCCGAAGGGCATACTCTATTGTACGGTTGAGATAGCCGACGGGGTTTTTATTGATGTTTACAATATTCATGCCGACGCATGGGAGGATGAAAAGTCCATGCTCGCAAAGGCCGATCAATTTGACCAGCTTATCGAGCTTGTTGAGGAACATTCGGGTACGGACAGGGCTGTCATTTTGACGGGAGATTTTAATACAAACTACACTGTTTTCCGTGCCGGATATCAGAACGGAACATATAAAATCGATCTTTGTCAAAAGCTTATCGACAACTTTGTCAGCAAGGGCTTTAAGGATGCTTGGATCGAATATAATGTTGACGGAAACTATGATATTACCTATTCCGAGATGTGGGAGCGTTACGGATGTGACTACCAGAGAACATGGGATACACTCGACCATGTTTATTATCGTGACGGTGCAGGAGTTTCTTTTGAATTGCTTGAAGCGGTTTATGACAGCTTCGACTGCGACGGGATTTCATGGAACGGACATCTTTCCGACCATGCGGCGATCAGAACAAAGCTTGCTTACACCGTAAATCCGGATGAGATAAAGCCGATTGAAAGCAAAAATACCGAGACCTTTAACCTCGGCGACTACATTATGACGGCAGTTAAAACGATTACAAAGGTGCTTTTTAAGGCGATAATCAATATCCCCGAGCTTATCAAAAACGGTATTGGCTGGATCAAATAAGGAGATTTTATGGACTGGACAGAGGTAAAAATTCACATTGACTCAAAGGACGTGGAAACGGCAGGCAACATTGCTCAGATGGTCGTTCCCTACGGAATTTATATTGAGGATTACAGCGACCTTGAACAGGCGGCATGGGAGATTGCTCATATCGACCTGATTGACGAGGATTTGCTCAAAAAGGACAGAAACAAGGCGACGATTCATATTTATATCTCTCCCGAGGAAAGCCCGGCCGAAGCCGTTGCTTTTCTTTCCGAGCGTTACAATGCGGAGGGCATTAAGCATGAGATAGACCTCAGCGTGTGCCGCAATCAGGATTGGGAGAATAATTGGAAGGAATATTTCAAGCCGATGCCTGTCGGTCAAAAGCTGTTGATTCGCCCGGTTTGGGATAATGATTATGATCCGCAGGGCAGAACGGTGCTTGATATTGAACCCGGACTTGCCTTCGGCAGCGGCGGACACGACACAACACGCCTTTGCCTTGAAACGCTTGAAAATCACATAACGCCCGATACGGAGCTGCTTGATATCGGCTGCGGAAGCGGAATCCTCGGCATTGCCGGACTTTTGCTCGGCGCAAAGAGTGCAACGGGCGTTGATATCGACGAGCTTGCGGTTAAGACGGCAAGGGAAAACGGCGAAATGAATGGCTTCACAGAGCCGAAATATACTGTATTTCAGGGTAACCTGACCGATAAGGTCAGCGGCAAATACGATGTTGTTGTCGCAAATATTGTTGCCGATATCATTGTGATGTTTACAAAGGACGTCGGCAGGTTCCTGAAGGACGACGGAATTTATATAACATCCGGAATTATTGACACGAGGGAGCAGGACGTTCTCGATGCCTTTGAAAAGTACGGCTTTGAGGTCGTCGGCAGGCACGAAAGCTGCGGCTGGCTCTGCTTTGAAACGAGGTTGAAAAAATAATGTATCTTAACAGCAACGACATTGTTCTCTTTTCGGGTGATTCGATAACCGACGGCAACCGAGGACGAAAAATGGACTGCAACCACATCATGGGCCACGGATATCAGTTTATCCTTGCGGCGAAGGCGGCATATGAAAATTACGAGCGCAGGCCGAAATTTATCAACAAAGGTTATTCGGGAGCGACAACGGCGAATCTGCTTGAAACATGGCAGGAGGACGTTATCGACAATGCCCCGACTGTGCTGAGTATACTTGTGGGAACAAACGACGGACTCTTCGGTTTTTTAAACGGATTATCGCTCAAAGAGGTTGAGGATACTTACGAAAAGAATCTTGTAAAAATGATTGAGCTGACGAGATACGCTCTGCCGCATACAAAAATAATTGTTTGCGAACCGTTTTATTTTCCTCTTTCAAAGGACGATTTATCCTATCGCTACACGCCGCATATTGAATGCGAAGTTGATTATGGCAGACCTGACAGAGACGAAACGCAGGAAGCCATGGATTATAAATCCGCTGCAATTCAGCTCACAAGAGCGGCGGCAAAGCGTGTTGCCGAAAGCTCCGCAGATGTTTTTGTTCCGCTTTATGATAAATTTTCAGAGAAAATTGCAGGGTCAAAAACCGAATATTTTATGTGGGACGGAACTCATCCGTCAATCGCAGGTCACATGCTCATTGCGAATGAATGGGAAAAAGCGGTTGAAAAATCAAATAATTTTTAAAAATATTTCTCTAACCCCTTGTAAAAGCAAGGTTATATTTGGTAAAATATATTTATTAAAAACGAAAAGAGGTCTTTTTCATGGCAGATATGGCAAAAAAAGCTTTTTACAGAGCATATCAGAAAACCTTTATGGTTGCCGAGTGTTTTTTCGACTGGTCGGAGCCTGAGCTTCTCAAGGGTCCCGGTGCCGTCAAGGAGCTTCCGGCACTCGTAAAGTCAAAGGGCGTTTCAAGCGTTCTTGTTGTTACGGATAAGGGCCTTATGGGTCTCAACCTGCTTGCAGGTCTTTTTGAGCAGCTTGACGCTCAGGGAATCAAGTACACGGTTTATGACGGAGTTCAGCCGAACCCGTCTATTGAAAATATTGAGGAAGCCCGCAGGCTTTACCTCAAGAACGGCTGTGAGGGTATTATCGCATTCGGCGGCGGTTCTCCGATGGATTGTGCAAAGGCCGCAGGTGCAAGAGTTATGAACCCGAACCAGAGCGTTTCTCAGATGAGAGGCGAGCTGAAGATCAGACATAAGCTTCCGCCGTTCTTTGCTGTTCCGACAACCGCAGGTACAGGCTCGGAGACAACCCTTGCCGCTGTTGTTACAAATATGCAGACTCATGAGAAGTACGCTATCAACGACCCGAAGCTTCGCCCGAAGTATGCGGTTCTTGATCCCGAGCTTACGACAGGACTTCCGCAGAAGATCACTTCAACAACAGGTATGGACGCTCTCACTCATGCCGTTGAAGCTTATATCGGTCTCAGCGGAGTTAAATCAACCGATGACTATGCCGAGAGGGCAACAAAGCTTATCTTTGAAAACCTCGAAACAGCATACAATGACGGCAAGAATCTTCAAGCTCGTGAAAATATGCTCGTTGCATCGTTCTATGCAGGAATGGCATTCACAAGAGCTTATGTAGGCTACGTTCATGCAATCGCTCATAACCTCGGCGGTATCTACGGAACACCCCACGGTCTTGCAAATGCTGTTATTCTTCCTCATGTTCTTGAGTATTACGGTGACACTGCTTATGAAAAGCTCGCAAAGCTTGCAGAAATCGTAGGCGTCGGCGGATATTCCCAGGCGGACAAGGCTATGAATTTCATTGACGCTATCAAGGAAATGAACAAGAATATGAATATTCCCGAGCACTTCGATTTTATTAAGGACGAGGATATTCCGACAATAGTTGAGCGTGCACTCAAAGAGGGTAATCCGCTCTATCCTGTTCCTAAGATTATGGATGCAAAGGACTGCGAAAAGGTTGTAAGAGCTGTAAGAGGCTTCTGATTAAATTGAACACAAGGCATCGGCGGAGCAATCTGCCGATGTATTTTTTTACATAGTTTCGGCAATTCAAACAAAAACAACCCGGGATTTTTTATTTGACGGCAAAATGAAAAAAATGTATAATCAAATTAGATGAAAAGAGGGGGTACGATATGAAGATTAAGGAAATTTTGGCACCTGCGGATTATACGACAAAGCTCGGCGAGCGTGTAAGCTACTGGACATACTTTGTCGGACAGAATATTTTCTATAATGTTGTGACGACGTTCATGGCAACATATCTGATGATGAATGGAATCGACCTTGGCAAAATTGCGATTGTTACATTGATTGTTAAGATTTGGGACGCTGTTAACGACCCGATGTTCGGTATAATATTTGATAAAATAAAATTCAAAAACAAGCAAAAATGTATGCCGTGGATTCGTATTTCCGTCGGACTGGTGCCGATTACGACGGTCCTTTTGTTTATAATCCCGAGCGGTATGGCTCAGACAGGCAAGCTGATATGGTTTATGATTGCCTATTTGCTTTGGGATTCAAGCTACACGGTCTGCGACGTTCCGATTTACAGCATGGTAACAACGATGACCGATAACGTTAACGAGCGTAACACGCTGATGTCGATAGGCCGCCTGTTCAGCAGTGCCGGTATGGGTATATCCGGCTTGCTTTGCACCTTGCTTGTCAGCGAAAAGGTCGGAATGAGCTTCAGCCCGACGGTTATTCTTCTTTCGGTTATCGGACTTCTGTTCATGATTCCGCTTTGCTTTGCCGGCAAGGAGAGAAACTACCACGGCGAGCTTGAGGAGGAAGCCTTTTCAATAAAGAGAATGCTGACATATCTTGTGCATAATAAATATTTACTTATTTATTACCTCGGCTATCTTTTTGCCAACGGTCTTATGACAAACAATGCACTTGCGCTGTTCGTTTCGTATTATCTTTTCGGCAGTGCGAACTTTAATATTATTCTCGGAATTCTCGGCGTTGTTCCGTCCGTCATTGCGGCTTTGCTTATTCCCGTTATTTCTAAGAAATTCGACAAATTTAAGCTGTTTTTTATCTGCAATACCGTTGCGTCGGTTCTCGGACTGGCAATGTATTTCATCGGCTGGCAGAATAAAATGCTTTTCGTTGTGCTGACGGTTATCAGAGGAATTTTCACCAGCGTAACGGGTACGCTTGGATTTATGTTTACTCCCGACTGTGCGGAATACGGTCAGTACAAAACGGGCGTTGACGCAAAGGGAATCACATTTTCAATTCAAACATTCACGACTAAAATTGCCGCTGCAATCGCATCGTCGCTTGGTCTTGCAATTCTGACACTCTTTGACTGGACTAAGATTGAAGCCGAAAGCTTTGCCGATATTGAAAGACTGCACATTGTTCAGAGTGCAACGGCACTCAATGGCCTTTGGGTAACATATATACTTGTTCCGAGTATCGGACTTGCAATAACGTCATTCATCTATCTTTTCTATAAGCTCAGAGACAAGGACGTTCAGGTTATGGCGAGATACAACGCAGGCGAAATCACAAGAGAGGAATCCGAAGCACAGCTACCGAAAGCGCTTAAGTGCGGCATTACGCCGAAGCTTAAAGAGACGGTAAAGAAATAAAATACAACAAAACAACAAAAAAGAGGTTCTGATTTGAACCTCTTTTTTCTGCATAGCTTTAGAATTATAATCTTGTTTCAAGGATTTTTACATTTCCGTTGATTGTGAATTTGCCCTTGTTTGCCGGGATGAAAATGCTTTCGCCTTTTTTCATTGTGAGTTTTTCATCGGCACATTCAATCTCGGCGTTGCCCTCAAGACAGAGCAGGGAAACAAACGACTGCTCGTCGCAGACGGAAGAATATTCACCGTTAACACTCAATTCGTACATTGTGAAAAGGTCACATGATGTGAGCTTGCTTCTGGTTGCGTTATCAAACTTTTCAATCTCTCGTTTCGAGGAGTCGGGAATTGACGGGGGGCAGAGCTTTGTAACATCTGCAGCCTTGTCAACATGAAGCTCACGGGGCTTTCCGTCCTTTCCGAGACGGCCGTAATCATATATTCTGTAGGTTGTGTTGGAATTCTGCTGATATTCTGTAGGTTGTGTTGGAATTCAGCTGAACCTCGGCAAGAAGTATACCTTTGCATATTGCGTGCATTGTGCCCGATTCAATGAAGAAAACATCGCCCTTTTTGACCTTGACTCGGTTGCAAATATCCATCATTGCATCGCTCTGAGCGGCTTTTTTGAATTCCTCAACCGTAACGTTGCGATTGAATCCGAGAATGAGCTCCGCATCGGGTTCGCAGTCGAGAATATACCATGCCTCCGTTTTGCCGAATTCACCCTCAACCCTCATTGCGTACTCGTCATCGGGGTGAACCTGAATTGAGAGGTCTCTTTTGGCATCAATGAACTTTATAAGTAGCGGGAAAAACTCATATTTTTCTCCCTTTGTGCCGCATATGCTCTTGTCGGCGAGGTAGACCTCCTGCAAGGTTTTGCCCTCAAATTTGCCATTGAGAACCGTTGACGGCCCGGCCGGGTGACAGGAGAGTACCCATGCTTCGGCGGCAGGGTCTTTATCGGTTTTGATACCGTATTCTGTGATAAGTCTTGTTCCGCCCCAAATGTTGTCGGCAACAAAGGGGGATAATTTAACCATTTCCATATTTAAACCTTCTTTTCAATGAAAATTTCCGAAAATATTATACATTATCAAGTTTGTATTGTAAAGTGCAAATTTACTATTGACAAATCGAACAAATGTTCGCTATAATGATAGTGATGCTATGGGGAGACAGAGGAGATATGAAATGGTTAATTATGATTTAAGAATTGAAAAGCAGCAAATCTTTGGCGCAGAGAAGATTGCTATTGCCGCAAATGCGAATGAAACAATTTCACTTCGCTTCCGCTTTGATGCAAGCTGGAGAATTTTTGATGCCAAGGCGGCAATTTTCAGAACGGCGCAAAATAAATACTATATTATCGAGATAAAAAGCTCGTCTGCGACCGTCCCTTGGGAGGTGCTGACCGTTGATCATGACTTTGAACTTTCCGTTATCGGCTATGACGGCTCGATGGTGCTCACCGCGGGGAAAGTCGATGTCAAGGTTGTTTCATCTCTGTTACCTGACGATTGCAAGACATTTTCACCGACCGAAACTCTTTTTGACAGATTTAAGCAGGACAGCATTGCCGAAGCCTACAAAAAATACGAGGACGAAATTGACTCATTGAAGTATTCTTACGAAAAGAAAATTGTTGAAATGGGTACAAAAATCAATGAGGCAAATGAGAACACAAAGAACGTTGAAAAAGCTAAGGAAGAGGAAATCGCAAAGCTTAAACAGGATCACGCCGAGGAGGTTCACTCCCTTAACGGGGAGATTGCCGACATAAACAAAACCCTTGCCGCAGCCCAAATCAAGGCGGATAACTGGGATCTTGTCGATGCGGCGATGGCAGACAAAACGAGAAGCAATTATGCGCCGTGGACGGGCGGAACAAAGGAATATAAGCTTCCGTTTTTCAACACAAAAAATATGGGATACTTGGCGGCGGGTAACTTCGACGGCAATGTTACCGAGCTGGGTCTTGATTTAAGTTCGGCAACGACGCTTTCACAGATGTTTACCCAGAAAAAGTGTTTGAGAAGAATTGAACTCAGAAACACGGATAAGATAACAACGATGATAAACGGTTTTTCAAATTCACTCGCACTTCGGGAAGTAATCCTCGGCAACCTGTCAAGCTGTGACAGTGCAAAGCAGTCTTTTTATAACGATACTTCTCTTGAAAAAATTACGTTCGGAAATTGTGAGAGGATTCAAGACTGGACGGAAACCTTTTACGGCTGTATTTCACTAATAGAAATAGATGCGACGTTGAATTTGGGCGCGGCAAATTGGGTTTCCAATACATTTGCAAATTGCACAAGTCTCAAAAGTGTACGCTTTGAAAAAGAAACAATCAAAATAGGTATTTCTCTTTCTTCCTGTAAGTCACTTTCAAAGGAAAGCATGGAGAGCTTTTTTGACGGACTTGCCATATCGCAGGGCAAAACTGTTACCTTATCAAGATATGCTTATGAAAATAACTATCCGACTGACGATGAAAAAAAGAAGATTGAAAATAGGCTTGCCGAAAAAGGTTGGAAACTGATTCTCGAATAAAAATCATATTTGTTTATGCTCTTACATATAATCAAGTGAAATAAAAAAGAGAGGTTGATTATATGAGCATAGAACTGACGAGAACCGATATTGGCACAACAGAAGTACTTTACGATAATTTTGCCGAGCAGGGCATTGATTGTGATATTTCTTTGCCGGATTATTGTCCCGATATAATGAGAATTCTCAGATGCAGCGTAACGAACAGCATTACAAATTCGAAAATTTCGGGAGACAGAGCAACCGTTGACGGCAATGCAAAAATACGTATAGTTTATGCCGATGAGAAAAACGGAATTTATTGCTATGAGCAGGATTATCCTTTTTCAAAATTTACCGAGCTTTCGCAGGACTATGATGGGGCTGTGCTTTGCACATCGGCAAAGACCGAATATGCAAACTGCCGTGCCGTCAGCAAGAAGCGAATTGATATTCACGGAGTTGTGAGCATCAGATTCAAAATTGTCGGTATCAAGAAAGATTCTGTTATCACAGATGCCGAGGGAGACGGAATTCAGCTGAAGAAAAAGAAAATCGGCACGGATAATGCCGTTGCCGTTGTGATGAAAAAATTTCAGCTTTCCCAGACGGAAGAGGCCGACGGCGGAGAGATTGGTAAAATTTTTTACTCCTGTGCGTCTCCCGTTTTGTCCGAAACAAAAATAATCAAGGGTAAAATTCTTCTCAAAGGTGAAGTTGTTATCAAGGTTATGTATTGCTCGGCCACCGGTGAGAACGAAAGTGTTTGTGTGAATTATAACCTGCCGTTCAGCGAAATTGTAGATATTGAGAATATCGACGATAGCTGTAAGGTCAGCGTCGGATTCAATGTTGACCAGGTTCAGGCCGAGCCGAAAACAGACAATGACGGCGAATATAAATATCTTAATCTCGCTTGTGATATATGCGCTGTTGTGACGGCATACAAGGCCGAGGATATTTGCATTATAACCGACGCATATTCAACGCAAAAGGAGATAGATGCAAAATATAAAACTGCGTCATTTACTCAGATTTTGCAAAATCTGAGTGACAGCATTATCTGCCGTGAAAGCATTGATCTGTCCTCAATGAATCCGCAAAGGATTTATGCCGTCATAGCTCAGGCGCCGGAGGCAAAATGCTGCTTTAACTCCGATAAGATGACGGTTTCGGGGAAAATTCCGCTGAAGTTTATCTTGATTGACGGTGAGGGCGCACCGACCTTCTGCGAAAGGGAAGCCGAATTTGAGTATTCACGCTCCGTTGACGCCAAGGGCGGCAATCTTCACTGCGAACCGAGCCTTTTCCTGACGGGCTACACCTGTACATTGACAAATGACGGACGGGCAGAGTTCAAAGCAGAAATGAATATCAGTGCCGATATTGAAGAAACGTGCGAAAGCCGCACACTTGTCAGTCTAAAGGCATTGGAAAATTCCGAGATGAAAAAGAGACATTCCTCGCTGGTTATCTGTTTTTGCAGCGGTGGGGAGAAGGTTTGGGACATTGCAAGGAAATATAACACGACTGTGGAGGATATTATGAGTGAAAATGAGCTGACATCGGACGAAATCGGCGAAAAGATGATGCTTATGATACCCGTAAAATAACGCTATACTATTGAAATTATTCTCAACAGATGGTATACTAATTTTACCGCTGACAGGAAAGGTTCGCATACGGCGGAGCTTGCTGTCAGCGGTATTATTTTTGAAAGGACGTTTTCTATGGGATTAAAAAACATTGATAAATCTGCCGAGCAGAAAGGCTCGGGGATAGTTACTCTTTGGCAGTTTGTTAAATTTATCGTTGTAAGCCTTTTGGCTTGTATTGTCCAGTTTGCTTCGCTTAATCTTATCATGCTTTTGCCCCAGATCAAAGCGATAATGAATCAGGATTTCACATGGTTTGTGTTCAACTATGTCGGTGAGGGCAAGGGCTTCGGCTATTTCCTCGCATTCAACATTGCAAATATCCTTGCACAGATCGTTGCGTTTTTTGTTAATCGTGAAAAAACTTTCGGCTCGTCAAGCAACATCGCAATTACTCTGCCGATTTATATCGTTTTCACGGTTGCGCTCATTTGTTTCTCGGCATGGCTCGCCCCGACGATACAGGGTTGGCTTATCGCTCACAGCATAGCGACTCAGCTTGCGGCAAACATCTCAACTATGGTTTGCTCTGCGGTTCAGTTCTTCATCTATTTCCCTGTTGACAAGCTTCTTTTCCATAAGAAGAAAGAGGAAAAATAACATATTGGGTGAGAGCATGTTTTTCAGACAGATATTTGACGTCGGAGCTGCCAAACCGCTGGATATTTTTTCATCGGGCAGCAGGAAATATAAATCGGTTTTAAAAATTCTGAGCATTATCGCAATGGCGGCAATGCTCGGAATACAGGTCTATGTTTTGCTGACTCACAAGGTAGTTCTTGCTTCGGATTCTCAGCGATATTTTGAGCTTGCGACTCTTGCTGTTAAAAACGGCGTTTGGTATCCGTCACCACTCAATGTTCACGACACATATATTTTCGGCAACGGACTTATCAATCTGATGATTCTTTTGATAAGGCTCACGGGCTCGATCGAGGCAATAAAAATTATCAATATTTTCTGTGTTTATGCAATTTTGGTTTCATGTATATACATAATCAAAAGGATTTTCGGCGATACGGAAATTCAATATTGGTTTACCGTTATTTTCTGTGCCACAGGTACGTTTTGGGGTGAGGTTGCACAGGCGAGAACAGAGCTTATCTTTATGGCTTTTGCCTTTGCAGCGACCGCCTTGCTCATGACCGGAAAAACATATGCGTGTCTTGTTTCGGGAGTCCTTTTTGCTCTTGCCAACTGGACAAGACCTCTCGGCATAGTTTTTCTGATGGCAGGAATTTGGCTCATTGCAACGCAGAGAGCAAAGCTGAAACAATACCTTTGTCTTGTGCTCGGTGCGGCTATGATGGTTGGCGTTATCGGCGGAGCGGCCTATGCAAAGTGCGGATATTTTGCCTATCAGGCAACTACAGGCGGATACAATCTCATCATGGGCGCATCCGACGGTGCGGACGGAACTTCAAGGTTTGATGCTTTCGGCGAAGGCGGAGCCGGCTATCTTTCCGAGAAACAGAAAAGCGAAATGACCTTCAAGGAAAAGGACGCATTTTATAAATCCGAAGCTATTAAATGGATAAAGGAAAATCCCGGCGAATAC
Source organism: Ruminococcus sp. CAG:563 (assembly GCA_000434915.1). GTDB lineage: Bacteria > Bacillota > Clostridia > Oscillospirales > Acutalibacteraceae > CAG-488. The sequence continues at coordinate 192,464 of FR882088.1, forward strand.
GTCAAGCTCATGCCGAAAAAAATGCTTGTTACGCTTTATTCCGAGGGCTATGCGCTCGGCACGTTTTATAATGACGCAACGGCAGGAAACGGAGGAGCTTTTTACCGGGGACTTCTCGGCAGAATGGCAGGACAATCGGATGAGAAGCTTTCGGCTGCGGATATAATCGTTATCTGGACGCAGGGTGTTTATATGATAACTCTCTTGCTTGCCTTTGCATGTGTGGTGTTTCTGATTGTTAAGCACAGAGCGGCGAAGCTCATGCCGTTTATTTTCACCGTGGCGGGTGCAATCGGAATAACAATGCTTTTGGTCGGCGGACCGAGATATCATTTCCCGATTTTGCCGTATCTTATTATGGCGGCGGCAATTCTTATTCAGGCGATTGCCACGCACAAGGAGCATAAAAATGAAGCTTAAAGAATATATCAGGCTCATAAGGCCGAAGCATTATATAAAAAATCTGCTGCTCTTTCTCCCCATAATTTTCGGCGGAAGCTTGCTCCAAAAGGATAAGCTTTTGCATGTTATCGGCGGCTTTGTTGTGTTCGGTTTTATCAGCTCCGTTGTTTATATAATCAACGACATTTGCGATGCGGAAAAGGACAGACATCACCCGACAAAGTGCACACGGCCTATCGCTTCGGGCAAAATTCAAAAGAAAAGTGCAGTTGTGCTTGCCTGCGTTTTGTTTATTGTTTCTGTTGCGATAAATTGGTTCGTTTGCGGCAAAAGTCTTTACGGCTGGCTGCTGATTGCACTGTATCTTGTACTCAATCTCGGCTACAGCTTCGGACTGAAAAATGTTGTGCTTCTTGATATATTGATTCTTGTTTCGGGTTACCTTATTCGTATTCTCTACGGCTCGGTTATCACAGACATTCCTGTTTCAAGCTGGCTTTATCTGACGGTTATGGCATTTTCTTTCTATATGGGCCTTGGCAAACGCCGGGGCGAAATTGTTAACAGTGAGAAAAACACGAGAGAGGTTCTTAAGTATTATAACAAGGATTTCCTTGACAAGAACATGTATATGACGCTCGGCTTGGGTATTGTTTTTTACTCACTCTGGTGCGTTAATTCGGGAACGATTGCGATTTATTCCAACAAAATTGTTTTCACGATTCCGCTTGTTATCGTTATTTGCATGAAATACAGTCTGACTGTTGAGGGCGATTCCGACGGCGATCCTATCAGCGTTATTCTCAAGGACAAGTGGCTTATGATGCTCGGTGCACTCTACGGGGCGGTTATTATCAGCCTTTTGTATATTTTTAAATAAATTTAACAAAAAACATTGTAATAAATTTTGCGATGTGATAGAATAAACAAAACACAGCTTAGGAGGTTTTACTATGAGTTTTCCTGTTGCTTTGCAGCTTTACTCCGTTCGTGACGCTATGGCGGAGGACTTTGCAGGTACAATAAAAAAGGTTAAGGATATGGGCTACGACGGAGTTGAGTTCGCAGGACTTTTTGACCATTCGGCAGAAGAGGTTAAGCGGATTTGTGACGAGGTCGGTGTTGATCCGATTTCAGCTCACGTTCCGTATGATGAGCTTGATGCAGACCCGGAAAAGACGATTGCAACTTATGCCGAGATCGGCTGTAAGTATATCGCTATTCCGTATGCCGTTGAGGAAAGACGCCCCGGTGCAGAGCTTTTCGACGATACGGTTGAGGGAATCAAGCGTTTTGCCGCTATCGGTAAAAAATACGGTGTAACATTTCTTTATCATAACCATGACTTTGAATTCAAGAAGGTCGGAGATGTTTACGGACTTGATCTTCTCTATTCGACGCTTACTCCCGATGAACTTCAAACCGAGCTTGATACATGTTGGGTCAATGTCGGCGGTGAGGATCCGGCAAAGTATGTTGAAAAGTATTCGGGCAGAGCACCCGTTGTTCACCTCAAGGATTTCCACATGAGCGGCAAGGGCAAGCCGGCAAAGCTTTATCAGCTTATCGGTATTGATGACGGTGCACAGGATGCCGAGGAGGAAGAGGCTTTCGGCTTCCGTCCCTGCGGTTACGGTGTTCAGAATTTCCCCGAGATTCTTGAAGCTTGTAAAAAGGCAGGCACATCATGGGTTGTTGTTGAGCAGGATCAGCCCGCTCTCGACAAGACTCCGCTCGAGTGTGCAAAAATGAGCATTGATTACATTAAAGAAATTAATAAATAAAGGAGATTTAATATGTCTGACGCAGTATTGAACCAATTTACCCAGGCCGTTGAGGAGGAAAAGGTCTCAACCGGCAGGAGATTCAAGGTAGGCATTATCGGTACAGGTTGGATCGCAGAGGCACACATTGAGAGCTATCTCGACATGGACGATGTTGACATCGTTGCCATGGCCGACCTCATCCCGGGCAAGGCTGAAAAGTTTGCGGCAAGGTACAACAAGGACGGACGTCTTGATAATGTACATTTCTACAAGAATCACGAGGAGCTTATCGACAATGAGCCTGAGCTTGACGCCGTAAGCGTCTGTACTTATAACATGACACATGCCGAGTGTGCTATCTATTCACTCAAGCACGGTGTAAATGTTCTTCTTGAAAAGCCGATGTGCGTTACAACAGAGGAAGCAGTTGAAATCTGCAAGGCCGAGAAGGAAAGCGGAAAGCTTCTTTCAATCGGTTTCCAGCCCCGTAATGACGAGAACATGAAGATGGTTAAGAAGATTGTTCAGTCGGGCGAGCTTGGCAAGATTTACTACATACAGACAGGCGGCGGACGCCGTCGCGGTATTCCGAACAGCACATTTATTGAGAAGAAGACCGCAGGTATCGGTGCAATGGGCGATATCGGATGCTATTCTCTCGACGTTGTTCTTAACGCTATCGGATATCCGAAGCCGCTTACCGTTACAGGTTACACATCAAACTTCTTCGGAACAAACCCGAAGTACAACAACCCGACTGATGCGGCAAGATTTAATGTTGAGGATTTCGCAGCAGCATTTGTACGTCTTGACGGCGGCATCGTTCTTGATTTCCGTATTGCATGGGCTATGCATCCCGACACACCGGGTGACACAATTATCTTCGGTACGGAGGGTGCGCTCAGAATTCCGTCAACAGAGTGTTGGAACGGAGAGATGTCCGGTCCGATGACGATTTATCACGACGTTGCGGGCGAGCAGGTTCAGACGGTCGTTCCCCTTATTGAGAACAGCGGCAAGGGACTTTTCTATAAGAAGTGCCGCTCCTTCCTTGATGCAATTGCTAACGGCGATCCCGCTCCGATTCCGTCAAGCCAGATTCTCTACAACCAGGCAATTATCGACCATATCATTAAGTCGGCAGAGCTTGGCAAAGAGGTTGAGGTTGTTATCCCCGAGATATAATCTTATAAGCTGAAAATAATAAGGCTATAAATCACTGCTTGAAATGTGATTTATAGCCTTTTCTTATTTTATTTTTTACCGTTTACGATGTCATAAATCGTTTCGGGTCGCTTTCGTAAAGACCGCCGATGCCGGAAAGAATAATCAAACGTTTAGCCTTGCAAAGCGCGGCAACGATCTCCGAGAGCATATCGTTATCGCTGCTGTAAGGCGTATAATTGACGGCTATGATTATGCAATGCCAAAAGCCGGGACGAGGTCGCAATTAGCGAAGCTCCTTTTTAAGGTTCAAATAATTATTAAATGTTTTTACAAAATAGGAAAGTCCGTCGGTTGCAAGCAGGATTAAAACAGGAACGAAAACCAATATATATCGGCTGTTACATTCCCAAATAAGCATGAAGTTAAATATTCCGAAGATTGCAATTCTGCCGGCGAGAAGAGTTTGATTTTCTTCTGTTCTTTTCTTCTTGAAGCTTTCTATCGCCGAGAAGAGTATGCCGAGGGTTATAAAAATATAATAAATCCAGAAGTAGATTAAGCTTATCGGGTAAAGGTCACCGTGCCATGTAAGAAGCCTTGTAAAAATGCCTTTGTTATAGACTGATTCTCTTCCAGCATAAAAGCTTCCGGCCAATGTGCAGTCGCCAAAGGTGCGAATGACTTTTTTAGAAAAGGTATGGTCTAAAAATCCGAAAAATCCGTAATCCTTAACTCGCTTTTTTATTTCTTTTATGTTAGCTTCTTCTTTTTTACGGTATGTGTCAAAGCTTGCCGTGTAATTGACGTCCTCTTGCAAATATCCGCCGTAGCCGAGACCCATCATTACCCAATGAGTGGGAGGAAATTCATTTTTTGCTTCCAGCTCTTCTGTGATACCGAACTTGTTTTTGTAAATCGGCTTGGTTACTGTGCTTACGGCTTTAACGGTTACACCTAACGTTACAATGCTGACTAAGAAAAAGCACATAAACTGTTTAAATGATATTTTATTAAAGATCATGCCAATCAAAATCGCCACAAAAACAATGACAGACGTTAATTTTATCAGGTATGAAAAAGCTCCGGTGATACCGAGAAGAATATAAAACACGATTTTTGATTTAGTGCTTTTGCTTTTCTGAATCTTAAAATATAAAAACAGCATTATAGATGCAGTTAAAACACAAGGAGTGTCGGTATATAAAAAACCGGAGTAAAGGTAAAGCGGAGCACAAAACAAAGTGATAATACCGGCAAAAAAAGCCTTCTTTGCTGAAAAAATAACTCCGGCGGCACGGTAAATAAATTCAATGGCAATTTGAATAATTACAACAGATACGGCCATTGATACCCGTTTGAAAACAATAATATCAGCGTTGCCGACAAACAGCTTAATGAGCTTGAACAGAGAAACCATGCAAAGCAGCCAAAACTGATTGTTGGGGTATCGGGCATAATAGTAAAGCTTGTCAACCTTAGCGGTTTTAATATAGTTATATGATGAGTTGATAAGTCCGCCCCAGTCCCATGTAAAATTGACCTCAAGAGAAAACGCTAATTTCATCATAAAAGCAATTGATATGATTCTGAGAATCCACCAAGCAGCTTTGTAATTAATTTTTTCAATAAGGTCGGTTTTCTTTATACAAATGTATAAAAATAAAGCAGAGACCGGAATTATCATTAATCCCGCAAAAAATGATTGAAGAATCATTTGCGAAAACGCTACCTCAAAAATCATTATTGAGACAATAAAAAAACAAACATTAAAAATATTATTTATTGCTTTTTTCATTTATTTTTACCTCTCTGAGCATATTCACTATATATATGGCACAAATTATACCACAAAGTGGGAAGAACTGCAACAATTAATTGTGATATTACATCATATAATTATAATAATTTTGTCACAATTTGAACAATTAAGATATTTTGTAAAAAAAGAAGCTATATTCAATATTGCACCTTATACGGTGAATCCGAATATAGCCTAAAGTATTTAATTTCAGTCAAATTGTACCTGCCGATTGTCGCTTTTATGTGCATCGAAGCACATTTTTATTTGATCTGTGTTGTTCTTTCTCTGTGAGCGGCGGCAAATCGTCAATGGTAAAATAATCAAAATCAGATGTTTTGATATCAAAGGCGGGTTTATTTTATGTCAAACTGCCTGCACAAGGCTTTGCAGTTCAATCGCCCAATCAAGCCATTGCTTTTTCTCATTCATAGCTTTTACTCCGTCTGATTTTTTCGATGCTGTCGTTTCGTACAAGTTCACGCAAAGCTTTCATATATTCCGAGAAATCCGTTTTGTCGTTTCCGTATGTCATTTGCAGGTCGTATTCAAGCGGAAGCCATGTTGAGATGTCGCTCTCGTTGTGTTGAATAAGAGCCTCAAGGCTGTCCATGGCTTTGTATATTTTTGCCTCAAGTGTTTTTCTTTCTTCCATTTCACTGTAAAGTGCTGCCATCTCGGTACGGAACGGTTCTGGTAAGGATTTTATCCAATCAAAAAGAAGCTTTTCTTCTTGCTTTTCATTTTCTTTTGTCTTCTCAAAGGTCGGAATGTCGCCGGTGAACGCTTCGCCGAGGTCATGTATGAGACACATTTTAAATATCTTTTCAAAATCCGCATCGGGAAACTCGTCGCTGACAAAATAAGCCATGAGAGTCATTCGCCATGAATGCTCGGCAACACTTTCCCTGCGTCCGCCCGAGGTATAGCAATGTCTTGTTGCGTCCTTGAGCCGTTCGGCAACGGCAAGCGTTTCAATTAGCTTTCTCGGTTCCATGAAATTTGCTCCTCAGGTCATTTTTATCGGCATGATTTTATCGCCGTCAAATTCAACCTTATCAATGCAAAGAAATCTTGCGTCACGGTCTTTGATATTCTCACGGCGGCGGTGGTAAACCATAAGCATTTCGCCGTCGTCAAGCAGAAAATAACCGTTGTGTCCGGGTCCTTCGGCAACTCCGGGCTGCGAGGAAAGAATTGTTCCGAGGCTCTCAAACGGGCCGAGAGGATTGTCGGAAATTGAATAGTCCACACGGTATGTTCCTTTGCCCCAGCTTCCGCAGGAATACATAAAATAGTATTTGCCGTCCTTTTTCATCATGCAAGGACCCTCAACATAATCGTGCGGCGTGATTTCTTTAAAGGTTTCGCCGTCATCAAACGGAACAAAGCCTGTCATTTCTTCATTCATCTTGCAAACGTTGCAGTGTTTCCAACCGCCGTAATAAAGATAAACCGTGCCGTCATCATCTTTGAAAAGATGAGCGTCAATCGGCTGAGCACCGTTGATTATTGTACCTATCAGTGATTTGCCGAGGTAGCCTTTAAAAGGACCTGTCGGCGAGTCGGAAACGGCAATTTCAAGGCCGCCGCCCTCGTTATCCTCATGGATATCGTTAGAGGCGAAGATGTAATAATATTTTCCGTTCTTTTCGATAATTGTCGGTGCCCAAACGGCTTTCTTCACCCAAGGAAAACCGGACATGTCAATAATCGATTCAATTTTTTCCCAGTGCTCAAGATCGTCGGAGACAAACATATCATGGTTGAGCTGCTGCTCGTAGGGAAGGCTTCTTGTAACGTAAATGCAGTATTTTCCGTTGTAAATTCTTGCTTCCGGGTCGGCATGCCATGCTTCGGAAATCGGATTGTTGAATTGCATAATGCGGTTTGCTCCTTATTTATTAAAAATTTCATATTCAGGCAGTGCGGTTTTCAAGGCGTTGAGAACGCATTTGCGCGGTTCAAAGAAATTGTGATAGTATTGACTGTTAACTGTTTCCATTTCATTGACTGTCGATGGATTGCTTAGAAGAAACTCGGCCTTTTCGCAAAGCTCGTCGCTTGAAGCGAAGGAAAGATAATTTTTCCCCTCGCTGAAATCACCGGGAAGAACATAACGAAACGGATCGGAAATAATCGCTTTGCCGGACGAAATAAGCTCACCGAATCTTGCACCGATGCAATATTGATGTCCGCTTGAGATTACGCCGATTATGTTTGAATGCATGGTTTCAAGATATCTGCTTCTTGTTGTGATTCGTTCGTCAGTGGTTATTAATTCGGGACAATTTCTTCTTGCGTAGTCGCCGTCGGCAATTCCGCCGATAAGGCGATCGCCATATTCTTTCTTCAGAGCCGAGCATATTTCAATTCTTTTAAGATTTATATCACGCAGCATTGCCGAACACTCAACGGAGAGCTTTTCCGCACCCTCATCGTCAAGGAACGGGTATGAGTTTTTAATGTCTTGTACAGTCACAACTTCTTCGTTAAGGCGAGTCCAAAACAGAAGATTATAAGAATCAAAATGATTCAGATTTTCTGTATTTCTGTAGTCATTGATTCGGATATACTCCTTGTGGTGCTTAACGGAGTACATAAACTTAACGATGCCGTCACGGGAAAAGCCGTAATTATCCGCAAATATTTTATCATAAGGATTATCGGGACAGGTTGCGGTGAAGGTTCCCGCAACGAATGGGTGTATCTTACCTTGATTGCGAAGTCCGATATATTTTTGAGGATTGCAGTTGCTTTTAAAAAGAGCCGTAACGTTATCCATCTGGTTATCAAACAGCTCGCTGCTAAGGAAGCTCTGATAGCCGTTTTCATAGTCAAAAACAATAAGCTTGTTATCAACTGAAACTTCAATTATATTATTGTGCTGATAAAGACCGTCCGCTAAAAATTTATCATAGCATGTGACTTTTCCAAGCTTCAAAAGGCCGTCTTTTTCAAGTAGGCTGAATCCGGCAAGTATCCATGATGCCGGCGGACGATGACAATAACGTATATTGCAAAGCGGTATACTCGATTGGGACATTATAGCACAGCTCCTCTTTTATTTTTCAATATATAATATATCATATCATAAGGATATTTGCAAGAAATGAGTATTAAAAAGTTGATACTCTAACCGTCTGCTGCATATACAGAAAGTCTATGTTATAATTAAGCAACAAAATCGGAAGGAGCAACCGTTGATGGAGAGAATTAAGAAAAATTTCGGATTCGATATGATGAGGCTGCCGATGAACGGCGAAGACGTTAATATCGAAGAAACCAAGAAAATGGTTGATGCGTTATCCTTGAGGTGCTTAATTTATGGCTTCCATTGGTATTTTTTCATGTCAACACAGCCGTTCGGCTTGAATTCAACGCCCTCGCTTTCAAGAAGCGAACGTTGTTCCGCCCACCCCGGAGCAGTCCGGCCGGAACTGTTAACGACACGGTGACACGGGTAATTTCCGTAAAATTCCGCACGGCTGAGCACATTGCCGACGAGACGTGAATTTTTGTCACGACCGATAAGCCTTGCAATCTGACCGTAACTTGCCGCCCGACCGTATGGAATTTCTTCCACGACAGACAAAATTTCATATATCAGATTGTCATTCAAAATTTTACTCATAGCATTGCTCCGTTTACAATATATAGTACAATCATAGCATTGAAGCAAAATTCTGTCAATCGTAGAATAAATAAGGAAGGACTGCACAAAAACGTAGCAGTCCTTTCTTGTTATTTTCTCATGAGTTGGTTTGTGTAAAGCTTATGTATGCCGAATTTCCAGCAAAGGAGCATGCCGAACACTGCACCGACAGCCGCCTGAAGAACCTGGAACGGAAGCTTTAAGAGAGCAGCTTCGGGTGTGCTGTAAATAAATGCTCTTCCTATTGAATATCCGACAATCATGATGATTGCACCGACCGTAACGCCGATTCCCGAAGCGAGAACAGGCTTCTTCTTCAACACATAGTGGGAGAAAACGGAAATGATAATTGCCTGCAAGCCGTGAGTTACAAGCGAAACCCACATCGGTGCAGGATAGAAGAATAGGTCGCCGAGAAATGCGCCTACGCCGCCGACCATGAATGCCGCCAACGGATCAAGGATTATCGCCGCTGCACAGATAACGATGTCATTAAGATAAAGATGTCCGCCGGCTACGGGAACTCCGAATGAGCTGAGTGCCACGTTCATAGCCATGAGCACTGCCGTTGTGCATATCCACATTGTGTTCTGCTTTGCTGTTCTTTTTGTTTGCATTGTGTTTTCCTCCTTGCAAATCTGTTGGGAATATTATATAATAGCTCTGATAATATAAAATAGTCAGAAACGGAGAATTTTATATAACCAGATGAAGTATAGAATTGACAAACAAAAACGCCCCGTGTATCTGCAAATTTACAGACAAATCAGGGACGATATAACAAGCGGAACTTTTGAATTTAACAGCAAGCTTCCGTCAAAACGGCTGCTTGCCGATGAGGTAGGCGTCAGCACAATAACGGTCGAGCATGCTTATGCACTTTTGTGCGATGAGGGCTATATCGAGCCGAGGGAGCGAAGCGGATATTTTGTTATTTTCAGTCCGAATGACGGCTTTGCCGAGGTTTCTCATATATCCGAGTCGTTCAAAACTCATATAGCTTCAACTCGTACGACGTTTTCTGTTTCCCTTTTGAGCAAGACTATGCGTAAGGTCTTGACGGATTATAATGAAGTTATTCTCGAAAAATCGCCGAATGTCGGTTGTATTGAGCTGAGAACGGCATTGAAGCAGTATCTTGCACGCAACAGGGGAATAAATGTTGAAATTGAGCAAATAGTTATCGGCTCGGGTGCGGAATATCTTTACAGACTGATTGTTGATCTGCTGGGTCGCGATAAGGTCTATGCTATCGAATCGCCGTCATATCAAAAAATTGAACAGGTTTATCATGCGGCAGGTGTAAAATATGATCTTTTGCCGCTTTGCGATGACGGAATCGACGGTGTGGCACTCGCTAAAACCGATGCCGATGTTCTGCATACAACGCCTTACAGAAGCTTTCCGAGCGGCGTCACTGCCTCGGCATCAAAAAGGTATGAATACATACGCTGGTCGGATAAGGCTAATAGGTTTATTATTGAATCAGACTATGATTCCGAGTTTTCGGTTTATGTGAAACCAACGGAAACATTGTTTGCACTTTCCGATAAGGATAATGTGATTTATCTTAACACATTTTCAAAGACCATATCACCGTCCTTGCGTGTAGGATACATGGTCTTGCCGAAAAGGCTTGTTAAACCGTTCAATGACAGGCTCGGGTTCTATTCCTGCACCGTGCCGACGTTTGAACAATTCGTTCTTGCCGAACTGATAAACAACGGCGATTTTGAACGTCATATAAATCGTGAACGCCGCAACAAGCGACGTGAGATGAAGAAAGCAAAAAATGAATGACAATCATATGCATTGGCAAATAATGCTTGAATTTTTCTCGGAAATAGATTATAGTTGTTGTGCACCACAGTATTTTGGAGGTATTTATGAAAGATTTTAGATTAAGACAGGTACACCTTGATTTCCACACTTCGCCGCTCATTCCCGATGTCGGCGCAAAGTTTGATAAAAAAGCGTGGCAGGAAACGCTGAAGCTGGGTCATGTTGATTCAATTACAGTTTTTTCAAAGTGCCATCACGGCTTTTCATATCACCCGACAAAGGTAAACACAATGAATCCGACGCTGAAATTTGACCTGCTCAAGGCACAGCTTGAAGCATGCGAGGAAATCGGAGTTCGTGCTCCGGTATATATTTCGGCAGGCTTTGATGAAAAGGATGCGGTTGAGCATCACGATTGGGTGAGAGTAAACCCATCGGATATTGGTAAAGCTCCCGATTTCACCCAGGCAGGCTACCATCTGATGTGTTTCAACACGGCTTATCTTGATAAGCTCATTGCCGAGATTGAAGAGGTCATGGTAAACTATAATCCGTGCGAAATCTTTCTTGATATCGTCGGAGAACCGATGTGCTGCTGTGAAAAGTGTTGTGCGGATATGACGGCTGCCGGCCTTGATTACAACAATCTTAAAGATGTTGAAGCTTTTGGCAAAAAGGTATATCGCAACTATCTTGACAGGGTAGAGGAAGCGGTACATAAGCACAATCCGGAAACAATAATTTTCCAAAACTCCGGTCATGTTTCCAAGGGTAGACCTGATTTGATTGATACGATTGAATGTCTTGAGCTGGAGAGCCTCCCGACAGGCGGCTGGGGATATGACCATTTTCCGATGTCTGCGGCATATGCGAGAACGAAGCGAGATTGCTTCCTCGGCATGACGGGTAAATTTCACCGAACATGGGGCGAATTCGGCGGATTTAAGCACCCTAACGCACTGCGCTATGAAACGGCACTTTCCCTTGCCGAGGGCGGCGGATGCTCAATCGGCGATCAGATGCACCCGGAGGGACTTCTCAATAAATCGACCTATGGACTTATCGGAAAAGCTTACGCCGAGGTCGAAGCGAAAGAGCCGTGGTGCAAGGGAGCAAGGTATATTGCCGATATTGCTGTTCTTGCCGCAGAGTGCATAAAAGGCAGAGACGAGGGCGGTTGGTACGATGCAGGCGCAAACCGAATTCTTCTTGAAACGAACAGATTGTATAATTTCATCGACCTTGATGAGGATTTTACGAAGTATAAAATGCTTATTTTGCCGGATATTTGGAAGTTTGACGAAAGGCTTAAATCGAAAATAAACGATTACCTTGCAAAGGGCGGCAAATTGCTTCTTTCCGGCGTATCGGGTCTTGATGATAATAATGAATTCTGCGTTGATACCGGTGTCAAGTTTATCGGTGAAAATGAATTCAGACCTACATATTTTATTCCCGAATTTGATACGGTGAACGGAAAAACCGAATACCTTATGCGTGCCGTAAACTATCGCTTTGATAATATTGACGCCGAAATCGTCGCAAACGGACAGAATCCGTATTTTAACCGTACCGCAGAGCATTTTTGTTCGCATCAGCACGCTCCGAATGACCGAAGCCTTACCTATCCTACCGCTGCAATCAAGGGCAATATCGCTTATATCGGCTGGGACATTTTCAGAGGCTATGCGGAGTCCGGCGATTTCCATATTAAGGAGCTTGTCGCATACGTTATTGAACGGCTTATGAACGGCGATTTCACGATTGAAAGCTCCGTTCCGGATAAAGGTATCGTTACACTTCTTCAGCAGAATGACAGAAAAATCGTTCATCTTCTTTATGTACACACAACGGTGCGTGGCAAGGACACGGAAGTAATCGAGGATGTTGTGCCGCTTTATAATGTCAATGTCAGTGTGAAATGCGACAAACCCGAAAAGGTTATTCTTGTTCCGCAGAATGAAGAAATTGACTTCACCTATGCTGACGGAAAGGTTTCTTTCACCGTCCCGAAAGTGGAAATTCATCAGATGATTTCTATTGAGTAAGAAGTAATTTTGAGGAGAATAGAAATGACAGAGCATGAAAAAATGCAAAGAGAAAAAATGTGCATTGATAAGCCGGCAAACGGAGTCGATCCGCAGACGGATGCCGAAATAGCGAACAACCGCACACGTAACAATGTTTGTATCGGCAGGTGCCATAACATTCCGAAAGAGGGGAACTTCAAGGTCGGTGCAGAGTATGAGTATTCCTATATCATTGACGGTATCTATGTTATAGACGATAACGGTGACAGTATTGACTTTAATGATTATACCTTCCTATGGTATTTCACAAAGCTGTAAATACAAAAGAGCTATCAGATTTTTTGAACATCTGATAGCTCTTTACTTTTACAATAATTCAAATTATGTTGCCATTTTGTTGCCAAAAAGCATATACAATCGGCAAAAGCCCAGTAAAATAAGGCTTTTTCACGGGTGTGAATTTATTCCCACTCGACAAAGCCTAATCAATTTTGCTTAGAGATTATTCTCTGTCGTATTCGTGGCGCTTTTGATTATTTGATGTATCCATATTATCCTGCCTATATGGGCTAATGTTATCAGTTTGTTATCGGGGTTGATAACACTTACCCTGTAGCTATGAATAATAGCAATCTATACCACTTCAAATTATAAGCGTTTTTGCTTAGAAAAGCAAGAGATTTTGTATTATTATCAAACATATAGGCGTAGGTGGTTCATTCAGGAATTAATACATCTCCATCGGAGATTGTTGCCTTAAATACCGAAATTGCACCTGCAATGGTATTACCTCTGGTCTTATCAATTTCGCCTTCATAGGAAATCTGTACTGTATCACCAACCTTGACAATTCCATAATCTACATAACGGGAGATGCGAAGGTCATTTAGCAGAACCTTGTAGGTGATACCGTCTGGCCGAAATTGCACCTGCAATGGTGTTACCACTGGTTTCATCAATTTCGCCTTCATAGGAAATTTGCACGGTATCACCAACCTTGACAATTACATAATCTACATAACGGGAGATACGAAGGTCATTTAGCAGAACCTTGTAGGTGATACCGTCTGTCGGATTCTTGCACAGGATAGAATCATCCACCACGATATATTCTTCTGTAATCTCAATGATTGTACCGGCTACCGAGTTTCTGTACGGTTCATACTCTACTTCAGTGGAATTCTCTTTCGCATAATGGATAATCCTGCTTG